>JAGQZY010000009.1 GCA_020435205.1 Bdellovibrionales bacterium | reverse complement strand
CGGAAGGCCTAGAGTACATTTATTTTGTCGGTGGTGAGCCTCTACTCATCGAACCCCATCTTCATTTTTTAAAACGGCTCGTTGATGAAGGTCTGGCGCCACAAATCAACATTGAATACAATACCAATTTAACGATTATCAACTCCGAGATTTTAGAGTTATGGAAGTCCTTTCGCAAAGTGAGTCTCGGAGTGAGTCTCGATGGTTTTGGTGCAGTCAACGACTACATCCGCTACCCTAGCCAATTTTCAGATTTAGAAAAAAACATCAAAGCGGTTGATAGTTTTGGTCTAAAAAATTTGGACATGTGGATTGCCCCAACGATCCAAATTTATAATATCTTTTATTTAGACCTATTGCTGCAATGGATTGTGGATAGTGATTTTCAATTTGTTAAACAACGAGCTTGGGCCCCGCTATTTACAAGCCATATTTTACACCGCCCTCACTATTTGAATATCCAGATTTTAGACCAAAAAAGCAAAGAAGAAGCTGATCACCATCTTGAGCATTGTATAGACCTTTTGCGAAATTGGAAAAAGCAAGGCTGGAGTGAGGTATCCATCGAAAAAACCATAAATGGGATCGAGGGCATCCGCACCTACTTGTGGAAGAAAGATCAGAGCCAATATCTAGAGAAATTTAAAAACTTTTCTGAAAAATTAGACGAAATGCGCGGACAAAGCCTGTCACAATCCATCCCTCGACTTCATCAAAATATTCTATAACTTTTTAGCCACATAAAAATTAGGACCAAATTCACCGATTTGCCCGACATCTTCTCCAACCACCTCAAAGCCAACACTCTGGTAAACTTTCAGGGCAGAGCCACGGGCAAAACTCCAAAGAATTTTTTTATCAAAGACTATAGCCTGAGCTTCAGTCGCTTTGAGCAGCCGCTTTGCAAATCCCCGTCCTCGCCAATCGGTTTCAACAAATAGTCCTCGCGAGCGATAGCTATCCTTGCCACTTACAAACCCACTGTTGACCCCAATCACTCTTCCCTCACCGTCAAGAATCTTCCAAAAGTGTACAGGATTCTTGTAAATCTCCATGTCATAGCTCCCTTGCAACTTCATACTGCTATGGGTCCTAATCGGGCTCTGTCGGCCAGGCCATAGCTTTTCTCTCCAAATGGGTTCTATTTCAGAAAAGGTGGCGGGAAGGACCTGCAAGAGCCTATCCTCGGGTTCCAATGATCATAAAGCGGTCATAGTGATCTAAGGCTAAAGTGCCTTTATACAAAACTCTTTTAAACGAACACTGCTCTTCAAAGTGCGCAAGATCTCTACAGCAATTGACATGCCCCTCGCCCCCTGAAAAATTATTAGACTGCAAAATTAATGGGACGTTTTCAGGAAGGGTTTCCAACCAATTCTGAAATTGAGTGATGTGTTCACAGGAAGTATTAATAATTAAGTCTGCCTTCTCGTGCATCAAACAAATCGAACCATCTTTGCGCAAAGTTTGATATTCACTAAGGGGAAAATGCAAATCTTTGATATCAAGAGTTGTTGCCTTAAAGGTCCAATCTTTCTTCACCCAGGGGCGGTTGATCTCTTCGGCCACTTCTGTGCTCTTGCTATCCCAATCAAAGGAGCGAAACTGCTGAATGGGACAGGTTTTCTGCTCAAGCCAAAGAGCCGGCAGCAGTCCTACCCATCCCGCGAGAACAAAGGCTGTATGGAAAGACTGACCCTGAAAAACTCTTTCCGCCTCTCGAATAAGCCAGAGTTTGCTTTGCAACTGCCCCGAAGAGAAAGCATCACTCCAATCCCAGTCAGACTCCCGTTGCCCGCGCAAACAGGACTGGAGCAAATTCAACCCAACTTTGAAATCAAAAATATCCATAATCAGTTTCTAGCACTCCGCAAGATAATTGACAATGGGTCCGGCAAGAGTCTGTTGACCCCTATCGCCCAGGAGTTCTAAGCTGAGCCCATGGAAATCACAGTGGAATGGGCTAGCCAGCAAGGCTGGATCACTCAAAAGACAGCGGCCGTCTACGACTTCGCCTTCATTAAGGCCTTAAAGTCTATCCCTTGGCAGGATTGGATCAACACTCCAGAAACTTTTCGCATTCGCGAGGAGTATTTGGAAACCTACCATCACTGGCTACAATCCAGCTCCTTACAAAAAATCAGGGGCCTGGATGCTTTTCCCATCCGTCATCTTACCAACGGTACCACACAAAGTTTTGATGAGGCCTACTTTGAGTATCGAAGCCGGCGATTGCGAATTTTTCGAGGTGAATATGCCTACCACCGCAGGGTTTTTCCCCATTGGAAATTTATCGAAGATGAACCGCTGGCAGCCGATGATTTTATCATCGTCAGCGCTCCTTTTTGCTCCACAGGGGAAGTTCATCCCCAAACCTCTCACACCCTTGATGAAGCTCTAAAACTCAATGTTCCCGTCATTCTTGATTGCGCCTATATTGGCACCTGTGCGCAAATTGATTTTAATGCTGACCATCCCGCTATCCTTTCCGTTTGCTTTTCTTTAACAAAGGGGCTGGGTCTTGGTGATATTCGATCAGGCATTCGCTATAGCCGCATTGATAATCAGGGCAGTATTTCTCAGCAAAACCAGTATAATCACTCAGTATTGTGTGCAGCCAAAATAGGTCTTTATATGATGAAACACTTTTCAGTAGACCACATTCCGCTAAAGTTTCGAGGCTCGCAACTGGCTTTCTGCAAAGATCTTTCTTTACAGGCCACACCTGTCATGCATATTGCTCTCGGTGATCAGAAGTGGAAGTCCTTTGAAGTGGACGGCTTGTATAATCGAGTTGGTATCCGCAACGGAGTTAAAGCCTACTATCAAGGAAGGACGACCCCTGCCTTAAACATTGACTGAACTCTGGTAAAGCCTCAGCCATAGATTGCTTTCGAACCTTGTCGAGGCTATCTGTATAATCAATGAATTTTGTAAAAAATGATGATTGATCCTGTTGATTCATAAAATCAATATAACCACTCACAAGAGCCTCTACCGCTGCCGTTGTAATATAGGGATAAGGTGTTTGGTCAAATCGTCCGTCCCGACTCCCCTTAGCAAGGTAAGATTGCAGGCGCTGAGATACTTTGCTCTTCACTTGACTCGGTAACATCTGGATATTCAGAAAAGAGGGGTTATGTAAGGGGTGAACTGAAAATAATGGGTCTGGCTCTCTGTTATTAATATTGAGAAAGGGGCTGTGAATCCTCCACTCAATCAACTCTGGAAGGTAAAAAATATTGTAAGCATGTAAAGTCAGCGCATACCAAATGGACTCAGGTCTTTGCCACCGGTCAAGTATGGCCATATGACTTTCTATTTGGTTCCAGCGACTGGGATAGCGAACGTAGTCGTTCACTGCGCCCACGCCATCAATACTGATCCCGATCCGCACGTCTAAAAAATCCTGCCAAAGTTGGAGGGCTTTCTCGGGCAGAACGGTGAGATTCGTTATGTATTCAAGGCGCACTTCACCCGATCGCCCTATATCTTTGAGAAACTCTAGAATTTTATAATGAGATTTAAGAAGTAAAGGCTCGCCACCAGAAAAGTGAATCAACTCTACGGTTTCTAGGGCTTCTTTTAAGGCTGGGGCTATTTTTTCATTTTCCCCCCAGCAAAAAGAGTCCCCCTGCACCTGCCAAATAGAACCCTCTTTGTGCAACCTCAACTTTTGCCCTTGAAACCCTTTAAACGACTTCCCCCACACGGAAACATGATCGGCATACCAGGAGCTGGATTCTGTTGGGTTACAAGTCCGACATTTTAAGTTACACAAGTTTCCTAAACGAAGATCTAAAAAACGAATGGGCGATTCGATATGCCCATCACTCCGGGTCAACTGTCTCGCCTTTTCAAGGTCAATAAAATTTTGCCAATTGGCCGACTCATAATCGGGGCGAGAACGAAGGCCGGCCTGAACTTCTTTGGCACAGCGGCCACAACTTTCAGGGAATCGTCCTTGCAAAAACTCTTTGCGCACTGACTTCATAAAGTTTGAGTTTTTTAATTCCGCTAAAGTGGATTGATTTATAGTGAAGATCTTCCCGTCATCACCACGGTTGACACCCTTATCTGGACTGGAATGAGACTGAGCACATAAGCGCACCTTGCCGTCATTACGAGTGGCAAGCATCACCCAGGGCAGAGGACAAAATGGTTTTTTCACAGTGGAGCCTCGAGAGGAGACTCGACAGTCTGCAGGGGGAACAGACCCCGCAACCATTCAAAGTCATTAAGGTGAGACCAGTGTTCTGGATGATTTTGATTTTTAAGGATAAAAGCTTTGCCAGCTCTGGCTCCCAGCAGGCACCAACGACCAAATGGCCGACCTTCCCCCTTTTCACACCAAATTTTCAGTCTTTGCTCGGAGTGCAAATCCTTAGAATTTTTTAACAAATTGATTTGCAGTTTTCCGGCTTCGCGAAAGGCCGAACGCCAACTATCAAAAGGGGATGTGTTAAAACTGGTTATCGATGCTATTGTCGGAACAGGGCGATAATGAACTCCTAAAGAGGTCGCGATATCAATGGCAGGCTTATCTATCAAGGCTTGCTTCATTGAACGATGATAGAGTTTCACTCCTCCATAGCCGTAAACTAAATCATTGACTGGATTTTTACAGCGCCAAACGTAAACTGTATCTGGCTCCGGCTTAAAATGAACATCAAAATGAAAATCTGGCAACAGCGAGTTATCTCCATCAACTATAAAAAAGAACTCTGACTCTGCAGATTCAAAAACTTTGAGGTGAGCTTTATGAATTCCGGCGATATTGTCAATTCGACGCGCCCATGGGAAGGATTCGATCAACCTTTCCCAGTTAGCCTCCGCGGAGGGTTCTCGGTAGGACAAGAAAAATATATCATAGATCATCGAACATCAATCCATATCGAGGTCGATTGAAATAAACCGATTTAAAAAACAGGGACTGTTCTTCACTGAAATCGACCAAACCTAAATCTAGATTTTCATTAAGGTTTTCTTTGAGTCTTTTTAGATCGTGTTCCAGTTGCTCCTCTTGCAACAGTCCCCTTAGGTATTCCGACTCAATTTCATTTTTCCAGTAAAGATCAAACCATCGATAGTCACGTATCTTTCCCATGGGGAAGTCTTCAAGTAAAACTTTGCTGCAACCAAGGCGAGCCCCTAAAATCGCCCATTTACCAAAAGGACGATCGCGACCAATGCTACACCATATTTTCAATCTTTCTTTATTACAGTCTGAGACGAGCTCATGAAAGCCAGAGGATAAGTTGTCTGGGTCAAGGAGTAAGCGCTCCCCTCGTACTAAAGTCATCTTAACACCTTCGCGAAAGCCTGCACGAAATGCTTGATAAGGAGACTTATCAATCACTGAACGAGACAAAACCTGAGGCATTTGAAAGTATTTGTAGCTGAAGCAAAAATCTACAGAAGAGCGCTCATCACCTGCTGACTCATGACTTTTCATAGCTATCACAACGGAACGGGGCCAGTTTTTAACACCCCCATTGCCGTAGGCCAACCCATTGATGCTATTTTCCGCAGACCAAGAAAAGATATAGTCTGTTTGCAACAATTCATCAGTGAGCCCTTCCCCAAGGCGGATATCAAGCAGAACATTATCTCCATCGATGGTAAAAAAGCGTTCTGTTTTTGAACGTCGAGCACACTCTTGATAGGCATTGTTGAACCCCTCAACTCCATCCACTCGTTGCACGCCAGGGCACTTTCCCTGAATCTGGCGCCAGTTTTCCTCTTTGTTGGGTTCATCATATGAAATATAAAAGCTATCCATGAAGGCAAATCTTAGCTTTTTCCGACATTGATGACAAGCTCCCTTGCCCCTGAGCTACCCCCAATTTTCTTAAGTATTTACATATATTTACGATTATTGCTTCAAGTCTGAGATAAGGACCTTCATTCCGTGTGGGATTATCTTATTGTTACAAAATAAGGAATTGTCTTTTCACTTTCCCGTGAAATTGGAATCAATGGGGGACATTCAAAATGAGAAGATTTTGAAGTTTGTAGAAACTGTAAATAAAATAGTGAGAGTCTAGGCCTCCCCCACCCCTTTTGAGACGGCAAAAGCTTCTGAATTCTGCGATCTTTCGTCAAAAACCTAAGCAAGCACACTTTGTGGTCAGGTCTTTGTGCACTCTATTGGATTTGGACTGGCACCACCATTGCTCATTAATAGGGTGACGGTTGGAGGTTTTATTATGTTTATCAGAAATGAACTCAAAACAATTTTGGTTGCTTCACTCTATATATTTGTTACGGCCTGTACGAGTGGATCTGGCAATGAACAAAGTAAAGCCGAAGTTTTGGCAAGCAATAGCGTCTTTGCTAGTGGCACAGTCATCGCATCTTACCAAGACCCAACTCTAGTGGCTTCATTTGATAGCAACAATAGACCCATTCTTGCAAAAGATGCGGCCAGCTGCCCAACCGACCCTACAGATCCAATCGATCCGGCTGACCCAGTGGACCCCGTCGATCCAGTCGATCCTATTGACCCCGTCGACCCAGTGGACCCTGTTGATCCGGTAGACCCTATCGATCCCGTAGACCCGATCACCTGCGCAGATGGTTTTGCTCTCGAAGGGGATCAGTGTGTATCCATATGTAAAGAAGATGAAATCTTTGCACAAGACCAGTGCTACCCTAAAGTTGTCACCTGTGACATCGAAAACGGCTCCGGCGAACAGTCTTGGATGGCCAATAGTTATGGAGAATGTGTCCCTAAGACCTGTGATGATGGTTATGAGTTAAACAATGGCCAATGTATTGCCAAATGTTCCGAGGATGATGTCTATGCCAATGGTCAATGTGAGCCTAAGGTCAAAGACTGTAAAGATAAAAAAGGCATGGAAGGTGTTAAAGTTTGGCTCGATGCTGGCTATGGCAAATGCCACACATCTAAAAACTGTAAAATGCCTAATGGTAAGGGTATGAAGCGCTACAATCCACAAAGCCTTGTCTATGACAACTGTGAACCCGTATCTTGTGACCGTGGCTACAAAAAGCACGGAAACCATTGCGTATCCCAGTGTAATAACGATCAGGTATGGACTGGCAAAAAATGTATCGATAAAGAAAAAGAATGTACGATTGCCGGAGGTAAAGGAAAGAAGAAATGGATTCCCTTTTTCAAAACCTATGGCTTTTGCCATGTCGAAAGCTGTAATCAGGGTTTTGTGCAAAGAGGGAACTCATGTGTTGATGTCAATAGACCACCAGCGCGAGAATGTGATCCATTGATTGTGGACCTTGGCGCCGACATTGGCAACGCCCAAGGAATTAGCCTCAGCAGTCAGATTGAAGGGATCTTATTTGATATCCTCGGTCTGAACTCTTCGCCAAATCCCTATGACAAAAAACAAATCAGCTGGACCCAACAACAACGCTACCAGTTCTTAGTCAAACCTGATGCCAATGGACAAGTTCTTGGTGTGGATCAAATGTTTGGCGATAACACCATTGGACCTGACAATAAATTCTCTACCGATGGTTTTGAGGCGCTTTCAAAATACGACTCAGACCACAATGGATCCATTGATGGTGACGACCCCATCTTCTTCCAATTAGCCTTGTGGCATGATGCCAACGGCAATGGGATTTCTGATGCTGGCGAATTAACAAGCCTTCAATCGGCGAAGGTTAACTCCATTGACCTAAAGTATGACCCTAACTTTTTTGAAGTGGATCAATACGGAAACAAAACAACCTATAAATCGATTGTTAACTTTAATGATGGCAAGAAAACCCTGATCTTTGATCTTTGGTTCAAATATTTAGAACCAGACTCTTCTGATCAATGTACGGTGGATACGGCAACCGATGGCACTGATATTCCTGCCACAGGCGGTACCGACACCAATAGCTTATAAATAAATTATGGTGGCTATGGAGAGATGAGTCCATGGCCTCTACCATAAACCTACCTCTTTAAATTTAACTCGATGTCTAAGGAACATCGCGATTCACCGGGGCCCAAGGGCCCCTTATTTTTACAAGTGAACTTCACAGGGCCCAAGGGCCCCTTATTTTTACAAGTGAACTTCACAGGGCCCAAGGGCCCCTTATTTTTTATTGGAGATTGTAAAGAGCTCTTTTTAGGATTTTTCCACTATCACCCTTAGGGAGCTCTTCGATCAATTGAAAGTGTTGGGGAATTTTAAATTTAGCAATTTTACCTTGGCAAAAGCTTTGTAGCTCCTGGGGTTTTACATCAAACCCTTTTTTTGCGACCACAAAAGCTTTACCCACTTCGCCCCACTTGTCATCGGGAACACCAATCACCGCCACTTCTTGTACAGACTGGTGACTGTGTAAAAGTCTTTCCACTTCTGCCGGGTAAACGTTTTCACCACCACTGATAAACATGTCTTTTTTGCGCCCGACCACATAAAAGTAGCCCTCTTTATCTTTGCGAACCAAATCCCCAGTGTGCAGCCAACCATTTTTTAAGGTTTTTGCAGTTTCCTCTGGTTTATGCCAGTAGCCTTTCATCGCCATAGGACCTTTAAGAAGCAGCTCACCCACCTGGTCAGGGCCCACTTCAAGCCCCTCGTTATTTACTACCTTCACGTCGATGTAAAAATTAGGAAAACCTATAGAGCCTTTTTTGGTAAGAGCTTGCTCTTCATTGAGAGAAAACACATTAGGTCCAAATTCCGTCAAGCCATAACCTTGACGAACAGGAATGCCTTTTTCCGCCCAAGTTTGAATCAGGGGTTCAGGCATGGGCTCGCCCCCCACAATCGCATAACGAACAGAAGATAGATCAACATGACTAAACGCTTCCGTTCGCACCATCATATCCATAGTGGTCGGCACCCCAAAAAGAATGGTGAGCCTTTCTTTTTCACAAACTTCTAAGATTTTTTCGGGCTCGAATTTTTTAAGAAATAATACCTTTCCACCTCGATGAAGTACAGGCGTGGTCAGCACGTTCCAGCCTCCGGTATGAAAAAGGGGAAGAAAGTTGATCACCACATCCGATTGACTGATATTAAGTCTCAAACTGGTGTTTACCGAATTCCAAAAAAGCATCTTTGGAGTGATCATCACCCCTTTAGGAAATCCCGTAGTCCCAGAAGTATAAAGGATAAGACAAGGTCCCTCCCACTGAGCCCGCATGTCAATCGTCACGCCAGAGAAATCTTCTTGAGAGAATATTGTCTTGAGTCCACTTTCCCCGTCAAAACTTAGGGACTCGGTTTTAAGGTTACTCAGTTGGTTGACAACACCTGCAAACTGCTCTTGATAGATCAAAAGCTTTGGCTGGCAATCACCAACAATATAATCCACCTCAGGCGCCATTAAACGAAAGTTAATGGGAACCATAATCGCGCCAAGCCTTTGCAAAGCAAAAAAACTAAGGACCATTTCGATTTCATTGGTCGAAAAAAAGGCCACCCGATCCCCAGCTTGGATGTCGTATTCCTGCTGGAAAAAGTAAGCCAGCTGATTGGCCCACTGGTAACTCTGAGCATAGGTGAATTGCCGAGGGCTATCTAAATCTTGCAAGGCCACTGCATTCGGTGAGTAGAGACTCCAACGTTTGAGCCAATCCAGTTCAATGGATTCCATTAGCCCAAACCTCCCCATTCCATAGCTAATGCAGCCATAGAAAGACCTCCACCAGAACCGAGCATGAAAACCAAATCCCCTTTGTTGAGTTTATTTTGCTCAACCGCATCGGCAATAGCCATGGGGATACAAGCGCTGCCTGTGTATCCGTAGCGATCCATAACGTTGTGGGATTTTTCATGGGGTAACCCCAAATTATCCAAAGCTTCGTGAATGCTACCAATGTTAATTTGAGTCAGGAAAAAGTGATCAATGTCAGAGGCTTTCTTTTGAATGCGATCAAGAAGAATATTGGTGAGCCTTGGCCACTCACGTCCATTGGTTTCAATGGGAATTTTTTTTGCAAAATCAAGAAGGTGGCCTTTATTTTCTAATACCTCATGGGTGATAGGACGAAAGGTTCCTCCGCCATAAACGCCCATATAATCGTGGTACTGACCATCGGCAAAAAGTTCAGAGGCCATAATGCCTTTTGTATCGCTGGATGGCTGTAAAACGACGGCGCCCGCACCATCAGCAAAAAGAGAAGAGATTTTATAGTCATCCCAATTGATGTATTTGCTCATTCCATAAGCTCCAACAACCAGAACGTTTTTGTAATGTTGCTCAGTCACAATATATTTATTGGCGACATCCATTGCACTCACAAATCCAGCACAAGCACTATTCAAATCAAAACAACCGGCATTTTTAGCGCCTAACTTGTACTGAACAACGGCGGCTGTAGACGGTGACAAATAGTCAGGAGTATCCGTAGCCACAATAATCAAGTCTAAATCAGAGGCCGTAATCCCCGCCTGCTCCATAGCTTTTTGGGCGGCTGGCACAATCAAATCCGAGGTAGCTTGGTTATCAGCCATATAATGGCGCTCTTTGATATTGCGCTTTTCCACCAAAAAAGTGCTCATATCACGGCCATAGAGTTCGTCGAAATAATCGTTCGTCACCACTTTTGCAGGTGCATAGAGGCCTGTCCCCTTGATGGTTGCAGTGCGCATATTTTCTCCTTTAATTGACTGGATCCCCCCAATCGGATAGCCACAGTTTCATGACAAATATCCAATACAAATTCAACGAAAAAAAAGCCGTAGTGACCGGTGGAGCCCAAGGCATTGGCTTTGAGATCGCCCGTCAATTTTTAACCTCAGGTGCCACAGTTGCTATTTGGGACTACAGCCAAGAAGGCCTCGACATGGCTGGTAAAGAGCTCTCTGAGTTCAGTGATCGCCTGACTTTGCAACAGGTTAACGTAGGTGACCGAACCTCTGTAGAGGCCGCCACCCAAGCTCTTCCTTGGTCAGTGGATATTTTAGTCAATAACGCAGGAATCACTCGCGATAAGTCTTTTACTAAGATGACTGGCGAGGAGTGGGATGCTGTGATTCAAACCAACCTGACCGGCCTTTTTAATGTCACGAAATCCCTTTTGGATAAATTTACAGATTCTGACAATAAGCGTATTATCAATATGGCCAGCGTCGTCTCCCTTTACGGAAATTTTGGCCAAACCAACTATGCCGCAGCAAAGGCCGGAGTGGTTGGTATGACTAAAACCTGGGCCAAAGAGTTGGGACGCAAGGGCTTCACTTGTAACGCAGTGGCTCCTGGCTTCACTTTAACCAAGATGGTGCAGGCCATGCCGACTGAGGTTCTTGAGGGCATGGAGAAAAAAGTGCCCGTGCAAAGACTTGGCAAAACAGAAGACATCGCCAATGCTTGTTTATTTTTATCGGCCGATGAGTCCTCCTATATCAATGGGACTGTCATCAGCGTCGATGGTGGCATTGTCCTTTAAATTTTAAAAATCAACACCAAACCGGGGGGATTTCCGTTGATGTTATTTGCACTCATTCTGCAGTCGTTTTTTGCTTTTGCCCACCAGCCCTTTCAATATGAGGGTTTTGTACCCGTTCAAAAGGACCGCGAGGTTTATGTTCAGTACAAAAAACCCAGGAACCACCAACCCACCCTTGTTCTGCTTAATGGCCTGACCTACTCAACCCACGAGTGGGACAAATTCACTGACCAAATGGAATCCATCAACCCTGATTTGGGCCTTCTTCGTTACGATATGCAGGGCCAGGGGGAAACTTTACTCGAGTATAAAGACAATTTTTCGAACTCTGTTTTTGTCGACCAGGATGCACTCCCTTATAAAAACCAAGTGGAAAATCTCAATGAGCTTTTTAAACACTTCCACTTGCCGGCAGACTCTACTTACTTGATTGGCCTCTCTTATGGCGGCGCTATCGCCATGAATTACTTAGCAAAGTATCCTAACAAATTCCAAAGCGTGATTTTGTTAGCTCCCTTCACCTCGGCTCTCAGCGCTGTTGAAGAGTGGGTCAAAAAACAAATGGAACTCACTCGCCTTAACCCTTTCAATCCCCTGAACACATTAAGTGACGAGGATCTTTACGAGTATTATCTACGCACCTACGTTTACACCTTTTTCCCGGTGGTCGAGCCCATCACATTGGAAAATCCTTATAAACTGGAAGCGGCCTATCGCCTCACCACAGGTGTTCGTCAGTTCAAAGCTGTTGATGTGGCGGCAAGATTTAAAAAGAATTCCGTGCACCTTTTTGTTGGCGCCAAAGATGAGTACATCAAACAAGAAGAATTTTTTGGTTTTTGGTCTAAAGTTCCACAAAAAGCAAAAATGAGTTTTGTGACTTTTACCAACTCTCGACACAAGCTTCCCGAAGAAAAACCTTCGGTGATTGCTGAATATGTGAATAAAGTTTTAACTCATGACCCTGAACTTTCCGGTGGCCAGGAACTCACCGTTGAAGTGGAGTATTAAAATGGCAAACCTATCTATAGACACTCATAATATGTACTATGAAGCCTCTGATATTAGGCTTCCTAATAACACTCTTTTTATCCATGGCAACTTGGCCCACCTGGACTGGTGGAAGCCCACATTCAACAGCATCCGCCGCCAAGATAACAAGTGGGCTGGTAAGGTCTACGCCGCCGACTGGAGAGGTTGTGGGAAAAGCTCTGACACTCAAGACAAAGAAGAACTTCTCATTGAAAACCTGGCGACTGATCAGCTCAAACTTCTTGACCATTTGGGTCTTGAAAAAGTGGATCTGGTGGGACATTCCACGGGCGGCTTAATCGCTTTACAAATGATGGTCATGCAACCCCAGCGCTTTGGTAAAGTCATCTTTTTAGATAGCGTCGGCGCAAAAGGAGTCGCTCTTGAACCCGAGATGCTATCGGCTTTTGATCAAATGCGGGAAGATCGAAAGGTTGTAGAGGCTGTGATGGCCACCACCATTCATAAGGTGAATACCTCTGGTGATTTTTTCCAGAAAGTGGTTGTTGATGGTGCTTTTGGCGTGGCTGCACCCAACTGGGCAGGCATTCCTGAGGCATTAACTAAAATTGATTTATCTAATGAGCTTTCAAAGCTTAGCCACCCATCTTTAGTGATTCACGGTAAAGAGGACACGGTTCTCAATATCGATGATTCTAAATTTTTAGCAGAAAATCTTCCTAACGCCACCTTCTTAGCTTTGGATGACGTAGGCCACAGCCTAAATGTAGAAGATCCAGATCGCATGGCTAACTTCATTGTTGAGTTTTTTGCGACTCATTCGAGTCACTAAATAAATCTTTCCTCAAGGGCTTGCACCATAGTGCGGGCCGAAGAGGGGTCCATGCGGAAATATAAAGAAGGTTCAATGAGCTCTAGCTCGATAAGCTGGAATTCGCCTGCATCTGACCTCACCCAATCAACCCTTGCGTAAAGAGGAAGCTCTTCGAGATTTTTTAAAAGTCTTTCTCCACTTTTAATTAAATCAGGATCACATTCAATCTTTTGAATATGGCTACCAAACTCCTCTTGGGAGCGAAAATCCCCAGGCTTTGGTTTTTTACAGATGCCATGGCTGAATTCTCCATTAAAGTAATGAAGAGAATACTCTCCTTCTGTGGTCACGCTTTCTAAAAAAGGCTGAATCATAACCCTCTGTTCAAAAAGATTTTGCTGGGCTTGCTCGTAAACCTCAAAATCTTTTTCGTAAATTCGATAGGTTGTATGGGCCCCTGCCCCTATAATCGGTTTCACCACTAAACAACTGGTTTCAAAATGCTTAAAACAACGCTCTAATTGCGATTTGTCAAAATGATCTTCCCAGCGGGTAGGCACAATTTCGACTCCTGTTTCAGCAAGATCAAAAAGATAGGACTTATCCAAATTCCATTGCATCAAAGGGTAGGGATTGAATAACTGACAGGAGCTTTGCTCAATTTCGCTCAATCTTTGCAAAAATTCATGGGGCCTGTGAATATAATCCCAAGTTGTGCGCACAATGGCCACATCAAAATCGCTCCAATTCACGTCCTCTTGATCCCAGGACACCCATCTCCAGGTCCACCCAGAATCCTCTAGAGCCTTTTGTAAATACTCTTCGTCAGTGACGAAACCATCAAGATGGGAACAGGTCAAAAGGGCACATCTCTTTTTCATAAAAGCCTCCCCCCTCTTCATACACCTTTTTCACCCCACTTGGGGAGCCCGACGATGCCCCGTCCCTTTACTCAATTCTTGGATAGGGCCAAATGACATCCAGGAGAACTTTTATGAAGATTACGGCAATTGAAAGCAATCGACAGTGGCTTGATGGGGGTTCAATGTTTGGAAACGCCCCTCGCGCCGTATGGGAGCGGTGGAGCGACGTGGACAATCAGGGACGCATTCCCTTAGCCTGTCGCTGCCTGCTCGTCGACGATGGCAAAAATAAGGTCCTTTTTGAAACAGGGATTGGTAGTTTTTTTGAACCCAAAATGGCAGAACGCTTTGGAGTCCAGGATGTGGGCACCCATAAATTGCGAGACAATCTAAAATCCCTTGGGGTGGACCCCAACGAGATCAACTTTGTGGTTTTATCCCACCTTCATTTTGATCACGCCGGCGGCTTGCTACCCACTTTTGCAGAGATGGAACAGGGAGAAGACCAACTGCTCTTCCCCAATGCAAAATACGTGGTGGGCAAAGAGGCCTGGCAAAGAGCGCTTCATCCCCACTTTCGCGACCGCGCCTCTTTTGTCCCCTTGTTAAATAAAAAACTAGAAGAGAGCGGGCGCCTCCATATCTTAAACAATTTAGAGCGGGATCCTGAACTTCCTCCATGGTTGAGCTTCTATTCTTCCTCTGGCCACACCCCAGGTCAGATCCATGCGATAATTAAAGGTGATAAGATCTCCGTGGTTTTTGCTGGAGACCTTGTCCCTGGAGTCCCCTGGGTTCACCTGCCCATCACCATGGGCTATGACCGCTTTCCTGAGAAGCTCATCGAAGAAAAACAGGCTCTTTATGAAAAAATGTCTGGAACAAACTGGCAAATCTTTTTTACCCATGATCCTAAGATAGCCATGGCAACACTAGAAAAAGACGAAAAGGGGAAATTCCATACTCGCCAAGAACTCCTTGAAGTCACTGGCTTAGAGATATAAAAAAAGGGACATTGAATGCCCCTTTTTTCTCCCTAATTTTTTCTTTGTACTTAACGATAGCAGTAATGTTTTACAGTGTAATCACCTTGAGAAAGTTCATTTTCAAACTCAATCTTATCTCCATTGAAGCGAAAACCAACACTCACAGCTTGGCCGTTGGCATCATTGGTCACTCCACCCCAATCGCCATTGGAATTAGCAATGGCCACACATTCAAGGGGATAGGTCAAAGCCGAATCGGAAATCAATTGACCAATTTGTCCCAACTGAGTTGAGTAATCGTCTGCGCAAACACTACCGATTTTACCACCAGTATCACGACTAAGAGCCGCATAAAGAGTTCCAACAAAGCGCCCGTGACCGCCTTGATTAACATCTAAACAGCGACGTCCTTCCTCAGTTCCAGGATTTACAATAATTGAGTGAAAGGTAAAAATGGTATCTGGGTAAAGTGAGGCTACATAGGCTCTCAAATTATCTCCACTGGATCTGTGTAGAATGTCAGAACCAAAATTGATAAGCGTTCCGTCGTCTTCACGCATAGTTTCATCCTCATCAGAAATAAGGATCACATGCTTAGGAACACCAGCACGTAAACAGTTGGCATTAG
This sequence comes from Bdellovibrionales bacterium, assembly GCA_020435205.1. Lineage (GTDB taxonomy): Bacteria > Bdellovibrionota > Bdellovibrionia > Bdellovibrionales > JAGQZY01 > JAGQZY01. The sequence goes on along the minus strand of JAGQZY010000009.1, from coordinate 34,893 downwards.
AGCCACTGGCTGTTGACCTTTCAAAGGCGCGATAGGTGGTAAAAATACCCTTTTCAAAACCATTTCCTTCAGGAATGCTACTAGAGCCCTCAAGGTAGATATCTCGCACAACATTTTCACGAAGGTGCTGCTGAGCTTGGGCAGGACTGTCTTTATCTTTGGTAATACAGTGGCTTCCATCACTGAGGGTCACAAATTTTCCATCCACGTAATCAAGTCCTGAGTGCCAAGCGCCTCCAATGGGCGATGTTGTTGTAATCGCGATATGGTAGTCCAGATGTTGAAACTTTTCCATAAAGCTAGCAATACGACCAGCCATGGACTGCTGCTCATATTCCATAGAGCCCGAGTTATCCACGTTGATAATAATGTCGACTTTGTCACCAATCACATTAACGGCAATATTCTTCTCAACTTCGTAAATTTCATTGTAAATAGTCCAGGTTACAGTTTCCACGCCGGTTTCACCGCCAGAGTTAGTGCCGATGATCGTGAAAGTGTGAGTGCCGACCCCTGGGTTATTAATAGGAATGCGATCCGTTGGGTTACAAGCCACTTGTTGACCATCGAGCTCACAACGAACATCAGTGATCGTTCCATCTGGCGTGGTCACTTCAAAGTCCACCACAGAATCCCCATGATCAACAGTTGTGTCGGCAGGTGTTTCATTGAGATTAATTACCACATTGGCGTTACCACCAACCGTGTTGGTGCCGTCTGGGCTACCGCTTCCATCGAAAGTGCCCCGATCCACACTGGGTCTAGACTCAAAAGCAACCTCTTTAGAACAGTTTTGATAGGTTAGCAGCATTGCTAAGCAGCCAAAACCAAAGCTCAGAGCGAAAAAATACCTACGGAAATTAAAAAAGGCTGTCTTCACATTCCCCCCTAAATAAAAATGTTTAGACGTTGAAGTTTCATTATGACCTGAGTTAGATAGGTTGCGAAGCCATTTTTTAAAGAAAACCGCAGGTTTATGGTTAAACCTGCGGAATCACGAGAGTCTCAAAATGAGGCCTGTCTCACATTGAAATTAAATAGTATTCAGGCAAAAGTACTGAAAGTTATAGTCACCCTTCTTTAGTGGTGAGTTAAACTTTACCTTATCCCCAAGCAATTGGTAGCCAGGAACAGTTTTGCCGTCCAAAGACTCCACATGAAAGTCTACTTGACCATCTTTATCCAGATCTTGCGGAACACAGCTAAGGTCGTAAGTGGTTTGCAGACTTGCCACTTCCTGACCGATCGCTTTGAGTTCGGTGCTGTAGTCAGCACTGCAAATATCACCAACGCTCCCACCCGTTTTTCGAGAAAGATCATCGTAAGCCACACCATAGGCATAACCAGTTCCTGTCCCCCCAGGGAGTCCACCCAAAGAAGGCGTCAAACAGTTGCGATCTCCTGGACGAGTGATAATTGAGTTCCACTGGAAGATTTTATCCTCACCAAAGCTATCCTTAACGAAATTCACTAGGTTATCACCATCACTCTTAAAAAGATCTGGAAGCTCAGAGCCATCGCTAATACTATTGAGGGTTTCCGTTTCATCAGAAATGATCACTACTGACAAGGCTGCGTTTTCACGAAAAAACTCTTGGTGTTTGCCATCAATAATCTCTTTTGGGTCAAGAGCACGCTCGATAGAGCGATAGACACTATAAATCCCTCTCTCATTACCAGACCCATCGATACCTTGAGTGATGGTTGCGGAGAATTGCTTTTTTGCTTCTCCAAGAGAAAGCTCAGAAGAGATAAAGTAGCTACCATTTGGGAAGGCTAACATACGACCGTCTGTGGCTGGCGCTCCATAAGGAGATCCGTAGCCAGAGGGGTCAGTCGTTATAATAGCGACTCGCCAGTTAAGATCCGTTAACTTTTCAAGAAATTTATTAATTCGATCGGCAATACCCGCCTGCTCATCAGCCATGGAACCAGAGTTATCGATAACAAAAAGAATATCTGAAAGCTTCTCTCCGGGCTCAACAGTCACATTAGAAACCTTGCGAAGGTAGCGATTATGAACCGTCCACTGATCTTGGGTGTGACCTTGCAAGCCTTCCTCGTCCACTACGACAATACGAACATCATGGTCACCAAGTTCTGGACTGACAATTTCAATAACTCCACCATTAGGATCACAATCCACTGCTTGGTCATCGACAAAGCACTCTACATCCGACACTGGGTAAGTTCCAACGATGACCTCAAAAACCACTTCGTTATCCTCTCCAAGAATTTGGTCGGCTGGTGAGCGCACAATACGCACGACTGGTGGTTGGGCATTGTTGTTATTACCTCCGCCATCATTACCTAAGCCATCATTTAATGGCGTGCCTTCGACGTGCGAGAAGCTCACAGACTGCTGTTTACAGCCTACAACTAAAGATAATGTCAGCATGGTGATGATTAACCTAAACATGGTTTCCCCCCAAAAAAAATTACGTACACCTATTATTCGGAGCTAAAACCAAGGTCTCGATGGCCAGCCCAAAGAACTGGACCCCAAAAGCCGTCCTTTGTTCCACAAGGAGACAAATATAAGAAATTATTAACGTTTTTTTTTGAACTGGCCAAAAGATGAACAAATTATGTTAATAAGATTTATCCCTACTTAAGTCCTTTTCCTCAAATATATAGAGAGGGTCAGCGCAAAGATCATCGTCTCATTTTGGTGCACCGATTGCAGATAAGGAGCCCGTAAGGAGGATTTTATGCGTAAGTTGGTAAATCAGGGGCTTTTAGGTGCCGCTTTTTGTCTAGGGATGACATCTTTTGTCGTCGGCTGCGTAAAAAACAATAACAAAGGAACTACTGAGGAACCCGTCAAAGAAGAAGTCGTCTTGAAATCTGGCGGACTTCTCATGATTCATCAAGGTTCTAGTGGTGCTCTTAACTCTGTTCAGTACAACTCCTCCGAACCAGCTTTACGCTTAGTTCGTGAATGGGACCTACAGGTCCTTAAAACCAGCGAGTTAAGTATTGATTACGTAAAGATCTCACCTTCTGAATGTAGAGACGGAAGCAAAAGTGTCGGGCGCCGCTTTGAAGTAGAGTCCGCATCTGGTGAAAAGACTCCCGTTCTTGAGGCTGGCAACAAAATCATGCTTGCAGAAGGGAAGTACACTTTCCGTACCGTCATCCTTAACGATGCCCTTTGTAATAAAATCGATTACTCCTTCCGAGCTAAAATGGATAGATATCGAGTCATAGCTGTGGAACGCAACGTAGATGCAGGTTTTGTTTGTCAAAGTGTCGAAAAAAATGGTCAAGTTATGAATGGTCACAAGCTTGAGGTTCTTACTGGCCCCATGCGTGTCCTTGAAGTGGGACGCCATGGAGTCTCCCCTATAGTTGGCAGCGCCCACCTTTGTGGTATTCGTAAAACACCGGACACTGTTCATTGCCGAGACTCCGTGCTTGAAAACCCAGCTCGCAAAAATGCACTGGTTTCTCAACAACAAATCTGCAAGCGTGGGAATAGCCACAACCATAACACTCCTGCCCAAAAAATTGAACTTTGGGAAGAAGGTCAAGAGCTTATGGGTGAGTTTAACTGTGCTTATCGTGGATCTCGAAGCAGCTATAAATTAGGTCAATGTCAAGTTGCCTACAACCTGGGCGAGGCCCTTCCCGTTCGCAATCGATACGGACGAGATGTGAACATTCGAGTTCGTCAGAATAGTATCAGTATTGAATTTGATTTTGCAAAATCAAAGCGAACAGAAGATCAAGTCGAAGAACGCATGTACGTCAACCTTTACAAAATTGGCAACAAAGATGCTATTCTTCATAAGGGAATTGAAATTTCAAAGGCTGAGCTTGAAAGTGGGCGCATCGTGATTCGCAACGGTCAAGGTGGAGCTCAAATGAGCCAAATCATCCTTGCCCAAGGCGGAGCTCAAACCCTCGGCTTAGTGGTGAGTTATGAGGACAATATGACCTCTGGCATCTACCATTTACCATTAGCCCCTTACTTGCACTAAAGAGATCTCTCATCATAGATCTTTTAAAAAGGCGACCTCCAGAGTCGCCTTTTTTTAGAACTGGAATTAAAAAATGAGCGAATTTATATTTTTACAGAAAAGGCTCAGCACAAGAAAATAAATCAAATTGAAACGAAAAAAACTAAGTATTTCAAAAAGCGACGATGAACTTCTATACGAGTTTAAAAAGTTCGACACTAAGATCAAAAATACATTGCAAAGAGATGGCACCGAGTTTGCTTGTTAGTATTATGAACAACAGAGGGGCAAAAATATGGAACGTTTACTAGTCTGCTTATCTATCTTAATGGTTTCTACCAGTGCTTTTTCTCAAAATGGCACAGAAACATGTACCGATAAAAAAATCTTTCTTCGCGATATCTGTAAAGAGCAGGTTCTCCAAGGAGAAAAGGCTATCTTTAAAGGTTGTGCCAATGGATTTTCCTACGAAGTGTCTTCTGGGAAAAACTCGAGCAAAGAAGATTTTGTAACTTCAGATATTCAATGCAAAATTCTTGAGGTCAGAATGAAGGATGGGATTGAAACCCGCACTTCTTATTTTGATGAATTCAATAAAAAAGTGGTCGTTTATCAACACGACAATGGACTTTCCAATGCCTACGTTTACGGAAAGACCGGATATTATCATATTACGAAATTTGCAAGTGGAGATTCTATTTATAATTTCCACAGTTTTGAGCACTAACTGGAAAAGTGCGGAAGCTCTAGGGGAATAGTTGAAGGCCAGGTGATACCTGGCCTTTTTTTTATACACCGACGGGATGCCAGATGGTTTTAAATTCCGTAAAGGCCGTAATCGATTCTAGGGATTGAGGCTTATACTTATAGACCACACGTTTCATATTTTCAGTGGCCTGCTCATGAAGCTGGCTAATCTTAGTTTGGTCCTCACCCCAGTAGCAAATGGATTGAACTTCCATGTGGCTCGCCATGGGAGTAAACAACTCATTGATATCCCCAGAAAGAATATTCACTACACCTTTAGGGACGTCAGAAGTGGCCATCACCTCACCGATCAATGAAATCAAGGCGGCACCGGGCGCACCTATCACCGCTACGACTGAATTGCCAGAGCAAAGAATCGCAGCTAAACGATCCATCCACTGCCAAAAGGAAAAACCCGTATCAGCTAGAAAACCCACCACGCCCACAGGCTCTGGGGTGGTAAAATTGTGAAATGGCCCACTGACAGGGTTTACTGATGCCATGACTTGTGAAAACTTATCAGCAAAACCTGCGTAGTACAGTAAAACTTGAATGGCTGTCGTCACTTCAACTTCAGCATCCTTTTTTGACAAACCTTGCACATCCTCTAAGATCTGACCCGCTTCTTGTTTTTTACCCTCAAGCATTTCAGCCATGCGATAAAGAATTTGAGCGCGATTAAAGGCCGTTTTCCCCGACCATGATTTTAATCCTTCTTTGGCCGCTTCCACAGCAGCACGTAGATCTTTACGCGAAGCCTGGCAAAGATTGGCGTAGATGTGCTCACTGCCATGGATGGGAACTGCAAAAGACCTTCCCGATTCCGTACGCGGGAACTCACCGTTGATAAAAAGCTTAATCGTTTTAATGACGGGTTGTTCTTTTGCACTCATTATTGCACCTCCACGTAGGGGAAGAGCCCATGTCTTCCGCCTTCACGCCCCCAACCACTTTCGTAATAACCACCAAAGGGTGAAGAGGGATCAAATTTATTGTAGGTATTGGCCCAAATGACTCCGGCTTTAAGACCCAAAGCTGTCTTTTGGATTTTTGAAGCCTTTTCTGACCAAACTCCTGCTGCTAGGCCATAAGGAGTGTCATTGGCTTTTGAGATAGCTTCCTGTGGCGTGCGGAAAGTCGAGATCGCAAGCACAGGTCCAAATACCTCTTGGCGGAAAATACTAGCAGCAGAACCCACATCGTTAAAGAAGCAAGGTTTTTGGAAAAAGCCTTTACCTGGAAGCTCAGTCGCCGAAGCACTAAAGTACTCCCAACCTTCTTCTTTAGCCTCATTAATAAAGCCACGGATTTTTTCTAACTCGCGGTGGGAATTGATAGCACCGACATCCGTGTTTTTATCTAAAGGATCGCCCACACGAATTTGACTCATGCGCTCTTTGAGTTTTTCTACGAAGTCTTTAGCAATGGACTCTTCAACAAGTAACCTTGAGCCAGCACAGCAGACGTGACCTTGGTTAAAGAAAATTCCATTCACCACACCTTCCACCGCTTGATCAATAGCTGCATCTTCATAAACGATATGAGCCGACTTTCCACCGAGCTCCAAGGTGAGCTTCTTATTGGTTTTGGCCACAGCTTTTGCAATGATTCGCCCCACTTCGGTGGACCCAGTGAAAGCCACTTTATTCACGTCGGGGTGATTGACAAGGGCCGCTCCGGTTTTACCTGCACCCGTCACAATGTTCACAACCCCCGGGGGAAGACCCGCTTGCTCAATCACTTCAGCCAGCAACAGCGCCGTCAGTGGCGTGGTTTCCGCAGGCTTAAGCACAACGCAATTGCCTGTGGCTAAGGCCGGGGCAATTTTCCAAGCCGCCATCAGTAGCGGAAAATTCCAGGGGATCACCTGGGCAGCCACCCCTATGGGTGTCACCTTATGACCGGGAAAGGCATAATCTAACTTATCGGCCCACCCAGCATTATAAAAAAAATGGGAGGCCACCAGTGGAATGTCCACATCACGGGATTCTTTAATCGGCTTCCCATTATCTAAAGTTTCAAGGACTGCAAACTCGCGGGCCCTTTCTTGTAAAATGCGCGCGATTCGAAAAATATACTTTCCACGCTCATGGGCGGGAATCTTGGACCATGTTCCTTCATAAGCCTTGCGCGCCGCCTGGACGGCCTTATCAACATCTGCCGCAGAGGCCTCGGCCACTTCAGCAAGAACCTCGCCATCAGCAGGATTGAGAGTGGGAAAAAAGCTTCCCTCAGAAGGCTCTTGCCATTGACCATTGATGTAAAGAAGATTTCTTTCTTTAATCTTTACAATGTCACGGGACTCTGGAGCATCTGAATACTCGAATTCAAAAGGCGCTTTATGAGTTTTGACTTTCACAGTTTTGTTTGCACTTTTGCTATGTTTTTTCTTTTTTTTGTCTTTTTCTTTGTCTAGCATTTTTTGCCTCAATCCAATGAAAAGATTTTGTCGTAGTAGTAGCGACCAGTGACTTGTTTATAAATTTGCTTAAGAACATCGTTAAGTAAGGTACTTGCACCAAAGCGAAAGAGATCGGGCGTTAACCAATCACTCCCTAAAACCTCATTAACCATACAAAGGTAAGCAATGGCTTGTTTGGCTGTGCGAATTCCACCGGCCGGCTTCATGCCTACTTTCACGCCCGTGTGTTTATAGTAATCTTTAATAGCATTTAACATCACCAAGGTCACCGGCAAGGTCGCAGCGGGCTGAACCTTACCTGTTGAAGTTTTAATAAAGTCGGCCCCAGCAAGCATAGATAGTTGTGAGGCAAAGTGAACCCGGTCATAGGTCACCAGTTCCCCAGTTTCTAAAATCACTTTTAAGTGCGCATCACCGCAGGCCTCTTTAATTTGAATGATCTCATCAAAAACAGTTTGGTAGTCTCCACTTAAAAAAGCGCCCCGGTTGATCACCATATCAATTTCCGTGGCACCAAATTCCACGGCTCTTTCGACGTCAGCCACCTTTAAATCAATAGGAAGCTGTCCCGAAGGGAAAGCTGTGGCCACTGAGGCCACTTGAATGTCCGTTCCTTCTAAGGCTTCCGCGGCATGAGGCACCATGGATGGATAAACACAAACAGCTGCGACACTGGGAAGAGCTTTGGCTTTGGGGTGGTTTGCAATATCCTGATAAACTCCACGCGGGACCGGAAAACGCGCTTTTGCGCACATTTGTTTTACCTTGCCAGGAGTGTCAGCTCCCTCCAGGGTGGTTAAATCGATCATGCTAATAATCGTGTAGAGTGCATTAATCTTGCTTTCTTTTTTTATACTTCTTTTTGTAAAAAACTGGGCTCTTTCATCGGCGCCCACTTGATCGATGGGATAATAGGGAATGGGGATTTTTTTTCCACCGTGCCCTCTGACAAATCGTTCTTGAAACATGCTCCAACCTCCCAAAACGCCTGTGAAACTAGCATTTTCAGGGGCCTCAATTCAACTATTTTAGCCACTCATTGGACAGAAAGGGCCCAAAGGTGTCTCAATTTGAGATGGATCATAATAGGAAGTCGGGAAATCCGCTATTTGCTGGTAAAATAAGGGTTGCGGGGGAGTTCATTCTTGAAAGATTTATATCTTAAAATCATAGCCGTTGGCCTGATTTTGGGGGCTTCCCCAGGAGTCTTCGCGCAGATGGTTTTCAGCAGCCACCAAAATCCTCCACCCAGTTGCACAGCCATTATTAAAAAGAAAATCCTTGCCCTCGTTAATGATGCCAATGCCGTGTGTAGACCCGAGGCCTATAAGGCAAAAAGCACAAGAGCCAAGCTCGCTCTAAAACGCATCGCCCGTTGGAAAAAGTTTTCTAAAAAAATGTGGGATGATGAGCACGAGGAACCTAAACGCAATAAAAATGGAAAATTAGAGCCACCTCTGAACCCCATCATTAGCTACGATCAAGCCATCGTTTATATGTACTCGGAGCATGCTGATGAGTGTGATCGTTTTAATGATCGCCTTGGCGATGCTTTAATTGAGCTCGGGCATCTGAATGAAAGTTGTAAGCAAACCCTCAGTTATGAGACTATCAAGCGCACATGGCGCGACAATTTGCAAATGCATGCTCTTTATGAGCGCTATAGTGGAAAGTCGGAAATTCGAGGCGTAGCCTCCCAAGAAATGGGAACTCATTTTCGCCCCGACAGCAATAGCCAATAGACTAGCTGTTTTTATAAAACTCTTCGAGCGCTAGATCATTGAGCTCTTCAGCATCCCAAATGATTTGCTGTTTACGAATCAAATCCGCTGAAAAATCTGAATGCTCTTTGCTCACTTGAGCATAATGAGCCCGAGCAGCATCGCGATCGGCAATGAGCCGACGCTCATTATCCTCTTCCCTAGCAATCTCAGCTTTCTTGTCGGCAATCTTATCAGCAAGGCTATCCAAAAAGGCGATTTCCCGATCAATTTGGCGATTTCTAGCCACATAATCTTGGCGACGATTGGTTTTACTCAAACGCTCGCGACGAAAATCATCACGACGATCTTCCAAAGTGACAATCTGACGACGAATTTCACGTATCTCTTGGTCTTTTTGATCCACCCGATTTTGTAAGTTGGCAATTCTTGAGTTGATGTCATTGATTCGATTTTGCGCCACTTGAATATTTTGTCGATGATTTTGGTTTTGCTGACGTAAATTATCTATTTTTTGACGATTTTCATCAATCTTAGCTTGCAGGCGAGCCTTTTCATTGGGGTCGGTTGTGTTCTGCTTCTTTTGTCTAAGATCTTGGTTGCGTTGCTGAAGTCTAGCCATCTCATCTTGATTTTGCTGGATTTGGCGGTTGAGTCTCTGAATTTTATTTTGCTCTTGGATGCGCTCATCTTCCAGTCGACTTTTTTGCCGAACGATTTGATCTCGCTCTCGCACCACATTGTCTTCTTGGCGACGACGATCATCAATATCTCTTGCCAATTGATCAATGCGACGATCCAGCTCATTGATGTCATTATCTAAACGCCAAATCTGCCCTTCATTGTCTCGTTTTTCGTTTTGTAAACGGTTGAGCTCACTACTCTTGTTGGCATTTTTGTCCTCAAGATCTTTAAGCTGCTTGCGGAGGATTGCCAAGCGGGCCTGAGAATCGCTGAGTTCGGACTCCACTTGATTTAAACGATCCGCCGCGCTGTTGGCTTCATCTTGTAAACGCTGAAGCTCACGCTGATCAGGAGCTTCTTGCAACATGGCCTCGATCATGACCATGGTGTACTCTTGGTTTTGCTCCATGAAAGGCTTAGGTTGTAACACTATGGGATTATTACCATCGCCTTTATCTTTAGGGTCCTCGGCTCCCAAGCCCGGGTCACCGTTGGAACCTGATGAGCAGGCTGCTAGAAATAGGAAAACGACACTAGAAAATACCCATTTTAATATATTAGAAATCATGGACTCCCCCTCCCTGACTGCCTTTCACGCTAGCACAACATCCTCCCTATGGGTATGCAATTTTCTTAAGACATTTGGGGGCTTTACAGAGCAGACCTCTCTCATGACGCCAAGCGCCTGATTGTGCCCAAGCCCGCGAAAATGCTACCCTAAAATGAATCGAGCCAAAGGGAGGAATGATGGGGCAAAAAAATCAGAAAGCCAGTATATGGCAGGCCCTCATGAACACCCGCATGCTCATTTGTATTTTCAACGGAGCAGCCGCGGGCCTTCCCCTCTATTATATCTATCATTTAGTCCCTGCCTGGCTTCGTGACGAGGGTGTGGATCTTAAGACGATCGGTCTTTTTGCTCTTGTTGGCATCCCCTACAACTGGAAGTTCCTTTGGTCGCCCATCATGGATCGTTTCACTCTTCCCTTTCTCGGGTTACGCCGAGGGTGGATGCTCATCACCCAAATAGGTTGCATGGGCTCCATGTTTTTTATGGCGACTTTAGATCCCAAGCTATCCATTGCCCATGTCGCATGGGCTGCGGCTTGTTTAGCTTTTTTTTCGGCAAGCCAAGACATTGTCCTTGATGCCTACCGCAGAGAACTTTTGCCCGACCGCGAACTCGGGCTTGGGAATTCCATGTATATGAATGGATATCGTGCCATGGTTTTTATCCCCGGTGGTCTTGGCTTGATTTTGGCTGACTATGTGTCCTGGTCACTCGTTCACATAATTATTGGTTTATTTATGTTCATTGGAATCCTTCAAACCCTGCTAATCAAAGAGCTACATAAGGGAACAAAAACTCCAAAAACTCTCAAAGAATCTGTACTGGAACCTCTTAAAGAATTTTTTTCCAGAGAAGGGATAAAACCCGCTCTCCTTTTTATTGGCTTCCTATTTTTATATAAGCTAGGTGATAACATGGCCACAGCTTTATCGACCCCTTTCTATTTAGACCTTGGCTTTTCGAAAACAGTGATTGGCTCCACTGTAAAATTAGTCAATTTTTGGTCTATGATTTTAGGCAGCTTTCTTGGCGGAGCCGTGATCTTTAAAATTGGCATTAACAAATCTCTTTGGCTGTTTGGGTTGGTACAAATGGCCTCTATCTTTGGTTTTGCTATTCTCAGTGAGGCCGGTCCCGTGATTTGGGTGTTGGCTTGTGTGATTGCCTTTGAATACCTGGGCGTGGGCCTTGGCGCTTCAGCGCTCACCGCTTACATGGCCCGGGCTACCAATATGAATTTTACCGCTACTCAATTTGCCCTTTTCTCAAGCTTAATTGCCCTACCTAGAACCTTTGCAAATGCCACCACAGGATATCTCATTGAAGCCATGGGCTACACTTCCTTTTTTATCCTCTGTGGGGCTTTAGCCATCCCAGGGATGGCCCTGCTTCCTTGGGTCGCCCCATGGAACAAAGATTAAAAGGACTGACGATAGCCCACATAGAGGGCGCGGCCCCTTTCATCATAAATACTAAACTGTAAGTCAGGATCAAGGGGGTTTGAATCATCCACAGGTCGTTTCAAACCCAAAAAGTTATGAATCCCTACCGTGAGTTTTCCATTCCAACTGTTAATGGCATAGGAGTAGCGAATATCATACTCGGTATAGATAGGATGTTTCCCCGCAGCCGGATTGGTCTTAGAGTGCTCGCCAATGGATCTTGCTAATAAACTGATCTCATGATTGGGTGTGGGCAAATAAAACAAGGTGGAGTTGTTGCGCCAACGAGGCTTTCGCACCTGACCCAACTGCTCTGTCACACCAATACCCGGAAAGGGCTCGGTTTCATAGTAGAACATGTAGCTGTGCTCCACCCGCAGTTTAAAATCACCAATTTTCGTGCGTTGAAGTCCACTATAAGAAAAATCAAGACCTTGAGTTTTCGTCGATGAAATATTCAAGTAGGGAGCATAGAGACCCTTATTCTGTAGCTCACCCGTGACGGGATCCCGATCCGCCGAAGCCCCATAATTACCAATGCTAATTCCATTGGCCTCAGCAACTGTCACTGCATGATAATTCGTGTCTTCAACGAGACCTGATAAATCATAATACCAAAGATCTAAACCAAAACTATGATCGTCAGTGGCTTGGTAAACCGTTCCTAGATTGGCTGAAAATGATTTTTCTTCATGAAGGTTGCGGTTCCCTCCTTGTACAACTGGCTGTTGCTTAGGATTACAAGCATCGGGATCTGTTGAACCCGATTGGTTACACCATACCTGGTCAATAAAAGTCGAAAAGCCCGTGGTCTGGGCCGCGTAAAGCTTTTGCATTTGTGGTGCTTTAAAGCCTGTGCCCGCAGAGGCGCGAATCATTAATGATTTCACCGGAGTGTAACGAAAAGACAACTTAGGATTGACCGTGGAACCAAAGTCATCATAGTGGTCAAAGCGAAAAGCCACATTGGATTCTAGATTCTGCATGAGCAGAAAACCAAATTCAGAAAAGGCGGCAAAAGAATTTCTTGCACCACCACCTGAGGTTGAAGCAATTCCCAAAACTTCGCCATTCAAGGTTCTATCGTCGGCACCATCACGATAAAGCTCCCTTTGCCCTTGAAGGCCAACAGCCAGTCCAATTGGACCCGCAGCAAAGTTACCAATCTCCCCTTGGCTTTTGAGCTCAAAAAAAGTGTTCTCAGAAATGGAGTTCTGTTGGGGAATATAGGTCAGACCCGTCAGGTCTCCTCTTTGCCCTTCAGGGGCCCACATATTGAATTGATTGGTATCAATAGCATTTTGAATATCGGAGATGAGGGCATACCCTTTAAAGCGTCTCTCCTGACGGTCAATCCGATTATAACTGATTGAAGTTTCCCAATCCCAAGTTTCACCCATATAACCGCGCAAGCCAGTAAGGATACTACCTGCATGGGTGTTGGTTTTTGACATGCGGTTACCCAGCTCTTTAAAACGATATCGAACCGCTGTGATGGCGGCTGGAAAGTCTGGATTTTCGGCCGTGGATGCTTGGGCAAAAGCCGCATTGGTATTGGCCGCAGGTGATGACGTCCACACTGTATTCTTGTATGTGTAACCTAAGCGGGCAAAGGCGCTCAGCTCTTCGTTGATTTTGTAGGTGAGATCGGAAAGAAGACTGGACTGCAAAACATCGGGCATCTCCCAATTCTCTTCTCCAAAATTGTAGCGACAATAGTTTCCAATTTGCTTATCTGCGGGGCACTGAGCCGGGTCGAATTTAAATCCCGATCCCGTATTGTAACTACCAGGACTGCCGTAAGTACTCAAACCCACTTTGGACCATTCGCGATCTTTGGCTTCAATGCGAGCGTTCTGGCGAAAGAAAAGAACGTTGAGCCAATTCACTTTTGCACTGTTATAACCATAGGTGTAACTGAGATCACGCCTCTCCCCTCCCCCAGCTTCCGTCATGGATCCACTGGCTCCAAATTCGTGACCATCGAAATTCTTTTTGGTGATGATGTTCACAACCCCTGCCAAAGCATCAGAGCCATAAATGGCTGAAGCCCCATCTTTGAGAATCTCGACCCTTTCCACAGCAGCCATGGGAATCACATTCAAATCGACGGATCCCGCAGAGGCATCGGTGGGCAATCTTTGTCCGTTGAGCAAAACCAGAGTTCGCGTTTGACCAAGACCACGAAGGTCAACCGCTGCGGTTCCAGCTCCCGTGGTGGCTCCGTGTTCTTTAAACGAACCAAAGGAGTTAACCCCGGTGTCACGAAGAATGTCGGAAACTGAGTTATAGCCACTGCGAATAAGATCATCTTGATCGATGGTTAAGATGGGAGATGGGCCTTCCACATCGATGCGTTTGATCCGAGACCCTGTGACTTCAATCTTTTCAACACCTCGGGTGGAAGGAGCGACCTCCTCCTGGGCCCAAGAAAGACTCGATATAAGGATAACAAAAATAAAACCCAATATGCTGAAATTCATGGCGCCCCCTCTGTAAATGCCCAATATATTTAAGTATTAACCACAGGACCAAAGGTGGTCATGGAAAAGAATCTAGCGCCCGAAGATTGGGCAGCTAAGCTCCATCCCCCCAATAAAATTAGGGAAATCCCATGACAAGCCTCTGCAAACACCATGGTCACTAAAAGCCCGACAAGCTTGAAATAACTTCACTTTTTGGCTTTTGGGCTGAAATTCCTCATAAAATCCATAAAATGAGTCCCATGCTTAAGTGGATTCTCAGTTTTTTCATTTTAGCTTCAACGAGCGGAGCCCAACCCGAAAAGGCTTTTGTGTTTCGCCAAGACCATCTTCCCACCCATAGCCTTTTTCGTGTTCCGGAAGATGGCTTGCGAGTGTTGTGGTGGAATCTTGGTTGCTCCAGAAAGCTCAGTCGCAATGCCCAGATGCTGGCGAACAAAAATGACTTTTTGGCTGATCATCAGTGGGAAAACCTAAAGCAATTTATGGATTCACCCCAACGCCCTGATGTTCTAATCCTCGGGGAGTTTTGCCCATCAAACTTTGATAAAAAAACCCTCAGCCGATTAAACAAGATCTATCCCCATCGCTATAAGATTGATAAGACAAATCCTCAGTACGATATTCGAAACGGTTTAAGAGTCTTTAGTCTTTACCCTCTGGAACTTTTAGAGAAAGTCGATCTCGATGAAAACGATTTTACGAATTCTTCTGATCTCACCCGCTGTCAAAGTCAGGTGAAAAAAGATCGCCCCAAAGCCTTCCAAAAAGGTTTTTGGAAAAGACCTCTTCCCATTCTCTCTGTAAGAACACCGGACGGTGAAATCACTTTAGCTCCCACTCATTTAGCCAACCCTTGGACTATTTTAAATGTTTGCACAAGTGCGGTGATGGCCGGCCGGCGTATGATTTTTGATAGAGAAAATGTAAACGCCGCCCAGGCTCTCCAGCTCACCGAGGAGTTGGCTTCAGAAACCCCTCTCCTCTTGATTGGCGATTTCAACACCCCAAAAAAGTTTTTCGGCATGCGCGGTTACGGGTACTCTGTGATGGAAGGGGCTTTTGGCCCTAGCCAAATTCTAGATTCACAAAACACCTACATCGATGCTGGTACTTCATTAAAGTCAGCCTCTATTGATCACGCCTTCACCCAGGGCCTTTATGTCTCTTATGCAAGGGTATGGCCTCTTGCTGGCTCGGATCATTTGCCTATTTATATTGTGGTGAAGCCAAAACATTAAACCTAAGACCTTCAGGTTTTTATCAGAGGCGTCTTTCAGGGCTCCAGTTCTTTTAAAAGATTTTCGGCGTAGTTGTGGATTTGATCCATCTTATCGATAACTTCATCAAGTTTTTGATAATGTTCTGCAATTTTAATTTGCAAGGAGCCAATTTGTTGAAAGATTTGCTTGGATTCATCTGAGCCAATTTCAAGGCCGCTCACCTGAGCGTTGAGCTCATCGAGCCTCGCTTCCGCCTCCATGATGTTCTTTTCTAGCTTTTCATTTTCCAACTTTAAAGGCTTTAAACCTTTAGCGCGCTTTTGAATAATTTCAGCACGCTGGCGTTTGATCTCTTTGCGATCGCCCTTAGACTTCTTTTCTTTTTTTTGTAAAGGATCGCCCCAACCTTCTTTGTCTAAAAACTCATCATAAGTGCCAAGGAAAAGTCTAGCATTACCATCTTTAAACACGATAATCTTGTTAGCAAGCTTTGATAAAAGATCCTCATCATGGCTAACAAAAATCACCCCACCAGGGAACTCTGCAATCTCCTCACTCATGACCTGAATGGATTCCATGTCCAAGTGGTTGGTTGGCTCATCAAGCAATAACAAATTGCAAGGCTCCGCTATGACTTTACCTAAAAGAACGCGGCCTTGTTCACCGCCAGAGAGCACCCCAATCTTTTTTTCGGCATCCTCGCCAGAGAACATCATGGCTCCACAAATGGCACGCACCTGGCTGGTACCGAGGTGAGGATTCACAGAGCCAATCTCTTGCTCCACCGTCCAAGTCCCATCGAGCTTCTTTTTATTGGTCTGCTGATAATATCCCATTTTCAAATCAGGATGAGCTTGCATAGAGCCCTTAGCATTGAGCTGACCCGACAGCACGTTAAGAAGAGTGGTTTTACCAAAGCCGTTTTTACCGATCACAGCCACACAATCTCCAGGTTTCACATCAAAGTTCAAGTTATGAAAAAGAGTTTTGCCTGGCTCAAAGCCAAAACTTAATTCGTTCACTGTCAGCAAAGTTTTCGCCGGAGTGTCTTGGAAATTAAACTGAAACCCTAAGTGCGCCTCCTGCATGAGCTTGGTAAGAACGGTCATCTTTTGGATTTGCTTTAATTTACTTTGAGCTTGTTTGGCCTTGGTGTTTTTAGCACGAAACCTGTCCACAAACTGCTGCATCTCTTTGATCTTTTTTTCCTGATTGATCCTTGTTTTTTCATGGATCTCCTCGTCGAGCATCAACTGCTCATAGTACTTTTCTGTAGATCCCTTCATTTTGCGCAAAAGCCTTCTGTGAATACCCATAGTGTGCGAAGTCACTGAATCCATAAACTTGCGATCATGGGTGATAATCATCACTTCACCAGAAAAGCTTTTTAAAAACTGGCGCATCCACTGCAAGCTTAAAATATCCAAATAGTTGGTTGGCTCATCCAATAAAAGTAAATCTGGCTCCTGCAAAAGAGCTTTGACCAAATTCATGCGCAACTGATAGCCACCCGAAAACTCGGAAGGGTTGCGCTCCATATCTTCGGCCTCAAAACCCAAGCCAAAAAGCAGAGCTTCGGCCTTATAAAGATCCTCTTTCTGTCCTGGTAGCAAAGCGGTGGCACACTCTTTTAAAACTTCGTTCTCACTAAATTTGATGTGCTGATCCAAAGCCCCAATGCGATAGCCCTTAGGGATGTGAATCTCCCCTTCATCAGCCAACTCTTGACCTAAAAGAATGCGAAACAAAGTGGACTTGCCGCAGCCGTTGCGGCCAACAAGACCCACGATCTCCTTGCGGTCAATAGAGAAGCTCACGTTTTCAAATAAAACGCGGGCTCCATAGGATTTTTTTAGGTTGGAAACCTGAATCACGGTAAAGCCCTCTTTCGTGAGGGCCAGTGTTGTTGATTTTTATTCTTGAAGCAAGCTTTGAAGCCTGGGGTTAGTTGCAAAAATAAGTGTTCGAATTCTCATCGACTTGCCCATCAGCCCCATTGCTGCCTCCAGTCGCAGCCCCACCACCGTAGGCCTGAGGCATAAGAGCTGGAGAAGCCCCTGTTAGCGAATTCGTGCAGTAGTTGAGTTTCACAAGGCCACCACCGCCGCCACCACTACCGCTACCGGAACCATTAGTCCCATTAGCTGCAATAATCAGTTTGTTACCGATGAGTTCATGAGCAATAACATGGACGCTACCACCACCGCCGCCACCCGCATTGCCCGTGGGTACGTCAGCAGTACTTTTTAAATACCTTACCCCAGTGGCATTAATAGTCTTTGCCGCAATGAAAATAGCTCCGCCGCCATTGGCAGAGTAGGTTCCATCACCACCGCCACCACCGCCTAAAAGAAAAGGATAATTGGCGTTGTTGGGAAGGTTAACAGCTCCTCCACCTGAAGCGACCGATGCGCTACCACCGGCACCTAAACTACCACCACCACCGCCACCGCCAGATAAGGCAGCCAAACCTCCAGAGCCTGTGGTGGAAGAACCAATCTTCCCAAGGTTTCCGGCACCGTAATCTCCCGCTGTGGCTGTTCCCATAAACCCTTTAGCAATAATATCATTATTCATGGTCAGCGTACCGCTAACTCGGAAAGCAATGATTCCACCACCATTATTACCCACCTTATCGTAGGGGACATGGTTTACGGCAGAATTGATGGTTAGGTCAGTAAAATGAGGAACCTTGACAACTTGAACTTCACAGTGGGTGCTCCCAGGCGAGTGAGAGTTGTTAAGATTAGCTGGAATTAAGCTATCAACCCAGGTGCCCCTAGGAATCTCAACATCGATATTCGTTGCGCCAGACACCCTTAGTATTCTAGTAAATAAATAGCTACCAGGATCAACCTCGACTCCACATCCGTCATTATATTCTGAGATGACAACAACTAAAACCTCATCACCATCGCTAAATTTACCCAAGCCATGGCTAGGATGGGAGAGCTTTGTTGTGGTCGTTAAGTCAGTTTTCCCGTCGACCACAAAATGATCCCCTCCCATTTGTACATCCGTAAAATTGCTTTGCCCAAAGGAAGTGGCCGCTTGGGCACTCCACCCAAAATGCTGATCCTCGAGGGCGCTTCCACGATCATTGATCCCATGAACTTCCAGTCCCGAAGCGTAGTAACGACGCTCTCCGTTTTCCTCTTTGTAAGGACAAACCAAAAATTTAACGTTGTGCATGTTTGATGAAGTCATGTCTGGAACCGATAACCCCGTCAGTGAATTTGACGTGGTTTCATCCAGGAAGGTAAATCCCGCGCTTTCCGCAACCTCATCGCAGGGAATTCCGTCCTCATCGTCCACATGGAAGTCGTCCCCCGAATGAAAAGAGTAGTAGAGACTCGCTCCGCCAATAATTGTGGAATTGATACCTGGCAAATAAGTCCATTCAATAGAAACGCTATTGCCGACCGAATCATAACTGGTTTTTGAGAAATGATCATAAGGCTGATGGGGGTAAGCAGCAAGGAAAGGACCTTGGATGCCAGTCATTCCTTCAATGCCACTGCTCAGTTGGTGATGATAAAGTCGAATCGCATTGCCTGCAGAGACCTGCGCATCATTGCAGTTAGCACTGAAATAGTAGTCAGAATAGGAGGAAAGCTCTCCTCCACCAGAGACATAAAGTTTTTCATCCAATGAGGGAGCCACAGCATCAGCATCAAACACAAGCAGTTGGGTTTTGGCAGCATCCACAAATACGTTAAGGATTCCTTCATCAAGGGAGGAATAACAGGCAAATTGACTAGGAAGAGTCACCCCTTCAGCGGCAAAAAAACCTAAAAATACTTCCTCAGCTTCCCGTTCTTCATCACCGTAAGAGCTGTAGGTCAAAGGCTTATGAGCGTGCACAACCTTTTGTGAAACTTTGCTATCAAAATCACTGACGTTCACTGGGCCACCAAAAAGAATTTCGCCAGACTCTTCCACTCGATATCGAAGCCCCGCCGTCGAGGATTCCAGAGCAAAGATGCGAAACCACCCGTTAAAAATTTCATTTTTTTGAATTTCCATAACTGGATCATCATTAGGTGGTTGAAACTCCATCACCAATGTCCCAGTAGGGCCTGAGGACACATCGGTTAAGTAGCGCCCGGCAATCGTGGCCTGACGGGTCGACGAGGCTACAAAGTGAGCCACCAAACTGGCTACATTATCCCCGGGCTCAAGATCGAGCTCTTGCATAGCATACGCAAAATCCATGCCTCCACCGGCAATTTCATAAGCACCCATAAACTGAATAAACGTTGCTCCTGAAGGAAGCTCATCAAAACTAATTTCAATATCTTCGGTGGCTGACCAACCACTATCTTCTGCGTCCGCTGAAAATGTTGCTATGGGTTTACTACTTTTGCTTCCTTGTCTGATATTCACTGCTACATAAGTGAGCCCCAAGGATTGAGCTTGTACCTTGGATTGCTTGCTGATCTTAAAACTCAAGGCCGCATTGTTACGCTTTCCCGTACAGGATACAGAAAAAATAAGAATAAAAACGGACAAAATATAGAGACTTATTTTCGACATACTTCCCTCGCGAATACTAAAAACTATCGGAATATATAGAGGGGAGGTTTAGAAAGTTCTCATTGTGAAACGAAGTTTTTCAATAAGATTCACTGATCGCCATCTTTTGATACAAAAGTGCGGCGCTTACGGTTTTTTTTCACCAGAGGAACTTGAAAGAGATGGTTGTGGAAGGAAATGTAAAACCCGGGCATTACCAGATGGGCCGCCATCAAAGCCTCGATAAAGTTTTGCGCAGCATCAGAGTCTTCGAAACCCATGGGCTTCATGGCCCCAGTAAAAATCACCGGTACCGGAGGGTTTTGACAGTGGCTATAGCAGTACCCAGCGGTGAGTTCCATAGTGTCCGTACCGTGGAGGACCACAATAGGAGCCTCTTTTGGGAATTGCTCATGGATAGCCCTCCAGATCTCCTCGCGATCCTGGTCATTCATGTAAAGGGAGTCCTTGGCCATAACCTCGAATAAATCCACCTTGGTATGAGGAAGCCTCAGCCTAGAAAGCAGGCGGTTTTTGAGCCGAGACTGGCGGTTTTTAAGGGATCCATCGAATTCGCTATAGCTCTTTTCAATGGTTCCTCCGGTGGTGAGGACAATGACTGGTTTTTCTTGCATGGAGGGAGTTCTAGCATCAAAAATTCCAAGAGAAAATGCCATTTTTGTGTTAAAAAATGGGCTCAAGGAGTCCAAAATGGCAGAGAGTGAAAAAGCACCGGTGGCTGGAGCTAACTTTATCCACAATATCATTGATGAGGACATCAAAAAGGGAAAAAACGGGGGCCGCGTCCACACCCGCTTTCCTCCGGAACCCAATGGTTATTTGCACATTGGCCACGCAAAATCAATCTGCCTGAATTTTGGTATCAAAGAAAAGTACCAAGGAAAATGCAACCTGCGTTTTGATGACACCAACCCCGTCACTGAAGATCCAGAATTCATTCGAGCCATCGAAGAGGACATTCAGTGGCTCGGCTTTGCATGGGACAACCTTTGTCACGCCTCCCATTACTTTGATCAACTCTATGCATACGCCGTGCAGTTGATCAAAGAGGGGCATGCCTATGTGGATAGCCTCACCGGCGACGAGGTGCGGGAGTACCGAGGCTCGCACACCATTCCAGGGAAAAACAGCCCCTATCGTGATCGTAGTGCTGAAGAAAATCTAGATTTATTTGAACGCATGAAAGCTGGTGAATTCAAAGATGGTGAGCATGTCTTGCGCGCCAAAATTGATATGACTTCTGGAAACATGAATCTGCGCGACCCCTTGATCTATAGAATTCGCCATGCCCACCATCCCGTCACTGGGGACAAGTGGTGCATCTATCCCCTCTACGATTTTACCCATGGGTTGTCAGATGCTATTGAGGGAATCACCCATTCTATTTGCACTTTGGAATTTGAAGACCACAGACCTCTGTACGACTGGTTTCTTGAAGTTTTAAAAATTAAAAACCCCCCTCAACAAATTGAATTTAGTAAACTACTTTTAAACTTTGTAGTTTTGTCTAAAAGAAATCTCAAGCGCATGGTTGATGAAAAGATTGTGAATGGCTGGGACGACCCTCGCATGCCAACCATTCGTGGTTTTCGCCGACGCGGCTATACACCAGCCTCTATCCGCAATTTTTGCTCACAAATTGGTGTTTCTAAAGCTTATTCAGTGATTGATTATAGCCTCCTTGAGGAGTCCTTGCGCCAGGACCTCAATGACAATGCCGCCAGGCGCATGGCCGTTCTACGCCCCCTCAAAGTGACTATCACCAACTACGATAAAGAAGAGGTCTTAAAAGCCCCAAGCCACCCTTCCCGTCCTGAAATGGGTGAGCGGGATCTTCCCATGACCAACACTCTTTGGATTGAACAAGATGATTTTATGGAAGAGGCTCCAAAAAAATACTTTCGCCTGAAACCCGGAGGAGAAGTGCGTCTGCGTAACTCCTATGTGATTAAATGCAATGAGGTCATCAAGAATGAAAACGGCGACGTGATTGAGCTCAAATGCACAGCCGACTTACAAACTTTGGGTAAAAACCCAGAAGGTCGAAAAGTAAAAGGAATCATTCACTGGGTCTCTGCTAAAACGGCCATACCTATGACCGTTCGTCTCTACGACCGCTTATTTACCGATGAAAACCCCAGTGCCCACGATGACAAAGACTTTACTGATTTTTTAAATCCGAACTCCCTCGAAGTCTTACAAGCTTGCTATGGGGAGCCCTCATTAAAAGACGCAAAAGTTGGTGAGTCTTTTCAATTTGAGCGCCTAGGATACTTTTGCATGGATCCCGACACCCATGACAATCAACCCTTATTCAATCGCTCAGTGACCTTACGAGACACCTGGAAATAATTGCCTGGGGAGGAAAAAACTCCCCCTCAGATTCCATTTTAGTCTCATTGTCGAACAACAAATGAGATTTTTCTGTTCCACCAGCCAGGAAAATTCTGGATTTGAATCTTAAAGATTTTCGGTGATTTGCGGACTCATTGATGGTTTCCTGGGCATAGGGAGAGAGGGGATCGATGGTCCTTAGCAGAGAGTTTGCTCATAACTATATGTAGGTACATTGACAATCGAGCAAAAAGGAGTAAATTGAAATCCAAGGAGTCTCCATGCCGACGCGGTTTAAGCTCAAAATATCCTTGCTGATATTCTCCATCTTTTTGGTCTTTAAAGTTCCCTTTGCAAATTTTAATTTAAAAGATGTTGGCTCCTCTGTTGCTAAAGCGGATAAACCTGTCCAGCTAGAGTGCGCCGATGAGAAGGAGTTTAGCGACGAGCGCGACGGCCAATGGGACTATTTCGCCATCCACGATAAGGCGGATAATCCTGTTATTCACAACCTCTCCTCCATTAAGCCTATTGTTCTTTTAGGTTCCATTAATCATTTTATTGAAAGACCCTCCTTGCGAGGACCGCCTTCTGGCAGCCTTTCTTAATTTTTAAACTACATTTTATTAAAAGTGGATTGGTGGTTCCAACTTAGATGTTGTGGCCCCTATTAGCCCAGGCACCATAGCACTTTGTGGATACCGATGTATCCGCGGAGTCACCAATCCCTCCAAAAAAATTTCAATTTCGAAAGAGAGAAGAAAATGAATAACTTAGAGATTGGTAAAACTATTCGGATCACCCAGTGGGCGCTGCTTTTCGTCCTTTTATCGATAGGTACGGGCTGCCATTCTGGCAAACACGGCCACAAAGAAGAAAAATTTAAAGTCACGAGTCCTGCGCGCAGGGATCAAAGCATCACTCGCGAATATGTGGCTCAATTGAAGGCCATACAACATATTGAGCTGAGAGCATTTGAACGAGGGTATTTGCAGAATATTTTTGTCGACGAAGGTCAGCTCGTCAAAAAAGATGAGAAAATGTTTGAGATCATGCCAACCCTCAATCGCGCAGAATACAACAAATCAAAAGCGGAAGTGGACCTGGCAAAAATTGAGTATGAAAACACCAAAAAATTAAAAAAACAAAATGTGGTGTCTGCCAACGAATTGGCTCTCGCAAAAGCCAAGTACGAGAAGGCTCTTGCCGACTTGGATTTAGCAAAAATTCATTTGGATCTAACAGAAATCAAAGCTCCTTTCGACGGCCTCATGGACCGATTTCAGGTGCGATTGGGTAGCCTTGTTGAAGAGGGTGAACTTCTGACCACCCTATCTGACAACAGCAAAATTTGGGCCTATTTTAATGTATCGGAAGCTGATTACTTGGATTACAAATCTCACGAAAGTGAAGTCAAGGCCTTGCCGGTCCGCTTGAAAATGGCGAATAGCAAAATGTTCAACCAAGAAGGTGTGATCGACACTATCGAAGCTGATTTCAACAATGAAACCGGCAATATTGCCTTTCGGGCTAGTTTTCCTAACCCCAATGGGCTTTTGCGCCACGGGGAAACGGGCAATATACAAATCTCCTTTCCGCTGAAAGACGCTCTCGTTATCCCACAAAAGGCCACATTTGAAATTCTAGACAAAAAATTTGTTTATGTCGTTGATGAGCAAAATATTGTTCACTCTCGCGAAGTGAAAATTGAGGAAGAGCTTCCCAATATTTTCATTATCTCTTCGGGCCTCAAGGAGACAGATAAAATTCTTCTCGACGGTTTGGGTAAAGTTGAAATCGGCAAAAAAATTGCCATTGATTTTCAAAGTCCAGATGAAGCCTTGGCTAATCTGGATCTACCAACAGAGTAACCGTGGGAGATCGAGATCATGTTCAAGAACTTTATTAAACGACCTGTATTAGCTATTGTTATATCCCTTGTTATCGTTTTTCTTGGAATTCTTTCCATGAAAAACCTTCCCGTATCCCAATTCCCACCCATCGCTCCTCCACGAGTGATTGTGTTTATCTTCTTCCCAGGGTCCAGTGCAGATGTGCTCGTGCGCTCCACGCTGATCCCATTGGAGCAAGCTATCAATGGTGTGCAAGGGATGCGCTATTTAGTTTCTGATGCGACCAGTGCCGGTGAGGCCACCATTCAAGTCATTTTTGACCTAGGCACCGACCCAAACCAAGCTGTGGTTCAGGTAAAAAATAGGGTGGATCAGGTGCTGAACCGACTGCCCCCACTGGTGCAGCTGGAAGGGGTTATTGTACAGAGGGTGCAACCTAGCATGCTGATGTACGTTAACCTATTTAGCACCGATGAAAGTGCTGACGAGAAGTTTCTCTACAACTTTGCTAACATTCACTTACTACCGCAACTTAAGCGAATCAAAGGGATCGGACAGGCCACTATCTTAGGTTCTCGCCAATATGCCATGCGCATTTGGCTGGACCCAGATCGCATGCGTGCTTACAAAGTTTCTACCAAAGATGTGATTGAAGCTGTCAGTGAACAAAGTGTGATTGGCCGACCCGGGAGGATCGGCCGAAGCTCGGGTAAAAAGTCACAGTCCTTGGAATATGTGCTGATTTACCAGGGGCGATTTAATAAGCCTGAGCAGTACGAAAAGATTATTCTGAGGGCTAACCCCAACGGGGAAAGTCTTTATCTAAAAGATGTAGCCAAAGTTGAATTGGGAAGTGAGTTTTTCGATATTTATTCTAATGTGGATGGACATCCATCGGCGGCTATTGTTTTAAAGCAAACCTATGGTAGTAACGCCAGTGCCGTGATCGACCAAGTCAAAGAAAAGATCGAAGAGATTAAGGCTGACGCTTTCCCTTCAGGCATGAATTACAAAATCAGTTACGACGTATCGAACTTCCTTGACGCATCTATTGATAAAGTTCTGCACACCCTTTTTGAGGCCTTTATCTTAGTGGCCTTGGTGGTGTTTATCTTTCTTGGCGATTGGCGCTCAACATTGATTCCCACTCTTGCAGTCCCCGTTTCTCTGATTGGTGCTTTTATTTTTATGCAAACTTTTGGCCTCACCATTAATCTCATTACCCTCTTCGCTCTTATTTTGGCGATTGGTATTGTGGTGGATGATGCCATTGTGGTTGTGGAGGCCGTACACGCTAAAATGGCCGAAGACCATGTTGGTCCCTTTCAAGCAGTGCAAAGAGTGATCGGTGAAATCAGTGGCGCGGTCATTGCGATCACCCTATTGATGACAGCCGTGTTTGTTCCTGTCGCCTTTATGACAGGACCCGTGGGCATTTTTTACCGGCAATTTTCCATCACCATGGCTTCATCGATCATTCTTTCGGGGATCGTCGCCCTAACCTTGACCCCTGTTCTATGTGCTATGATTTTAAACTCTCATGAGCACTCCGAACACAAATCGTTGAATCCCATCACACGGGCCTTAGGTATTTTTAACCATTACTTTGAAAAAACGACGGGCAAGTACGTAACGTTTCTAAAAACGATTGTGAACCGCTGGGTTCTCACTATTGGTGTTTTAGGGGCTTTTGTCGTGGGAATTGTTTTTCTGAATAGCATTGTTCCAGCTGGATTCATTCCCAACGAAGACCAAGCCATGATTTATGCGATTGTACAAACGCCTCCTGGGTCGACCTTAGAGCGCACCAATGAGATCTCGAGAAAACTGCAGCAGATTGCTGAAGAAATTCCCGGAATTGATTCAGTTTCATCTCTCGCGGGTTACGAAATCCTGACTGAGGGCCGTGGATCCAATGCCGGAACCTGCCTCATCAACCTCAAGCATTGGTCGCAAAGACATGAGTCTGTACACGAAATTATTGAAGAGCTCGAGGAAAAGACAGAAGAACTCGGAGCGGTGGTTGAATTTTTTGAACCTCCCGCCGTCCCAGGCTATGGTGCTGCTGGCGGTATTGCTTTTAGGATGATTGATAAGAACCCCAACATTGATTATCAAAAATTCGATGCGCTTAATAAAAAGTTTATGAAAAAACTAGGTGAGCGCAAAGAGCTCACCGGTCTCTTTACCTTTTTTGCAGCGAACTTCCCTCAATATGAACTAGAGTTTAATACCAATTTAGCTATGCAAAAGGGAGTCTCTATCGGCGAGGCCATGGAGAATCTCAATATTCTTATCGGTAGTACCTACGAACAGGGTTTTATTCGATTTGGTCAGTTTTTTAAAGTCTATACCCAGTCCCTACCCGAATACCGCAAGCTGCCCAGTGATGTCCTAAAGTTTTATACTAAAAATGATAAAGGTGAGATGGTTCCTTACTCATCTTTTGTAACCATGAAGAAAACCCAGGGCCCTAACGAAGTCACCCGTTACAATCTGTACACCTCGTCGGCCATTCGTGCTGTTCCCGCCAAAGGTTACACCACAGGAGACGCCATTGAGGCTGTTCGCCAAGTAGCTAAAGAAATCCTTCCCCGGGGCTATGATATTGCCTGGGAAGGTCTTTCTTATGATGAAGCGGCCAGGGGCAATGAGGCCTTTTGGATTTTTTTAGTGGTTCTACTTTTCGTTTACCTAGTGCTATCCGCCCAGTATGAAAGCTTCATTATCCCTCTAGCGGTGATGTTCTCCCTTCCTCCGGGGATCTTTGGTTCGATTTTCCTCATTAAAATGATGGGTCTCGCCAACGATATTTATGCGCAGGTGGGACTCATCATGCTAGTTGGTCTGTTGGGTAAAAACGCTGTACTGATAGTGGAATTTGCCCGGCAAAAGCAAGAACAGGGCATGTCTATTTTCAATGCTGCCATTGAAGGTGCAAAAGTTCGTTTTCGACCGATTTTGATGACCTCATTTGCCTTTATTGCTGGTCTACTCCCTCTGGTCGCGGCAACGGGTCCGGGGGCCATTGGTAACCGCACCATTGGGGCTTCTGCCCTAGGGGGTATGTTGCTCGGAACCGTTTTTGGAGTGATCATCGTTCCTGGCCTTTACTATATTTTTGCAAACCTTGCTCGCGGCAAAGCCATGATTCAAGGCGAGGATTTCAGACCTCTCACCGAAGGGAAGGACCAATGAAGTCCAAGAACCTAAACTCAATGATTTTATTCGTTGCTGCCTTGCTTTTTATTACAGGCTGCGTACCCAACACTCAACTGGTCAGAGAGGAAGGAGAGATCCAAAGAGAGCTCCCTAATCAATTCCCTGACTACAAGGTCCCTTTGTCCAAAGGCGAAGAGGAGCTCATCGATTACAGCAAACCTGACGATAACGCCATCCCCAAGGAGGATAATGGTCAGGTGACTAAAATTAAAGCACCTCTCGTGGAAAAACCATCGGACACTCCTTGGGAGGATTTCTTTTCCGATGTGAATTTAAAAAATTTAGTGGCCGAAGCTTTAAAAAATAACCAGGAACTCAACATCATCAGTCAAGAGATCAATATCTCTAAAAATGAAATGATGGCTCGCCAAGGGGAATATTTGCCCAAACTTGGCTTTAAGGGTGAAAACGGTATTGAAAAAGTCGGCCACTACACCCATAGAGGGGCTACCGATTCAACAACCGAGTATGAACCTGGAAAGTTTGTTCCCGAAGATTTAAAAAATTATTCGGTCGGGCTCACCTTCTCGTGGGAAATTGACATTTGGAAGAAACTTCGCAACGCCACCAAGTCCGCACTTTATAGCTATTTGGCGTCCATCGACGGCAAAAACTTTATGGTGACCAACCTTGTAGCCGAGATTGCAAGCACCTATTATGAGCTTCTGGCCTTGGATAGCGAACTCGAGATCGTCAATACCAACCTCGAAATCCAAGAAAAGGCGCTTAAGCTAGTCAAACTACAAAAACAAGCTGCGCGAGTCACTTCTCTTGCGGTCAAACGTTTTGAGGCTGAGGTTTTAAAAAACCAAAGTCGACGATTTGAACTGCGACAGAAGATTATTCAAATGGAAAACAAGCTTAATATGTTGGCTGGTCGCTATCCTCAACCCGTCCAACGTAATGCCAAGATGTTTTTGGAAATCATGCCACAAAATTTGGCTGATAGCATTCCATCCAACTTGCTTGAAAGACGTCCCGACGTTCGCCAGGCACAAAATCGGCTAAAGGCGGCTAACCTGGACATTAAAGTCGCTAAAGCGAGATTTTACCCCTCTTTGAGTATAGAGGCGGGGGTGGGTTATGAGTCCTTTAATTCAAAGCATCTATTCATGTCTCCGGAATCTGTGTTTTATAATTTAGCTGGCAATTTGACTGCACCCCTTCTCAATCGGCAAGCGATCAAGGCGGATTACCTTTCTGCCAACGCCAAGCAGGTCCAAGCCGTATTTGAGTATGAGCAAACCTTGATTCGTGCTTTTACTGAAGTCACCAATCAGATGGCCAAAATTGAAAACTATAAGCGATCCTATCGCTTGAAGTTAAAACAAGTGGAGGCTTTGAACGATTCCGTTGAGATCTCCAATGTTCTCTTTAAAGCGGCTCGGGCTGACTATGTTGAAGTTTTAATGACTCGAAGGGATGCCCTTGAGTCGCAGATTGAGCTTGTAGAAATTAAACGCAAGCTCTTAGATTCTTTTGTAACCCTTTACCAGTCGTTGGGCGGAGGATGGACAAAGGATGAAACATTAACCGAATAGGCCTCTCTAAGCCTAGGGGCCGGTGGAGCTAATGGTGGTTCCATCGGCCTTTTTTTATATTTGAGGGACATTTAAAGGGGTGATGTTTCTACCAGACGAACGAGTTCGGGTAGGCATTGGTAGAGTTGCTCTTTATTTTTCAAGACAAAAAGCTTTTTTTGCATTTCATCGATACGAAAATCTTGGCGACGAACAACATCAACAGAAAAAGGGACTTTTTCTGGTCCATTGCTGAGAGCATATTCACATTCCCCTGTTGAAGAGGCAATCCCCGCTCCGAATATGCGTAAACCTTTAGAAGTTTCAATCAGGCCAAATTCGTAAGTAAACCAAAAAACTCTTTCAAATTGAATGAACTGCTCTTTTTTACTTTTATAGCGAGACGCCGTGAGTGCAAATTCGTGGCATGCTTTTGCATACTCTTTGTTCGCATAGAAGGGGATATGGCCATAAAGATCGTGGATAATATCGGGTTCCGGAGTGTAACTTAGGTCCTTGCGATCTCTAACAAAGTTGCCAATGGGAAACTTTTTTTCAGCCAGCATGGGGTAAAAACTCTCCCCTTCTTCAAGACCTCGCACATAAACACCTTGCCAACCAGTAAGGTCTTTAAGTTTTTTATTAATAACTTCTAAATTGGGGATTGACGATTCATCAATCCCCAACAACTCCAAACCATTTTCAAAAAGATCAACAATTTGCTCGCCTCTTTTTTTGCGATGCTGACAAACAATATCTTGCCAAACGGACTGCTCTTCCGCTGAAAAATCCCGTTGTGTTGAAAGTTGCAAAAGATCCTCCCTAGAGAACTCCCCGCTTCATCTGATCCCGTTCAATGGAATCAAATAGGGCTTGAAAATTTCCTTCCCCAAAAGAAAGGTGGTTGTTACGCTCAATGATCTCGATAAAGATGGGTCCTACTAAGTTTTTAGTAAAAATCTGCAGAAGATAACCATCGTCATCTCCATCAACAAGAACATTAAGGTCCTCAATCTTTTTCTTATCCTCAGTCACATTCGGAACTCTGTCAAAAACTGTTTGATAATAACTTGGATCAATATCGAGCATATTAATTGAGGTTCCCTGCAGACCATCTAGAGATTCGAGAATGTCGGTCGTTAAAAAGGCTAAGTGCTGAACCCCAGGCCCCTTATATTCATCTAAATATTCATTGATCTGGGATTTCGCTTCATCAGCCTCATTGATGGGAATGCAAAATTTTCCACAGGGGGATCTGAGCGCATAGGACTGCAAACCTGTTTTCTGTCCTTTAATATCAAAAGTTCTCACTTCTTCGAAGCCAAAGACTTCTTTATAAAACCGAGTCCATTCCGCCATCGTTCCTTTATAAACATTGTTGGTCAAATGATCGATCATTAAGAAGCCTTTGTTAGCGACTCTATTCGGATCCTGAAGAGCCACAAACCCATATTGAGTATAGTCAACAGGCTCATCCTCTTTTTTATCAACAAAGTAGATCAAACTGTCACCAATCCCAAAAATTGCTGGCACACTTTGTCCGTGAAAGCGATAATCTCCATCAGCACAAGGGCGCGCTCCATTTTCGACAGCTTTATTCATTGCAAAAACACTATCTTCTACCCGCCATCCCATGGATGAAATTGAAGGCCCATGCTGTTTTTGAAAGGAATCTCCAAAAGATCCTTTTTCATAATTTAATAAAAAAACGATGTCATTTTGCTGATAAAGATCAATATTTTTCGTTTCATGTTTCATTAATCTTGAAAATCCAAAATCTAAAAATAGCTGATGAAGCTTTTGTGGCTCACTCGCTGAAAACTCAACAAATTCGATTCCGTTTAGTTTTAATGGGTTTATACTCATGGTTCCTCCCTATTCTTGCCAGCTTTTCCAATAATTTTTATTTTCGACCGACTCTCCCGCCCTTCCCACTTTAAGAGGGCGCTTGGTATCGATCATGACCGCAATTTCATTGGTTTTAGTTGCATTTTTACTACGTTCGATGGCCTTTTTTTGTGGACCATGATGGATCCCTTGCGGATGGAAAGTCATCATCCCTTCTGAAATACCATCCCTGCTAAAAAAATCGCCGGCATGATAAAAAAGCACTTCATCAAAATCAATATTTGAGTGATAAAAGGGCACTTTCATGGCTCCCTCGTCACCTATCTCTAAAGGTCTGGGCAAAAAGGTACAAATCACAAAATTGTTCGCCACAAACGTTGAATGAGCTGATGGGGGTAAATGATACCGATCTGACAAAACAGGTCTGATGTCTTCAACATTCAACAAGATAGGAGAAAGGGTGCCCTTCCAGCCCACCACATCTAAAGGACAATGGGGGTAAAAGATTTTGGTAATTTCTCCTGTTCTTTTCACTCGAATTTCATATTCCCCATTTTTACTCTGCAAGCTAGAGATGGGCCCATCATTAAGGTCAGGTCGAGTGAGAACGGCAGGATCAAATAAGGCATGCTGTCCTAACATTCCCTTGTGAGGAAATTCAACCTCACTAAAAGACTCGACGATGAGAAACTGGCTCATATCCGATGGAACCAAACGATAAAGGGTCCCTCGTGGAATTAAAATATAGTCTCCGACCTTATAATTAAGTACGCCATAGTCCGTTTCTAAATTTCCGTAACCTTTGTGCACAAACAATATCTCGTCGGCATCCGCATTGCGAAAATAGTACTCCATGGCCTTATTCATTTGATACTGATAAATAGCCACATCATCATTCCATAAAATGGGGTCGCGAGTGCTCGAATAATCCCCTTCACTTTTAAGTTGATTGAGATCAAACAATTGGGGCTTTAAGGGCCCTTCAATGCGAGTCCAATTCACCGGAGGATGGCTACGGTAAAGATGGGCATACTTGCCAAAAAAACCATTGCGCCCCACTTCCTCTTCGTAAGTCCCCTCCGGAATATCCACATGAGCCTGCTTGGGTGTTCTGCCGCGAACGTAAGGAATGTCCATAACTTCTCCTCCATGGGGCCTTAGCGGCTCCCTCAATTCTAGGCCCTTAGATTAGGGGATAAATATGCTAAAAAAAAGATCATTTATTTGCCATTTTATGTAAAATTATTTAACATAGTTATCTATGAACATCAGTCTCGATCAAGCCAGGGCTTTAGTTTTTACCGTTGAAAAAGGGTCTCTCACTAAAGCCGCTCAATCCTTAGGCAAGGGGCACTCTGCGGTTATGTATTTATTAAAAACCATGGAGGAAAGCTTAAACATCCAGCTTTTTGATCGCAGTGGCTATCGCAACCAGCTGAGCCCACAAGGGGAGATCGTTTTAGGCTTTTGCAAAGATCTCCTCTATGCCGAAGAAAGACTGATCAAAGCTTGTACGCAATTGACCCAAGGTTGGGAGTCAAAACTTTCCCTCGTTTACGATGGCATCATTAACTTTGATTGGATTGCTGCCGCTCTCGCACAGCTTGAAAAGCAAGATATTCCCACTCAAATTCAAGTACAATCGGCTTTTTTAACAGAAGTGGAATCTCGTTTTGAAAGCCTAAAAGCCGATTTTATGTTAACTATTCTCCCACCAAAAATGAAGGGCCTTTCCTCCACTCCCCTTCCTAAAATTGAAGCTTGGTTGGTTGCCAGTAAAAATCATCCATTGGTTTTGAAAAAGAAAAAAGTTCAACCTTCTGATATGCGGGAACAAAGCTGGATCAGCCTACGCGGAGCCAACACGGGAATAGGATTGAGCACAGAAGGGATGGACTTTCCATCTAAAATTTTAGTGAATGACTTTTACACCAAAAAACTAGCGATCGCAAAGGGACTTGGAGTGGGATGGCTTCCAAAATATCTTATTGAAGAAGAAATTAAAAAAGGGCAGTTAAAAAAATTGAATACCGAATTTGCTAACCGCCATTTTTTTGAGCCAAGAATTTATCACCAAAGCCCAAAGGATCTTGGTCGAGGGGCGAGACAGTTCCTCAGCTCTCTAGCCTAAATGTCTCAAAGCGATACGCTCTGTTTTTGAACTCCAGACCATTCAGTGATTTTTTTTCGTCTCAATAAGGTATTGATGGATCAAAAAAGCACGACCTTCGTCCCTTTCATTCGATTTGAAAAACTTTGACAAAAAATCAAAATTTTCACCCACTTTGAAACAATAAATCCTTAAGTTTCCAAGCCATTTTCCGAAAAGCTCTCTATATATCCAAATCACTAGAAGGGACGTTTTTGGTTCGTTGGTTTATAAGCCTTTTTTCAACTCTTGTGCTAAGCGCATCTGCGTGGGCTTCGCCGCACAACTCCCTATTTCAGGGACAAATCATTCAACCCAACGGCCATGCATTAGAGGCCCCTATGGTGACTTTCACCTTAGAGGTCTACTCTCCTGGTGCCGAAGAGTGTTTACTTTATCAGGAACAGCACGTGGTGAACATGGTTGGTTCCAAAGGTATCTTTAGTCTACGTTTAGGTGACGGGATTCGCTCTGGCGCAGATTACGAAGATACTGCCCCCTTAATTGACGCTTTCGATAATACCGTAGCTTCTATCACCGCTACAACCTGTGCCATTGGAACCACATACAACCCAGCGGCGACAGATGACCGAAAACTCAGAATGTATTTCGATGATGGCTCAGGCCCTATTCTAGCCACCACACAAAATGTTTCATCTGCCCCCTTTGCCTTATCTGCAGCCTCGATTGGCGGATTAGTGCCTGCTGATATTTTGCAAGTGAACACCAGTGGTTCTTTTGTTCTTGATCAAAATAATCTTGAAACGATTTTTGATAACGCCAACTATACCGAACTTCTGGCTTTGATTGGCGGAACCAGCACTCAGTATATGGTGAGCTCACCCACAAGTTCTGTGGATTTCAATGGCCAACAGATTGTTAATATTGGTACTCCCTCTTCAGGAACAGATGCTGTTAATAAAAACTATTCGGACCAAAATATTGGTGGACAGTCGACAGATGCTGCCACCCTCGCTGCTTTAGGAGCGGGACAAAATGGCCATGTTCTTGTTTGGGACGGAGCCAGCGGGCAGTGGACGGCAGCCGCTCCGAGCGGAGATGCAACGAAACTTCCTCTTGCTGGTGGAACCATGACTGGTAACATTGACATGGGGACTCACGATATCACCAATGCCAATGATATTTCTTTGAATAATAATTTGACTGTTGGCGCTGGCATTTCAGTGACTGGTGGTATTGGCGTGGGAACGGGAATTAATTCTGGTGGCCCCATCCAATTGACAAATCAAAATGAACTTCGTTTAGGTGATGCTGATAACTCCAATTTTATGGGATTATCGGCTCCCGCCACTGTAACAACGGACACCACTCTCATTTTACCTGATGGTGATGGTTCAGCTGGCCAAGTTCTGGAAACCGATGGCGGCAGCCAACTTTCTTGGCAAAATAATGCTCGGTCTGTATTTGGTCGCAGTGGAGACGTGACTGCCAGCGCTGGTGATTACAGCGCGGCTCAAATCGACAACGTGGCTGCTGGTAACATTGTTGCCACTGATGTTCAGGCTGCTATTAATGAATTAGATACCGAAAAGGTAAACTTAAGCGGCGACACCATGACTGGAACTTTAGTTATGGGTGGAGCCAATGAAATCCGTTTTTCCGATGGCGATGACTCTAATTATGTGGGATTTGTTTCGCCGGCAGCTCTCAGCGGTGATCAAATTTGGGTGTTGCCTGATGGCGACGGGTCCGCTGGTCAAATGCTCACCACTGATGGATCTGGCAACCTAGTCTGGGCGACCGATGCAGGTGGTGATGTGACTGGTGGAGCCAACGTTGGTGCTGGAACAGGGCAAATCTTTAGGGACGAAACGGCTGGAGTTCTCAACTTCAAAACGATCGCGACGGGAAGCACAAAGCTTTCAGTGACCAATAATGCCAACGATGTCACTTTAGATGTTGTCGAAGCCAATATCGATCACGATGCTTTAAGTAATTTTGTTGCCAATGAACATATTGATCACTCTGGCGTATCCATTGGTACCGCCGCGGACTCGGGACTTGCTGGCGGTGGTGATATCACAGCCTCAAGAAGCCTAAGCTTAGACATTGACGGCACCACAGCCCTGGGTGCGGGCGTTGATAACGCAGACACCGTCCTTATATACGATGATTCTGGCTCTGTTCTCAGAAAAGCCACCAGAGCAGAAATGGT
>JAGQZY010000099.1 GCA_020435205.1 Bdellovibrionales bacterium | reverse complement strand
CTTATCCGCGTGAGCTTGATTTTGCCAAGTTCAAAGAAATCGCCGATGCTGTGGGCGCAAAACTTATGGTGGATATGGCTCATTTTGCTGGCCTTGTCGCTGCGGGTGTGCATCCATCCCCTGTCCCTTATGCGGATTTCGTAACCACCACGACTCATAAAACGCTAAGAGGTCCGCGTGGTGGTTTGATTTTATGTAAAGAAGAGTGGGCAAAAAAAGTGAACTCAAGAATCTTTCCTGGTATTCAAGGTGGACCGCTCGAGCACGTGATTGCTGCTAAAGCGGTGGCTTTTGGTGAAGCCCTCAAGCCAGAGTTCAAAACTTACTCGAAGAAAGTGGTGGAAAACGCTAAAGCTCTTGCTGAAGGCATGCTGTCCCAAGGCTTTGATCTTGTGACAGGTGGAACTGATAATCACTTAATTTTGGTCGACTTGACGAGAAAAGGAATCACTGGGAAATTAGCCGAAAATCAGCTCGACGTCGCTGGGATTACGGTGAATAAAAACACGGTTCCCAATGAAACTCAGTCGCCTTTTGTTACCAGTGGTATTCGCGTGGGCACACCTGCCCTAACGACGAGGGGTATGGGCACTCAAGAGATGACTCTGATTGCTGGCTGGATTGGTGAAGTTCTCAGTGACCCTGAAAATGACAATATTCTTAAAAAGATTCGCTCCCAAGTGAAAGAGCTTTGTCAACAATTCCCCCTTTACTAGTCAGAGCTTCATTTTTTCAACGTGTTTATTGCAAAAATGAACTCTTACATGCACAAGGTGGAGCTTTAACAAAGGTCTAATTTCAATGGAAAGAAGCCTTTTCTATGTCATTTTTTGATAAAATAAAAGGGATGAGGTTTTTGTGCTATCTTCCTTTTTTAATTCTAGTCACCGCCTGTTCGAGCACTCCTGACTATTTTGGAAGTTCTCCTCATTTTATTTGGCCTGTGAACTCAGGGAGAATCACTCAAGAGTTTCGCAAAGGGTCCAGTCGACATGATGGAGTCGATATCAGTGGACGGGAAAACTCCCTTATCAAAGCGGCGGCTGATGGGACTGTCATCTACGCTGGCAACGATTTTAATGGCTATGGAAAACTTGTCATCGTTGAGCATCAAGGTGACCGTTGGGCCTCATTTTATGCTCACCTCAATGGTTTTAAAGTCAAAGAGGGGCAAAGAGTTTATCGCGGACAAAATCTTGGACTCATGGGGAAGACTGGTAGGGCTACGGGCGTGCATCTTCACTTTGAAATTCGTTATAATAAGCGACCGGTGGACCCACTTATGTTTGTTAGCCCTCGACAACAGTTGAGCCGGAATTAAACGACCAGGACTTTAGCCTTTTCGTAAATAAAATTTTTAGGAATGTCTCAAAGAAATTCAAATGACTTTTAAAACTCTGCCTTTGTTAAGGCTGTAGCGGCTTTTATCAAAATCCTATTATGTTACACTCTGTAACTTGATTTCTCCTGCTCATTTTATTCCCATTTTTTTTTAAAAAAGTTGTTTTATTTCGGGAATATCCCTTAATTGCTTACTAATAATACCGATAACTTATCGATGTTCAAACACAGGTATTTAAACTTTGGGGTCATGGCACTGCTATTATTTTTGGTCGGCTGTTCTGTCGACAAAAATATTGGTTCACGCATTGTCATCAAGATGCCGGAGAATCTACACAAAGCCAGCGATGTGCAGAGCATGGGTATCAACTCCTGTTTTGCCATTAGTATCTTAGGCGAACCAGAAACCACAGCAGCCACGAGTTGTGATCCCCAATTTGGCCTTTTCAAAGGGCTTGTCAAAGCTGGTGAGCAGGTTGAGATCAACGTGTCGCAAGGATCCGGACGCACAATAGAGCTCTATTATGTAGCTAGTTCTGATGGCTGTAGGGAATTTTCACCTTCTGAAGGTTTAGCGAAGACCTATGGCTCTAACAATGTTTACCGAATCGCAAAAAAAGTCGGGCTTGATTTCAATCAGCCCGAAATTTACGTTGATATCGTTGCGCAAATCCCCCATCGTTCCAACTCGGTGGCAGTACTTGATGCTCCTTCGGGTGGTGACTCTTGTAAGATCGGCGCTGACCCCATTGATTATTTGGCAAACAGTCAAGCTCGCATAGTCCTAGGAGCCGGGCAAGGGTCGACTCCTAATGGCTCGAAAATGCGTGTTCGTATTCTTGATCAACAAATTAAAATTGAAAATCCCAATAACTGGTCCGGGCGCATTGTGCCCCATCGCTTAGGAGAAGAGTAATGAAAAAGGTCCTTTTCTTACTTCTGCCGCTATTTCTATTAACTACAGCTCATGCTGCTGACTGGCTTGCCGTGGAAGGTAAGCTGGTTGAAGCCGATGGGGTCACTCCTATCGAAGCTGCAGACGTTGATTTCAAGCTTGAAGTTGTCAATGCAAATGATGATTGTGTCATTTACTCTGAGGAGCATCTTGATAACAATATGAACTCCTCTGGTGGCTTTTTCAGTTTGCAATTGGGATTGGGGACCTCGCCCTTATTAGCCTCTCCAGCAACGACCTTTTCAGACACACTCGTCGGGACTTTTGGATCTGGTTGCAGTTACAGTGCCACTCCTACAGATGCTCGCAAACTTAAGATTGCTTATTCTCTTGATGACGGGTCGACTTATCAACAACTTTCTACTTTGATTGAGATTGGTTCGACAGCTTATGCCAATCATGCTCAAAGTTTAGATGGCAAGGGTGCGGATCAATTCATTCAAGTCAACAACTCAAAAGCTGTCACTCAGTCTGACCTTGAGGCTGTCTTCAATTCGGCCTCTGATGTCACAGCATTAAGAGCCTTGATCGATGGATCAAGCGCTAATTATATGGCCACATCCCCCGGCTCTGCCGTTGATATGAACAGTCAAGTTGTCAGTAATGTTGCATCCCCTTCTGCTGGGAACGATGCGACGAACAAAGATTACGTAGATCAAAACTTGGGAACCCATCAATTGGATCTAACGGGTCTGACCTCAGGCAAGACCCTATCTTATGATGGCAGCAAATGGGTGGTTTCTTCGGCAGGCACTGGAGATTTTAAGTCTGACGGTACGGTTGCCATGACCGCCGACATTGACCTGGGCTCAAATGATCTTGTTAATGCTAACCATTTAACGGCTGTGTCTGCGAGTCTATCTGGTGGCATTGGTGTTGGCACCGGGATCAATTCAGGTGGCGCTATTCATTTGACCAATCAAAATCAAATTGAGTTCGGTGATGGTGGCGACGCAAATTTTGTCGCCTTTAAAGCTCCATCTTCTGTTGGCTCCAATGTGATATGGACTCTTCCTAATGCTGACGGAGCACCTGGTGAAGTTCTGTCGACGGATGGCGGTGGTGTGTTGCAATGGTTACCGGCCCTCACTGCAGATGGCACTGTGCCTATGAGTAGTGGATCTCAATTTCTATTGGCCGCTCAAGACGATGGTGCAATAAGTCCCGAGTTGTCTTTTGATACTGACGGAAACACCGGTATTTATGGAAACGGGCTTGATAACATTTTTATCGCGACGGCCGGTACCGATCGAATCAACATAGGACCCTTAAATACTCGAATTGTGAGTGGTCAACTTTTAG
This sequence comes from Bdellovibrionales bacterium, assembly GCA_020435205.1. Lineage (GTDB taxonomy): Bacteria > Bdellovibrionota > Bdellovibrionia > Bdellovibrionales > JAGQZY01 > JAGQZY01. The sequence goes on along the minus strand of JAGQZY010000099.1, from coordinate 4,361 downwards.
TTGAGCCAACGGCAGGTGCGGGTGCCCCCTCTTTGGCATTTGATGACAATCCCGACACGGGTATTTTTGAACCAGCTGGTGACGATCTTGGATTTTCAACAGCGGGCACAGAAAAAATGCGCATTCTTGCCAATGGCAATGTAGGGATTGGTTTAACGAATCCTAGTGAGCTTCTTGAAGTGAGTGGAAATATTAAAGCCACCAACCTTCATATTGGCCAAATTTGTGACTCTGCTGGCGGGAACTGTGTGGCTACGGGTGCTAGTTTCGCAAGCGGTGAGCAAAATACAGCAAGCAATCAAGGAAATGCTGGGATTGGTATTTTTGATAACAAAAATGCTAACGACTTAGAGTTTAGGAATATTAACGCGGCATCATCAAAAATATTTATCAACTTGGATGCTCCTAATAAAAATATCGACCTTGATGTCGTTGAAGCCAATATTGATCACGATGCTCTTAGCAACTTTGTCGCCAATGAGCATATTGATCATTCTGGAGTTTCCATTGGAACCGCGACTGACTCAGGGCTTGCTGGCGGTGGCGATATTACAGCTTCGCGAGCTTTATCTGTGGATATTAGTGGAACGACAGCACTTGGTGCAAATGTGGATGATGCTGACGCGATTCTTATATATGACGCTTCCGGATCTGTTCTGAAAAAGGCCACTCGTGCAGAGGTTGTCCTTAGTGAATCTGAAGTGGACGCTTATGTGGGCAACAATGGGTACCTCACCTCATATGCAGAGACCCAAGGACTCAACGATGTTTACAGTCATGGGGCCAGTGTCACTGTTGGTGTTGCTGATGTCTCTTTTGATTTAGTAGGAACTTATGATTTCCTAGTTAAGGACGGTGGAACAGTTGCATTTATTGTTGAGGACACAGGTCGCGTCGGTATTGGAACCAACGCTCCGAATGCATCCTTAGATGTCACCGGAACGGATGCCATCATTGTTCCTCAAGGATTAACAGCTCAACGTCCTGGCACTCCTGAGAACGGGATGATTCGTTACAATAGCGACAATAGTAAAATGGAAGCCTACGAGAATGGCGCTTGGACCAATATGATTGCTGCCGCGGCTGGTGAAGCCAACGACGGGGCCAACGTCGGCGCTGGCACAGGCCAAATTTATCGCGATAAAACAGGCTCAAGCATCAACTTAAAGACTCTTGCCGCAGGTTCGACCAAAATGCTTATTACTGACAACGCCAATGATATCACTCTTGATATCGATGAAAGCATGATGAATTCAAGCAATATCCCCAATATGGCTTCGGGAGGCATTGCTGCTACGGACGTCCAATCAGCCATCAATGAACTGGATTCTGAAAAGCTGGCAAAATCTGGTGACTCAATGTCCGGGCCACTTTCTATTACAGGAAGCTCTGATCAGGTCCAAATGACAATCAAAGCCAATGGAATTCAGTCCATATACCCTCATATCTTTGAACTAAGAAACAGTTCTGATACTGTTATCGGGAGTGTGCGAGCAGATGGTACAGTTTCGAACAACACAGATCTTGTCACCAAGGCTCATCTTGACTCCACCTTATCCGGTGGTGTTCCCGCAGGCGGTGCTGCCAACCAAATTCAATTTAACAATGCTGGAAGTCTTGGCGGGTCCGCCAATTTTGTTTGGGACAATGGGAACTCAAAACTGAATGTCACCCAAATTTGTGACGAAACCGGTAATAACTGTAAAGATATGTCTGATCCTAATATGTTTGGTGACTTTTTGTCGGACGGGACTACAGCTCTTACCGGTAATTTAAAATTAAATGGTCACTGGCTATCGAATGACGGCGGCGACGAAGGTGTTTATGTCGATGCCGCTGGTTATGTGGGTATCGGTACGACAACTCCAGGCTCTTTGCTTCATGTCGCTGGAACTGGAACAGTAAATAGTAGAATTGAAGTTACAGATACTGGCCGAGCTATACAATCATTTGTGAGAAATGGTGTCTATAGTTGGGATCAGGGTGTAAACGTCGATAACTTGGGGACAAATGATTTTCAGATCAGAGAAGATGGGGCTAATGTAAGATTAGCTATCCAAGACTCAACTGGTAACGTCGGTATCGGTACCGATACTCCAGGAGAAAGGCTACATGTTAATGGTAATGCAATTGTTGTTGGTAATTTAACCGTTGATGGTCAGTTTAGGCACCCGGCTTCTATCGCGAATGCAGGTGCTAATATCGATTTTATGACTGGTAACGTGCAACACACGACCCTAGACTGCCAAGCCTTTAATCTTAAAAATTTAAAAGATGGTGGATCTTACCTATTTGAAGTAAAGGGTACCACTTCGGCAACCTGTTCATTTAACGCTTACTCTGACAATGGCGTCACATCACTAAACGTGCATTTGCCAGAAAACCATGGCGCAACTATAGCTACAAAACCTACTGTTTACGCTATATATGTATCAACTAACCAAGCTTATTTCAAAGTTGTTAACTATGACTTTAAGCCCGTACCTGTCTGCCCAGCCAACTTCAGTTGGGTTGGAAGCCCTGGCGAAAGGGGTTCCTTTTGCTTTAAAGATGATGCTCCCACGGCAAACGTTGCTTGGAATGGAGCTAGTTCTGCCTGCAATACAGCAGAAACTGGATCCTATCAATGCAGTTTACAAGAAGCCCGGAGAGCTAAAACTTATCTTGGGAATATTCCATCCGGAATGGTTTCAGATGTGATATCTGTCAACAACTTAGCTGACACATCGAGTACCAATGAATATCAAGCCATCGTAGTCAGTACGACTGGGATAATCCAAAGCTCCATTCCCATTTCAGCGACAACAAATGGAGCTCTTTGCTGTAAATAGGTTTACCGAAGCAATCAAAATGATTGCTTCGGAATTAACCCATTGTCTAGTTGATTGAAAACCCTTCTAGGTTTTTGGTCAGACTTTGAGATTGTGATCCATCAAAGTACTCAAGAACCAGTTGGTCAGAGAATGTTCCCACTGAATCAGGCCGCATTTCAATCGCAATCGAGCATGTTTCCCCGGGCTGGATTTCTGTACCACAACTACCATGGGTTCCAGGATAACTACCATTTTCAAACCCAAATGGGGAATCAAGTCCAGTCTCAACGATATTGGCAGCCACTCCATCGCCCGTGTTGGTGATGTTAAAGGTCGCGTAAGAATAGGTCCCAACCAAAACAAAATTAAATTCAGTAGGATCCGCACCATCCATCTCCAAAATAGCGATCAACTGAGGTTGACCGATGATATTGTTGGCAAGGATAGATTCAGTCTTTACCAAGTGTCTATGAACTAAAAGTAACTGGCCTTTGTGGTGGCGCTGGCTATCAATTTCAGTGACTAGATCCTGCATGAGGTCCATGAGATGACTATCAACGACCGGCTTAGGAATTCTTTGGCCTCGTCTGTAGTGTCTATTGAGGGTGCGGTTGGCCGCTTGCAATCTGCGGTAGGCTCTGCGCATGGCTTTGTCAGAGTGCTCATAGGTGTCCACAGCATCCGCAATCAGCTCGATTTGTGAGATAAGGGCTTCATCACTAAGGTCAATATTCTTGAGTCTTTTGAAGTCGTGGGCAAATGCCGTGTTAACAATTAATAGAAGAGATGCAACAAGTGCTATAGCTTTCATCGTGGGCCTCCAGAGCCGTTGTCGTTTATCTTATGCAGTTTCTCACGTGCTACTTCAATTAATATACCAACTGGCTTTGTACTTTTCGACCCTAAGAATATAGACAAATTTTAGATCTTTTTGAGGATGGTCAATGGCTTTTCAATTTGTAAAGAATTTTTTTTCATTTATTGGATCCTGCCTCGTAGCCAATCCCCTAACCCTCTGAAATAAAATACCCCTTTTGCCATTTTTGCAGAATGTAACTTAATAATATAGATAAAAGCGTCTCAAAATTTTTTTCAATTCACGAGCCCAAACCTCTCATTATTGGAATCCTCAGACCTTTCGATTTGAGGATTTTCAAGTCCTTCTTTTCTTGAATGTAAATTGCACAAAAATTGGCGATGCCGTTTTTTGCTAACTGGACAAAAATTTTTAGCCAATCTCCCCTATTTTAAATTTAAGCCTGGTATATTTCCTGCAAACTGATTTCTTTTTAGTAACTAAAATCTGTTGAAATGCCCCCACGGAGGTTGTCGGTGAAAAAACTTGGACTGGTCTTACTCGCTCTTATGTCTATCAATATTGTAGCCTGTTCAAATGATGAAAATCCATTTATCGAAAGACTGGATTACGAGGTTGAAGATGAAGCTCAATTTGCCTTTAAAAACTCCACCTCTGAGTGCGCTGATCCCGACGACTGCCCCAGCTATGTTGGCTCCCTGTATAGCTTTGAAAAGACGGAAACAGGGGTC
>JAGQZY010000098.1 GCA_020435205.1 Bdellovibrionales bacterium | reverse complement strand
GAAAAATACGCCCATCCGGGTAATCTTTAATTTTTTGAGTCATTAAAGAAGGTGGCTTAACCCCTTGGAATTTCTCAGCGACAGGCCCATCACCCTGCCCGCCAGGACCGTGGCATACAGCACAGTAATTATTGAAATGACGCTGTCCAACCTTTAGGAGTTCAGAGCTACCTTTATAGGGATTGGAGAGCTTTTCACCAGCAGCGACAGGCTGCCCCTTATAAAGATAAGGTTCTACATTTTTAGGCCAGCTGCCTTCTGGTGGGACCAGCATGGAACTCTTCTCCCGATTATGGGGATCAAAATCCTGAGCTTTAAGAGCTGGTTGCTCCATCATATCTTGGATGACTTCTATATTGGTCTTAGAGCGACCGCCAGAGCAGCCCAGCATGGTCAAAGAAATCAAAATTAACAACACACGAATCATCATCTTAGTACTCCGATACTCTTTTAATCTCTTCAGCGCCTAATTCTTTTAAAAGCTTTTCAATTTTATCAGCATCATAACCAGCCTCTGTTTCCGGAACCCAGAGCGCAAACTTATGAGACGTTAAATCTGGATGAAGAATAGGAGGGTTCACCTTAGGAAGACCATTAAGCGCAAACATAGCAATGACCGAAGAAAGAGCGGCAAACAAAACAGTTGTCTCAAAAGTGACAGGGATAAAGGCGGGAAGAGAGAAAAAAGGCTTACCCCCTACATTCAAGGCCCAGCTCACTGCCGAAGTCCAATATTGCAAACCAAGACCCGCTGCACATCCGGTGATCCCCATCACAAATGTCACCCATGGAATCATAGACCGCTTAATACCAACCGCTTCTTCCATACCGTGCACAGGAAAGGGGGTGATAGCATCAAACTTCTTATAGCCTGCATCACGCATCTTTGCGGCTGCTTCTAAAATCTTATCGTCATCGCTCCAAATTCCAGCAATTCCGCCCTTCTTAGCCATGATGACCTCCCTTCTTTTTACCGACATAGAGAACAGGCTTTACCTCAGCAATGGAGATCGCAGGGAAGCCTTTGAGATAAAGTAAAAATAGAGTGAAGAACATACCAAAACTACCAAACAAGATAGCGGCATCAAAAATCGACCATTCGTACATTCCCCAACTACTGGGCAAGAAGTCTCTGTGTAGAGAGGTCACAGTAATCACAAAGCGCTCAAACCACATACCGATGTTCACAAAAATGGAAACCACAAACATGATGGGGATGCTACGACGAGCGGCCTTAAACCAGAACACCTGTGGAATGATTACGTTACAGCTCACCATAATCCAGTAGGACCACCAATATGGTCCTGTGGCTCTGTTGATAAAGGCATATTGCTCATAGGGCACACCAGAGTACCAAGCAATAAAGAATTCAGAGGCGTAGGCGTAACCCACAAGCATACCGGTGGTCATGATGATTTTATTCATCACTTCCATATGGTCGATAGTGATGTAGTCTTTAAAAACAGGAAATCCAATGCGCACTAAAGTCAAAAGCGTGATCACCATACCAAATCCAGAGAAAATGGCTCCCGCGACAAAGTAAGGCGGGAAAATAGTGGTGTGCCAACCCGGCAAATTGGAAACAGCGAAGTCAAAAGATACAATGGTGTGAACCGAAAGAACCAGCGGCGTCGCCAGGGCGGCTAGGATCATATAGACCATTTCATAATGGCTCCAGTGACGAGTGTGTCCACGCCATCCCAAAGAAAGAATTCCATAAATAGTTTTACGAATTTTGCCTGTCGCTCGATCGCGAATGGTGGCAAAGTCAGGGACTAGCCCCACATACCAAAAAACAATGGAAACTGTCGCATAGGTGGAAACTGCAAAAACGTCCCATAAAAGTGGTGAACGAAAATTCACCCATAAAGGACCGCGCTGGTTTGGATAGGGAAGTAACCAAAAATCCAACCAGGGTCGCCCTGTATGAATCAATGGAAAGATCCCTGCTGTCATCACCGCAAATACTGTCATAGCCTCTGCTGATCGGGCGACTGATGTTCTCCACTTTTGTCTAAACAAAAAGAGAACAGCAGAAATCAAGGTTCCAGCGTGACCAATACCAATCCAAAATACGAAGGTCACAATATCCGTTCCCCAGTTCACGGGGTTCGTCGTTCCCATCAAACCCATACCAGTGGCTATCACAGTCCCAATACTAATTAGGTAAAACAGTAGCAAGGCTTTGGCACTGAAAAACATCAGGAACCATTCCTTGCCAGGAGGCTGCTCAACCGGCCCACAAATATCGTCAGAGATATCTTTATAAGTTTTATTGCCGAGAACTAGGGGCTTTCTATCCATTATCATCAGTGACCTTCCTTATGCTCGCCTTCAACCTGGCTGTCGTGACTTTCCTCTGCGCCATGGGATCCACCACCATGATGGCCACCACCCATATCTCTGTCGGTATTACGAATTCGGGCAAGGTAACGCACTCGTGGAGCGGCATTGACTTCTTCCATCAAAGTGTATTGTCGTTGGTTTTTAAACCACTCATTCACCCGCGATTTTTCATCATTCAAATCACCAAAAACAATGGCATCCGTAGGACAAGCGGATTGACAAGCCGTCTTAATATCGCCGTCCTTGAGGGCTCTCCCTTGATCCTTAGCAATATTTTTAGCTTCTTTAATTCTTTGCACACAGAAAGAACATTTTTCCATGACCCCTCGTGTACGCACAGTCACATCTGGATTGAGCGCCATATGCATGGGCTCCCGCTTGTGATGTCCGTCATAGTAGAACCAGTTAAAACGACGAACTTTGTATGGGCAGTTGTTTGCACAGTAGCGAGTGCCCACACAACGGTTGTAGGCCATATCGTTGAGGCCTTCGTCACTGTGGACAGTTGCAAGAACTGGGCAAACCGTTTCGCATGGAGCATTTTCACATTGCTGACAAAGCACCGGTTGAAAAATAGCATCTGGATTTTTACTTTCATCACCCTTGTAGTAACGATCAATGCGAATCCAGTGCATTTCACGTCCCTGCATCACATACTTTTTCCCCACAACAGGAATATTATTTTCTGACTGACAAGACACCGTACATGCCGAACAGCCTGTGCAGGCGTTCATATCAATACCCATGGCCCACTTGTGACCATCATATTTGTGGCCGCTCCAAATACTGAAAATCTTATGACGATGTAAACCGATGTCTCCAGTTTCTTTGAAGTTCTTATGGCTTGTCTCAACGGCGAGTTGTCGACCTTCCATATTATGGTGCCCTTGAGTTTTCGCTAAAGGATAATTTTTACCTGTTTTTTCAATCTCAACGGCAAGACCAGAATAAAGCAACCGGTCACCTTGCCATTGAATCAGTGGCGTGACATCAAAACCCACATTCTTTTGCAATTCACCACCCTCTTTGCGACCGTAACCAATGGCCACAGCCACCGAGCTCGGATGTTGCCCTGGAGTGATATAAATTGGGAGCTCTAAGCTGGTTTCCCCAGCTGTTACTTTCACCATATCTCCATCTTTAAGGTGCTTATCATGGGCGAGAACAGGTGAAATCACTAAATAGTTGTCCCAGACAATCTTGCTCACCGGACAAGGGAGCTCTTGCAACCAAGAAACGTTAGCCATGCTGCCATCAAAAATTGTGGACTTAGTATAAAGAGAAAGCTCAAGGCCTGCCCCACTCGAATTCACTTTTACATATTTTAGGGCCGAAGTGTTGAAGCCGCGAGACGAGGCTTCACCGGTGCTCGCTTCTCCATGGAAACCTTTTTGTAAAAAGTTAATCCATGCCTTTTCACCACCCAATTGGCCCGACCACTTTGACTTAATGACATCAAAGTAAGTTTCACTGCTAGAAATCGCACGATCGGCGGCTTTCGACCAGGCCATCAAACTATCAGCAAAACTGCGGGTCTCATAGAGAGGACGAATTGTGGGCTGCTGAATAGCAAACACACCTTTTTCAAATTCGAAGTCTCCCCAGTTCTCCATGGCATGTCCTGTGGGGGCTACAATATCAGCTAAAGAAGCGGTCTCGTCCATCCAATTGGATGTCGTGACCACCATTTCCACTTGATTGAGAGCCTCTTTGAGCTCTTTAGATTGAGGAAGATTAAAAATAGGATTTAAGTCATTAATAATGAGCGTTTTAACTTTGCCGTCCTTAATGTCAGCGAGCAACGACTGCAATTCGCCATCACTTTCATCACGCCCCTGCAAGGCACTTTGGTAGCTCACGGTTTTTCCATCGTTGTCGAGCATGCTGTTTAATAAGTTCACAGCCACTTGCAGCCCCAAAGAGTCAGGACCTTGGGTTTGCAAACCACCCGCCACGACAAGACTGCGGCCACGATTTTCCCAAAGCTTGTCAGCAATCGCTGCAAACTCTTCATGAGACATATTAAGGGCCAAATAGGCTTTACTATGAGCTTCTGTTAAGGAGCCAATGTTTCCGCCTAAACTTGATTTACCCTTGAGCTCGTGAATCAAAGCCAAAACTAATGGCAAACGCTGAGAAGGTTTAATGGGATAGTTGTCGTCAGCATTTAATGAGGTCAGGCTCGCTACGGATTGAAAGGACACCAAACGGGACATATCCCCATTAGGGTTTCGTCCAGCCATAAAAAGCTTTGCCGATTCTGTAGGATTGATCCATGTTCCCAAAAAGTCTGCATCAATCGACACAATCATTTTCGCTTTATCATAGCGATACTTTGGCACTATAGCTTGTCCGTAGGAAAGCTCTTGCGCCTTTACCAAATCACCATGGTTCACGGGGCTCCAACGATGAACTTTGGCATCCATATTAGAAGAAAATTTATCCATGAGACCGGAAAGACTTGGTGAAGCCGTGTCGCGAGTGAGAACCCGAACACCGCCCTTTTTTAATTGATCTGCGACCTTCTTATCAAGGCTGTCCCAATCGCGGGGAACACTCAGTTTGCTCCCCCGTTTTTTAGGATTCTGTGAGTTAATGATGGGCGTGCGAATACGATCAGGATCATAGAGGCTTAATATCTGTGCGCTCGCCCGCGGACTTAAACCTTGGCTATTACCAGGGTAGGTCGGGTTGCCTTCAATATGAAGAGGGCGACCTTCGCGAGTTTTAATCGTCACACCAAAACCTTCACCACCGTCAAAGAAGCTGGAAGCATAGTAGTTCGGAAGACCCGGAATCACCTCAGCAGGGCGTTTATTGTACGGAATAATTTTTTGTACCGGACGACGCACACATGCGGCTGTAGAAAGGGCAACACTGGCACCCATCAGCTTCATGAACTGGCGACGCGCCAAACCGTCTTTGCCATCTTCTTCTTGCAAAGGCGAGGACATAAATTCGTTCTCAACCTGCTTTTGATACTCGGACGTATTGTATTTTTCGTCTATACTTTTCCAAAAAAATGATTGTTCTTGCTGTGTTTCCATTTCGCTCACGACTCCTCAATTACTGGTGACAGGTTGAACAATTGAGTGGACCCTTAGGTTCATTCTCACGATGACAATTCACACACCAGCCCATGGATAAACTGGATACTTGCTCAATAACGTCCATTGTATCGACGGCACCATGACATTTTTGACAAGCCGGATAACGGTCATCCGGAGTGCTAAACCTGTGCACGTGGCGCTTGTGATTAAACTTAACATGATCTGGTAACATATGAACTTTGACCCAATTCACTGTTTCTCCATCAAAATACTTTTGCTGTAACTGCTTAATGGCAGGCTTATCTGTTGCAACCACCATGTGACAGTTCATACAAATGTTTAAACTCGGTACAGCCGAGTGGTTGGCTTGCTCCACTTGCGTATGACAGTAGACACAAGCCACTTTGTATTGGCCAGCATGCAATTTATGGGAAAATGGCAAGGGTTGCTCTGGAGCATAACCTTGGTTGTATCCAATGGATCCCCAATTACAATTGGCTAATAAGGAACAAAAAGAGATGAGGATAAGAGGTCTCACCAAATGCTGAACTAAAGACATCGAATCTCCTTCAACGAGAACTTTCAGCGTGGAACTTGGTGAACCAACACCAAGTGAGCCGATTCAATTTTTCAAATGGTTTTCTCTTGTAAAGGAATTTCAATGTTTTGAAAAGCATTTAGCCAACTTAAGCCTTATTCATTGGCTCAATGCTGCGCCGTTCATGAAGAGTGGACTGATTTCACTGTGTTGTTTAAATCACACGGGATTTAATAAATATTGCGTAAACAACATATATTATATGGAGACCAACAAAGGCAGAGACATATTCAACGCCGCCAGCGCCAAAACCATAGCTATGTAAGCCAGCACCCAAAACAAAATTCACTCCATACCAGGCCATGATCACTAAACTAAAGGAGACCACACTCCCAGCAAGGATTCCAAAATCCTTAACCCAACCCACAAGGCGGGCATGCAGGAGCGCTAGATATCCCATGAGCGCAATAAAGGCCCAGGTTTCTTTAGGGTCCCAGCCCCAAAAGCGCCCCCAAGAGTAATCGGCCCAAACTCCGCCCAAAATAGTCCCTGCCGCCAAAAGCAACACCCCCACCTGAATCAATTGCTAGCAAGTTTTGCTCAGTTCTCGAATTTTCGCCTTGTTGGCCGTTTCATCTTTGATGCTTAATAAAACACCATAATCACCAATTCCAAAGGCAAGAAAAAAAGCGGCATAACTGAGAGTGATAGTCATTACATGAATAACTAACCACATGTTACTACGCAGAACCGGCTCGAGAGGTTGCAAACTGGGGTCTAATATAACCGGTGCCATGTCTGCCATAACCATGGCAAAGGTGGCCACGATAGAACCTGAGAGAAGAATAAACTTCTTTTTGCGCACCAATGTAAAGATTCCCGCAAAAAGGGCCACACCCCACCCGACCCAAACCACGGTTTCATACATATTAGCGACGGGTGGTCTACCGGTAATTTGCACACGAAGTATAAAGCCATAGGTGTGCATGAGAAAGCCGAATAGAGCCGAAGCCCAACCCACAAAATAAAATAATTTTTGTAGAAACAAATAAGAAAGCCCAACAAAAATAGCTGCCATTAAATAAAAAATCCAAGTCCACAAAAAGGGATGAAGGGTTTGGTAATGCACCTCTCTCAACATTTTTGTAGCTTGTGGGTATTGACCACCAGCACTGGCCTTTTCAACAAAACGATCTACCGAATTTTGCAAATCCATCGCTGCTTGCTGGCGAGCCTCTTTACTTTCTGAGGTGAAGGTTGAAGCAAAATCGCTGAGCATTTTAAAAAAGAGGTCGCGGTCCGCTTCGGGAAGTTCAGCAACCGCCAACCAATGCCCCTGTCTCTCTGGGTCCTGGCTTGGGAAAATCTTTAAAGCCCCTTGGCGAATGCCAATATAGGTCAGTACCTGGCCCTCTAGCCTCTGCACAGCCTGGTAATAAGGATCCAATTTTTCTTTTTTAGCAACTCGCCCGGAGAGATCGGCAAATAGCACATTCAAACGAGGGTGTTCCACCAATTCTTTGGGAGTAAAAAACTTTTGGTCTTCGGCAAAGCCCAAGGATTTTTTTAAGCCGAGGTGATCGAGGCGAATGATGGGCTTTTCATACCAAACCTCAGGAACCATCATCCAAGTAGAAAAAATTCTGATCGCCGACTGACCTTTGTATTTGGAACGACCGTAGATCAATTGCAGGCTTTCTTGGGCTACAGTCAGTAGAGGCTTGACCCGCCCGCCGTCTTGCACTGCTAAGGACTCAAAAGTGTAACCCCCGGCAAAACAAGGTGCCACAAATAGCAAAGAGAAAATAAGAATCCAAGTTTTCATGATGCCGCCTTCTTTCTACTTTTAAACCAAAACAAATGAATAATTCCAAAAACTAGCAATAAGCTTCCAACATATTTCCAAGGGCGCCCGGGGTCGCGGTTCACCGATAGTATAGAAACGGTTGGCCTTCCCATTTCGTCTTCTTGGAAACTGGATTGATAAAAAGTAAAGCCTTTATATTTTAAAGGTTCATTCATAGAGATGGTGATCTTGCCTTCGGGTGCATCTTTATCAACAATGCTGACATCACTTTCATAGGATGCCGCCCGCCGCGTGCCTTGATAGCGGCCTACACGAAAGTCTTCCAGCTTCAATTGAAAACCCAAC
>JAGQZY010000097.1 GCA_020435205.1 Bdellovibrionales bacterium | reverse complement strand
TATCGAAAACAGTCAGAACTTTATCATGGTAGGCGAAAGAACCAATGTGACCGGCTCGCCAAAATTTCGCAAACTTATCACTGAAAAAAAATATGAACAGGCCCTAGATATCGCTCGTCAGCAAGTCGAAAACGGCGCCAATATTATTGATATTAATTTTGATGAGGGCATGATCGATGGCGAAGACGCCATGGAGCACTTTTTGCGCTTAGTGGCCTCCGAACCCGACATTGCTCGCGTCCCCATTATGATTGATAGCTCCAAGTTTTCTGTCATTGAGCAAGGCCTTAAAAACTGTCAGGGTAAATCCGTTGTGAACTCAATCAGCCTTAAAGAGGGCGAAGAAATTTTTAAACAGCAAGCCAAAACCATTTTAAGTTATGGAGCTGCTGTGGTGGTTATGGCTTTCGACGAAAAGGGACAGGCCGCTACTAAAGACGACAAGGTTCGGATTTGCCAACGAGCCTATAAAATTTTGACCGAGGATGTTGGTTTCCCTCCCGAAGACATTATTTTTGATCCGAATGTGCTCACTGTCGCCACTGGTATTGAGGAGCATAATTCTTATGCTCTAGATTTTATCGAGGCCGTGCGCGAAATCAAAGCCACATGTCCACTGGCTAAAACAAGTGGCGGGATTAGTAACGTCTCTTTTTCTTTTCGTGGCAACAACGTCGTTCGCGAAGCCATGCACTCGGTATTCCTTTATCACGCCACCCGCGCTGGTCTTGACATGGGGATTGTCAATGCCGGCATGCTCACTGTTTATGAAGACATTCCTCCCGAGCTTTTAGCTAGTGTTGAAGACGTTATTTTGAATCGCAGTGAGGACGCTACAGAAAAGCTAACAGAGCTGGCCAGCCAATTTAAAGGAGAAAAAGGAGCCACTCAAAAGCAAGATTTAAAATGGAGAAAAGCGGATTACGAAGATCGCCTTCGCCACTCCCTCGTGCACGGGATCACCGAGTTTGTCGATACTGATACAGCAGAGGCCCTCAAAGATTTAAAAACTCCCCTAAAAGTTATTGAAGGTCCTCTAATGAATGGCATGAAAGAGGTCGGGGACTTATTTGGTGCTGGCAAAATGTTTTTACCCCAGGTGGTGAAATCGGCGCGCGTGATGAAAAAAGCTGTGGCCTACCTTGAACCCTTCATGGAAAAGGACAAAAAGTCCTCGGCAAACCAAAGAGTCTTTGTCATCGCAACCGTTAAGGGTGACGTGCATGACATTGGCAAAAATATTGTAGGCGTCGTGCTCGCCTGTAACGGATACAAAGTGGTCGATCTTGGTGTTATGGTTCCCTACGACCAAATCTTAGAGGCGGTCAAAGAGCACGATGCCGATATCTTGGGCTTTAGTGGACTGATCACACCCTCTTTAGATGAGATGATCACCAATGCCAAAGAAATGCAAAAGCAAGGCCTAGAGGTCCCATTACTGATCGGGGGTGCAACCACAAGCCGCATTCATACTGCCGTAAAAATTGCCCCAGAATACAAAGGCTTGGTTGCCCATGTGAGCGATGCCTCTTTGGTCGTCGATGTATGCAACCAGATTCTTAGCCCTGAAACTTATGAAAAAACTTTGATTCATTACAAAGAGTCCTACACCAAGCTTCGAGACAATTACTTGAGCAAAAAAGAACAGGCCGACTCGCTGGTCCCCTATGATTATGCCAATACCAATAACTGGATTCGCAAAAACCCGAACCCAACACCCTTCCCAAAACAGCTCGGTGTTTTTGTTAAAGAGATGAAGGTTGAGGATCTCATTCCTTACATCGATTGGTCTCCATTCTTTTGGGCGTGGCAAATGAAAGGTAAATATCCAGAAATTTTACAAGACGCTAAATATGGCGAACAAGCCACCAAGTTATTTAGCGATGCTCAAGACATGCTCAAAGTCTTTGTGGAGTCAAATCGCATTCACCCGAAAGGGGTTTATGGTCTGTGGCCAGCTTACCGTGACACCAATGACGTGGTGGTATTGGATAGTAAAACTCGAAAAAAAGAGCTGGGGCGTTTTAACTTCCTTCGTCAACAAAGTAAAAAGAAGGATGGGATTCCTAACTATTGCTTGGCTGACTTCGTTGCTGGAAATAGTAGTGGCGTCGAGGATTCTATTGGGGCCTTTGCCGTCACCGCTGGTGATGAGATCGAAAAGATGGCTAAAGAATATGAACAACAACATGATGATTATAGCTCTATCCTTGCCAAAGCCCTTGGCGATAGGATTGCTGAGGCCTTTGCCGAGGCCCTGCACCAACATGTCAGAGTCGATGGCTACGGCATCAAGGAAACTTGGAGCAAACAGGATCTTATCGATGAAAAATACCAGGGGATTCGCCCGGCCTGTGGCTACCCATCTTGCCCCGATCATACAGAAAAGCAAATTTTGTGGGATCTCATGGATGTGGAAAACAAAATTGGAATTAGTCTTACTGAAACCTTTGCCATGAATCCAGGAAGTTCAGTCTCTGGTTATTACTTCCTTCACCCTGAAGCACGCTACTTTCATGTAGGTAAGGTGGATAAAGCTCAGGTTGAAGACTATGCTGAACGCAAAGGAATGACGGCGGAGCATATTGAAAAATGGCTGGCCCACAACCTCGCCTATTGATTGTCATAAATTATTTTAGGCGCGGATGAAGTCCATCGGCTTTTTGCGATTAGGGAAAAGCTTTTGGCAGATTTCGCATTCGATGCCGTGACATTTACGAGCTTGGCATTTTTCGCGACCATAATAAATGAATTGTAGATGCAATCGGTTCCAATATTTTTCTGGAAAGAGTTTTTTTAAATCCTTCTCGGTTTGCTCCACATTTTTACCTGAGGTGAGCCCCCACCTTTGTGCCAAGCGGTGGATGTGGGTGTCCACCGGAAAAGCGGGGTGGCCAAAGGCCTGAGTCATAACAACACTGGCTGTCTTGTGGCCCACACCCGGCAAAGCCTCCAGATCTTCAAAGTTATCTGGCACCCCGCCCTTATGCTTATCAATAAGAATTTTTGAAAGTTCATGGATAGCTTTGGACTTTCTTGGACTGAGCCCACAAGGTTTGATGATTTCGCGAATTTCATCCGGGGTGAGTTTCACCATTTTTTGTGGCGTATCCGCCTTTTTAAACAAAAGGGGTGTAATCTGATTCACCCTCTCATCCGTGCATTGAGCCGATAGTAAGACCGCCACTAACAGTGTGTAAGCATCTTTGTGCTTAAGAGGGATCGGCGGGTTGGGGAAGAGCTTATTTAAACGTTTCTCGATGTAATTGGCTCGCTCTTGCTTGGTCACCCCAACTCCTTATTTGATTAAATAATTTCAACAGCATCCGCTGTAAATTCAAATTGCATCTGTGGTGCCTTGACCTTATCGATTTCCTCTTTGGACTTACCTTCGTCTTTCATAAGATGGCGAATGGTGGAAGCAGAAACCTCTTTTTTATCCATGATTCCTTGCAGTCGAACTTTTTTGCCTAAGATATTTTTAGGAACAGTAAACCCGTAATCTTTGAACATGGTGCGCACTTGCTTATCGCCATCTTTAATGACCATCCAACAGCCAGAGGACTGGCAAACCTTTTCGACCTGACCAGTGATGGCGATGGGCTCACCTTTCAGTTGCTCATGGCGATTCATGGCATCCGCTAGGGTCACGTGGGTACGCGTGGTAATATGACCACCAAAGGTTTTAGCGTTTTCATCGACAGTCTCTTCTTGGTGATCGTGACTTTTTGGCGCTTTGTCAGACATGGCGCTGGCATTTAGGCCTAAGAAAATCAGGGCCATTAAGGCTAAATATTTCATAATCTTATTCCTCCACTAGAGTTGTATGTCAGTGACAATACTGCTGATTTGACTTGGAATCAACCAAACCTGGGTGTATGAGTAGACTATGGTAAACACTCGAAAAATCTTAATTACCGCCGCTCTCCCCTATGCCAACGGCCCCATTCATTTGGGCCACATGGTGGAGTATCTGCAGGCGGACTTTTGGGCCCGCTTTCAAAGAATGCGTGGCCACGAGTGTTATTATTTCTGTGCCGATGACACCCACGGCACGCCGATAATGGTGAGGGCTCGCAAAGAAAACATCACTCCAGAGCAAATCATCGAAACCTCGTTTCGAGAACACCAGAGGGATTTTACTGATTTTGGAGTGAAGTTTGACCATTTCTCTTCGACCAATTCTGTTAAAAATCGTGAGCTCTGTGAAGAGATCTATTTGCACATGAAAGAGGGTGGCCATTGTGAAGTCCGCCCTATTCGCCAAGCTTACTGCGAACACGACAAAATGTTTCTCCCAGATCGCTTTATCCAAGGTTGCTGTCCGTCCTGTGGCTCAGAGGATCAGTATGGAGACTCCTGTGATATTTGCGGTGCCACCTATTCCCCTACGGATTTACAAAGCCCACACTGCACACTTTGTGGAAATGCTCCCACTGAAAAAGAGAGCGACCACGTTTTTTTTAAACTCAATCACTTCAAAGATTTTCTCAAAGAGTGGGTTCCCAGCCATAATTCAAAAGAGGTGACTAAAAAACTCAATGAGTGGTTAGAAGAAGACCTCAGAGACTGGGATATTTCTCGCGACGCTCCTTATTTTGGATTTGAAATTCCAGGGCTCAAAGATAAATACTTCTACGTTTGGGTGGATGCTCCCATGGGTTATGTTTCAACCACCCAAGAGTGGTGTGAAAAAAATAGCCGCGACTTTCGGGAATTTTGGGGTGAAGATTCCATCGCCGAAGTTTATCACTTCATTGGCAAGGACATCATTTACTTTCATTCCCTGTTTTGGCCAGCGATGCTAAAAGCCTCCAAGATACGTCGCCCTAGTGGAGTTTATGCCCATGGGTTCCTGACTGTTAACGGCACCAAGATGAGCAAATCCAAGGGGACCTTTATTATGGCAAGAACCTACCTTGACCATTTAGACCCCTCTTATCTACGCTATTATTACGGATGTAAACTCACTTCTGACCTTAATGATATTGATCTCAACTTAGAAGACTTTGCGCAAAGAGTGAACTCTGATTTGGTGGGAAAATTTATTAATATTGGTTCGCGATCGGCTAAAATCTTGCAAACCCATTTTGAGAACACCTTAGCAAAGTCCATGGATTCTGCCGGTGAAAAACTTTTGCAATCCGCAGTGAACAAGCAAGAATCCATTGCCAACCTTTTTGAGAACCGAGAGTTTTCTAAAGCCCTTGTTGAAATTCGCGATATTGCTGACGACGTGAATAAGTATTTTGACGAACTTGCCCCATGGAAGTTGGTCAAAGAGGATAAGGAGACCACTCACAAGTGTTTAACCTCAGCTCTCAGTCTTTTTAGGGTGCTTGGTATTTATCTGCAACCAATCATCCCAGAAATTTCTAGAAAAATGGCAGAGCTTTTCAATGATGACGAATACTTTTGGTCTGATCTTGAAAAATCAATCTTGGGCAAAAAATTAAATGACTTCTCTCATCTATTGCAGCGCCTAGATGCAAAAAAATTAATGACCATTGTTGAGGCCTCTAGGCCGAGCGAGCCCGAGAAACAGCCTTCTAAAAAAGAGGAGAACCAATACATGGACATTAAAGATTTCCAAAAAGTGGACTTACGCGTGGGTGAAGTTCTATCTGCAGAAGCTGTGGCGGAATCAGATAAGCTTTTGAAGTTGCAGGTTTCTTTAGGCAATGGGGATGAGCGCACTGTATTTTCTGGTATCAAAAAACAGTTTCAGCCCGAGCAACTCATTGGTCAAAAGGTCCTGGTCGTCGCCAATCTCAAACCGAGAAAAATGAAGTTTGGCACCTCTGAGGGCATGATTCTTATGGCCGGCGACGATGGTGACTTGAATTTAATCACAGCCCCTAGCGCTAAAGCAGGACAAAAAGTCGAGTAATCCCCACCTAGGTCGAGTCAACTTTTCACGCACTCTTTCCGATGAAATAACTAAGAAATTTAAGTAACGGAGAGGGTTTAAAGTGGATATAGCAACGCTGATAGGTTTAGTGGGTGCATTCACGGTTGTAACAGCTGCGATCTTATTAGGGCCAGCACCGGGAATGTTTTTTAATATGCCTTCAATTCTTATTGTTCTCGGAGGTTCGTTCTTTACCGTGGCAATGAAGTTTAGCATCAAGCAGCTCCCCAACGCGATGAAAGTAGCCATTAAGGCATTCTCCGTACGCCTTGATCGCCCAGAAGACCTCATTGATCAAGTTTACGAGCTGGCAAAAGCCGCTAAGAAAAGTGGAATTCTTTCTCTAGAAAACTTTGAAATTCAAAATCCCTTTCTTGAACGTGGCGTAATGATGTTAGTCGACGGCTACGACCCGGCTGTGATTCGCGATATTCTCGTTAAGGAGCGTGACCTAACCATCACTCGGCACCAGCAAGGTCGCAAGATCTTTGAAGCGGTGACCGATGTGGCTCCAGCCATGGGTATGATTGGTACCCTTATTGGTCTGGTGCAGATGTTAACTAATATGAAAGATCCAAAATCTATTGGCCCCGCTATGGCTGTGGCGCTTTTAACTACACTTTATGGTGCGGTCATTGCCAATATGGTGTCTTCACCGATTGCTGATAAACTTGCACTTCGCAGTGATGAAGAAGAAAAAAACTACAACCTTTGTATTGATGCCGTGATGGGAATTGCTTCTGGATTGAATGCAAAAATTATTAAAGATTCTTTACGTGAATACTTACCAGCTCATCTTAAGCGTCAAGCCGAAGATATCAACGAGGCCGCTTAATGGCAGAAGAAAAGGAATCGTTGGGTCTAGAACCCATATCTCAGAAGAAAAGCGAAACGAAAAAGGGAGCCCCCGCCTGGGTGGTTACCTTTGCCGATCTTATGTCTCTTCTTTTGACTTTCTTTATTCTCCTTCTTTCTTTTGCTGAAATCGATGCGACTAAATTTCGCAAAATTTCTGGCTCATTAAAGATGGCTTTTGGGGTGCAAAGAGTGAATATTTTTGATGAGCCCCCTAAAGGGTCTAGCTTTGTCGCGCAAGAGCACCGCGCCGGAAGCATTAGTAATCCCATGAGCGTAAGCGGTGCTACTGTGAACTTATTAGATCCACAGCTCCAAAATATTAAGAATAATATGGAGAAAAACGAGCGCATTGCTCTTGTGGAAAAACAAAAGCGCCTGCAAGAAAATGTTAAAAGCACCTACTCTCGACTCAAGAAAGAGATTAAAGAAGGTAAGGTTGAGATCACCCATAAAGACCACAATCTCATCATTCGCATTTCCGAAGCCGCCTCCTTCCCTAAAGGCCAGGCTAAACTCAACCCTAATTTTACCTCTATGCTTGATAAGCTTTCTGATATTTTAAATGATGTTAAGGGAGAGGTTGAGATTGCAGGTCATAGTGATGACAAAAAGTTTAACTCCCTTCGCTATCGAACAAATTGGGAGTTTTCAGCAGCCCGGGCAATGACTTTAGCCCAAGCCTTGATTCAAAAGGGTGATGTTGATCCCGAGCGAGTCACCGTAGTTGCCCACGGGCCGACTCGCCCTATCGTTAAAAACAACTCTGAAATCAACCGGCGCAAGAATCGCCGCATCGAAATTATCATCAAACACTAAAGCGAGTATGTTATTGTTTTTGCAACGATATGTTGCAAAAGCAAAATTAACTCTCTATGGAAAAGCCTCTTTAACATTAGACGACGCCAAACAACCTGTGGTAAGTCAGGCTTATGGTAAAGGTGAGTTTATTAGCTATTGGTAATGAGGTCGTGGATGGGCAAATCATCAATCGCAACTGTGCCTGGTTAGCCGAAGAACTGAATAAACTTGGTTTCTCTGTTCTCTTTCACATGAGTTGTTGCGATGAGGCGGAAAGTATTGAGCAATGTCTCAATTTTCTAAAGCTTTATTCCAATCTGATCATTACGACAGGTGGCCTTGGCCCAACTTCTGATGATTGTACGCGCTCTTGTTTATCAGACTTTTTAGAATGCCCCCTAGAGTTTAACAAAGATTTATGGAAGCAAATCGAAATGCACCTTAGTCGTCGGCAAGTGCAAATTCGTGATGCCCATCAACAGCAAGCCTACATCCCCAAAGGCTGTGAAGCTCTTCCCAACAGTAAAGGAACGGCCCCCGGCTTTTGGTTTCATAAAGATCTATTTTCCTTGGCAGCATTGCCGGGCCCTCCCGTAGAGTTGCAGGCAATATGGAATGAGCATCTTAAAGATAAGCTACTGCAGAGCCTAAAACCAGAGAAAGATC
>JAGQZY010000096.1 GCA_020435205.1 Bdellovibrionales bacterium | reverse complement strand
CAGGTCAGCAAGGTCAGCAGATTTTGTTAAATACAGTGAAAAAACATGAATTATTGTGAAAACAAGAAACGGGAAAAGCAATTACAATTTCAGTAACTTGCTAAAATCATTAGTTTTTCCAAAACCCCTTTTGTACATCAGGCAACTCTGGCATAACTTAACTAACTCACTGTTTTTATTTGCTTTTTTAAACCAATCACCCCTTAAGTCTGTGCACTCTATTGCCGATAAGAAGACAAGTGAGGAATGAAAGCTTTTGCAGACTATAATTTTTTTGACCCTTTTGACAATGATTTCCCATAGCAGTGAGGTGACCCAAGTTGATGGGATCGATCCCTCTGTAGAGACCGCACCAACACCATCGACACTCCCTTTCATGATGGCCTGTAAAAATAGAGAGGTCAAAACCCCACCCTACAGCCCTTTCATAGACATAAAACTGAAGGGACAAAACTTGGATCAAAAAGAGAGTGACCGTTTGAAGTTTGTCGAGTTTATTGATGGCTTGCTAAAAGATATTCACAAAACAAGCCTCGAGCAAAACAGGGCCGCTAAAGAAATTTCCCAGTGTTTGATTCACCAGAAATATAGCCCTCGTTGCCCAGCCATTAAAAGCTGGATTAAAAATGAGGCTCCCGACATCATCAAAGATGCCCGCTTCTGCTTAGGATCAAGTACAGCTGCCTTCAAAAAGGCCATGGCAATTAATATTGGCTTCGCCTCCACCGAGCCAAACAGCAAGCTCACTGTCCCCGCCGGCGAGGATTTCAAAACTGTTCCATGGTCTCCGCTCAATAGGAGTGAAAAAGCAGAGATCAAAAAATTTTTAAAATATGAAAAAGACATCATTGAAAGCAGCGTGAAACACCATCAAACACCCAATTCTCGTAACCTCACTTACCAGCAACGAACCTGGGTCAGTGACCAACTGAGATTAAAAAGAGATCTGCAGTATGCAGAATACGCTCGCATTATGTCGAGCTACCCTATCCTCAACCATATTAGTGATCCCAACCCAAGCGCAAAGGCTTGGGTCTATGCTGGCGAGCAGGCCCTCAAAGGCAACCAAAAAGAGCTTCAGCACATTTCAAAACTGCAAGGTCTTCTTGCCAAAAACACAAAGGCCGAATCCCTCCCCTATGATCTTCTCGCTGTCACTCAATACACAGCTCATATCGAAGCTTTCCTTCTAAAAAATCCACAATATTGTGAAATTGCAAGCTCAATGATTAAAACCGCAAAAGCCCGACAAACAGGCATAGCTTACGCTCGCAACTTACCTGTAATAGCAGCAAGTTTTTACTTAAGCGCTGGGATGGCTGCAGTTTTAGGAGCCAGTGCTGCGACGGCTGACATCGTAGAATCAGATATAAAAGCCAATAGCTATTCCCAACAAATCTCCGGACAAGTCATGAACCCCACGGAGCTGGCCCTCCTACAGGAAAAGGAAGATTCCATCAAAAAATATTCAGATGAAACCCAGCAGATGAATCAGTTATGGTATGAAAAGGGTGCCCAGCGTGCTGCCGCTCAATCGAGACAGACCCGTAATGAATTTATATTAACCCTGCCACTAGAGGCCTCAGGGCTAGGCTTAGTTAGCAAATCTCGCAAATGGCTCCGCTCGCTTCGGCCAATGCCCAGAGCCAATCCCTAATTGATTAGTGGGAGCTTGGCGTGCTGTCGCCCGGAGAATCACCATGGCGAATGAAATTCCCCTCGGCATCCCAGCGAAGACTGCGTCCGTCTTCGGTAATATGACTTCCACTGAGACTCGTCCAGTCAGCCACTTTTTTATCCTTCATGGCCGCATAAAGTTTTTCAAGGGCTTCTGATTCTTTGAGATATCTACGAAAAAGCAAAGGGTCAGTTTTTTCAATAAAACTGAGTCTCTGCTGATACCAATCCAGCATCTTCACTGTGCTCGCAATCGTCTTTGGATCCAAGGCACTAGATTGATAGATCGTACTATACATATCAGAAGCAATGGATAAAAACTCCCCTTGCTTCTGGCGTGAGGATAGAGCTTTGGCCATGCCTCCGCGAGCGTCTTCATATTTTTGTAGAATGGAAAAAACAGCATTCCTTTCATCATAAAATTGATCTCGTCCGCGGTGAGTTTTTTTGTAAACCGTCGTCGCGTAGTGACTCATTTCACTCAGGTTACTCAAGTTCCCCTTTAAAATGGATTTATACAAAGGATGCTGACTATCCCAAAGCGCATTGGCCGTGGCAGAGTGAGAATAGTTCTGTGGCCCGTAAAGACGAAGCCCTTCGCTAGCCTTGGGCCGGTTAAACTTGTAGTTAGCGGAATGACGAGCATAATCCAAAAATTCTCGCGCTTCTTTTTCTACTAAAGATGTTGAAGTCGGCACCACACTCATTTGTCGAACGCCAGCACTATTGATACGCTTATAGGCAGGAATATCTTCCCACTCTCTTGGCAACTGAGCCTTTTTCCCCGATTGAAAATCCTCGATGGCCTTTTGTTTTTCGCGAGCCAATAGGTTTTTAAAATCTTCCATCTCTTTTTTTAAGACCAAAATGGCATCCCTGAAGGTGCTGGCTTTTCCAGCCCACGCCACTGGACTCATAAACAGTGCAATAGTTAAAATAATCCCAAACCTCATCAGAGCTTCCTTTGCCAATTCTCGTCTATGACTAAGTTTTCGGATTTTCTGGATATAAAGTTGAATGCAAAGGAAGCTGAGGTCTAGGTCTAGTGACTAGACCTCGGTTGAAGCGATTCTGTGGTGGAAATCACAAATTGTCGCGGAACTTAGCGTGAGCCCCTTTGATGATCTGATCGATAGTGTTCAAAAGGGCTTTGACCCTGTCATACTGGGCATCCCGTTCCTTCTGGTCGGTAGGAGCCTTTGTTAAATCAAACTCAATTTCAATGGTTTTGATAATAATATCAGAAAGGTACTTTTGAAAAACCAACTGAGCTTTGCGATGATCGTTAGGGTCAATCGCATTGAGTTTTTTTTCTGGTTTCTTCGCAAAAACCTGGTGAAGGTGAAAGCGAAGGTCTCTGGTCATATCCATCATATTTTGGCGCACATTTTCAGAATCGTTGGGGTCAGGAAGGCCTTCCACTGTATGTAAAAGCATTTGAATTAAACCTGACATCTCTCGCATATGATCGGCAATGGCTTCCGAATCGACACAATTGAGGGTAATGGTCCCACTTTGGTTGATGGGCCCTTCAATGGTGATGGTATAATTTCCCTCATCATTAGGAGTCACTAAACAAGGAGAATTTGCCATCGAAGAGATGGGAAGCAATAACACCAGGCTAAGGAAAGTAAGAGACTTCATAAGTCCTCCATATCAATTCAATGCCCTCTTTTAGCGGAAAGATCCACTTTAGGCAAAAGCTCTGGAAATTATTACTCTTTTGTTTGGTTTTTGACGGATTTTAAGGCTTTTCTGAGCCCTGCCCCATCTCAGAGGCCTCTGACTCCTCACTATCATGGACCTCGCCAAGTTTTGGTAAGGCCGTTTTCACCCATACGATGGGTTGGCAACGAAAGGGCTCCGAGTTGATTTGAGTAAGGCCATTTTTTTGCTCAACAAAATCCAGGTGCATGTCAGCACTGGTAAAAATCCTAGCTCCTCGTTTGCCACTTAGAAAACCCACCCGAGTCACTATAGGATCCTCTTTTAAAATCTCTTCCAATTGTTCACTGACGGATTTCGATGGAGCCGCCACAGTCCCCACATAAAGATAAATAACACTATTGATATCCTTGGCTCTGACATGTTTATCAGTAAAAATTCGGCGCAAGGATTTATCTTCTCCTTCTACAGCTTGCAAAACCATCAACTGAGGCTGAAGCTTGCCAAGGCTATCTAGTTTCTGACAAACAATGCGATGCCCACCTGCCATAGCGATAGGACTAACAACAACAATCATTTTGAAGACGAATAAAAGACGCAACATAAGCTAGTTTTAGCCTACTCCATTTTTTAAAAATATCCACTTACGGACCTGGACTCTCGCCCAGGCTATCCTTTTGGTTACAAAAAAAAAGCCGAAGGAAACCTTCGGCTGTTTGCGTTTTATCTCAACAGAGAACAATTAGAAACCAGAGAGCGTACGACTGTCAGAGCATTTTTTGCTCGTATCCAAAGGATTGATCTGCTCAATGGATAACATGGAGCCAGCAGCCGCATCACCCAAAATCGCTTTACTAAAGCTAAACATGCCTTGGGTATTGCAAATGCCAACCTGCTGAAGGACCCCATCGACTTTTAGGTAGACTGGCCAACCCGCTTCACAGGATCCTGAAACCATACCCGAACGATCTCCACAAAAGTTATCATTGGATGTACTTGCAATCGCACAGCTTGGAGTTACACCTGTCGCATCGACATCAATAGTGACTGTTTTAGTCACATTAAAGGGTGTAGTTTGAATGATGCTTAACACACGTTTATTAACATTCAGCAGATTCACGTCATGGGTGAGTTCTCCGGTATCGCCACATTGAAGTTTGGCATCAGTACTACCATAGATATTGAACTCAACCATCGCCCCTGGCAAACATTGCACTGTTGTTCTGGCATGACCATTCACATGAACAATTGAAATGACATCAAGAATTATGTTACCAGGAACATTCAATGTGAACATCTCTGATTCTTGCGCCGTTTGACTGCCGAGGATCTGTTTCAGTAGAACTTCAAGGCTATTTCCATTACCGGCAAGCATTCCACAGAATTGATAGGTTCCATTGGTACACATGATGCCGGAGTCATAGCCAGGGGCCACCGCACCTGAGGCATCCACAGAGTTCCCTGATAAACACTGGCCTGTAATATTAATCATTGGTCCCTCTTGAATGACATTGTCTATGGTCACCAAAGGCGAAGATCCACCACAGGCGCCACCCCACAAGGCCACATTTCCACTTAAAGGAATTTGGACATCAATGACATTTTCGCCATTACTCACAGTCACAATGATTGCCGCACACTCATGCTGTGACGGCACTGTCACAGTAAATGTGTACACTACAGGCGCGCCACCATCATTCGTTGTCGTTGTCGTGACAACTGGTGTAGATGGATTATCGGTTAGATAAACCTCAACATCCAAATCATTGGGACACTCAGTTAGCGACGTACACTGAGGCAAGGTGAATTGACCTTGCATATTTCCCTGTTGATCCATACTGGTGATACCACCATCGACGTTACTGAGCGAACCAAGACCTGAGCTGTCGGCACCCGAAAAGCCAGTTTGACTACAGTTTTGATATAGAATGATCCCAAAAGATACTAATAAGGCCGAGACCAGGCCTTTTATAAAAGATTTGTTCATACTTCCCCCACTTTTTTCTCATTATACACTTCACCTTAGTTTTGACTAGAGACAGTCTCAATTTGGGAATAAAAAAAAATGATACCAAAAATCCAAGAAGAGTCATGTATACTACAAGAGTGAGATGGGGGTCTCATATCGTTGGTGGGGGATATGAAGCGACATTTTTCTGGCGTCATTTTATCTTGTTACATGGTAAGCCTCTTGCTGCTTTTCCAAAATTGTAAAGAAAAAGCTCTCACATCTATTAATGATGACAGTCGAAATCCAGCATCCATTAGTGATAATGCTGGCTCCGTCCGTGCAGCCTCTGCAAATAATGAATTGGCTGTGGAGCTCCACAAGCGATTGGCCGGCGCGACCCCAAATTTGGATGATCCCATCCTTACTGACATGGAAAACTTAATCAGCCAAGGCCAGCTCGAAGAAGCCGCTCTCGTCGCAACTCACCAACCCAGTTTTTACTCTATCACGCTGAGGGATTTTGCCGTCAAGATGACCAACAAGGAACAATCTGTGAGTTTTCCACTTAATGATCTTGCTGCCACAATCATTGGTGGTGTCCGTGATGATATCAATGCCACTGAATTTTTTACTGGCAATTTCTTCTATAAAGGAAATGCCAGCTCGGGAGCTCCACAAGATCTTAAAAATGATATCATTCTATCAAACAATCATTATGAGTCTTTAGATAATAGTGGCGCCAATCTTATGGAAGTTTTAGAGCGAGTGAATGGACAGCAAGTGGTGAACCCGCAAGGAAACTTAGTAGCACTCGCTGACTCAGGCGGCATCCTCACCTCTCGGGCTTTTATGGCTGCCCATGCCGATGCGGGTACCAATCGACGAATCATTGAGTATTCTTTTAAAGTTTTCCTTTGTAAACCTATGGATGAATGGGCCAATAGTAGCAATCCAGACAATCGGGTCGGTCGTGACGTAGGACGTTTCCCACAGGCTGATTATCTCGCTAAATGTAAAGGGTGCCACACGGGAATGGATGCGCTCAGACCAGCGACGGCCCATTTTGATTTTTTCGACGGTGGAATTCGCTACAAATACAGCTATCCCATGGATCCTAACCCAAATGATCCCAGCCAGTTGAATATTCCCGTCGCTTCCGCAGAACAAGACGTGCCCTATAAGTTTCGACGGGCCTCCGACAATTTTCCGCAAGGATTTGCTGTCACTGACGACAACTGGAGCAACTACGCAAGCGATGAAATCTTTGGTTTCCGTACGCCGTCTAGTGGTCAAGGCATGGCTGATTTAGCAAGGCTCGTTGCCTACTCTGAGCAGTTCAGCCGTTGCATGGTGCAGAGGGTTTTTAAAAGCGTCTGCCGTCGCGACTCCGCTAAAGAAGAGAAATATCTCATCGAAAGATTAGCTCAGGACTTTGAAAGAGACTATAACCTGCGCCATTTATTTGTTAATGTCGCCCTCCAGCCAGAGTGTACAGGTGTGCATCTATGAAAAAAAATCTCACTCACTTATTCATTTTTGGCTTTTCTGTATTATTTCTTAATGCCTGTGGAGGCTTTAAATCGCTGGGGACGAATTTGCTTGAATCTCTAGGCGAAGCGGAAGTCTCTAGTACGAAAGTCGTTGCCGTTGTTAGTCAGAACCAAATTCTTACTAACTATCAAAGTTGTTTAAAGTTACCTGCCGATAAAATATCCAGTCAAAGTCGCAATGCTCTGAATGACTCTATTAAAAGTCTACCACCTGAGGGTGAAGTCGAAGCCATTTCTGCTCCTATGCTTATGGCTGTCACAAAAGTTGTGGCTGAAGTCTGCAACGACCTCATCAACTATGAAAAAACCCTGAGCACGGACCGAACTTACTTTAAGGACTTTAACCTAACTGGAACCGCCAGCGGTAAAGCGGTATCCAATGCCAGTCTTGAAGAGGAGACTCTTTCTTCAGTAGACCTAGCTATGATTGAACTCAGCCGAGCTTGTTGGGGCCGCACAATGACTGCTGACGAATTGAATATCTTGCGAGGAGCCCTTAACAAAGATGCCTCTTTACAAACGGCGAACCGCGATGCGGCTCTATTGAGCTGCACAGCTGTTTTAGCTTCTAGCCAGGCCATAAGGTTTTAAGGATTGATTATGAGTATGAGCAAAAAAGATCGACAGATGCAAATCCTCAAAGGAAAAGCCCAGCAACGGGAGCTTTTACGAGATTACCTAAAAGGCGGCCATCGTCATCCTGTTCATCGTCGTGAATTTTTGGCCTCTGGTCTCCTCAGTATGGCTGGCGCTTTGCTGGTACCCACCATTCCCAGCTTGATAGCGACCTCAGCTCACGCCCAAGAGGTGGGATGTACGGATACGAGCGGTGGCAGTGACCTTCCTATTTTTATCCATTTGCAGTTGTCTGGTGGCGCTGCCCTGTGGGCCAATGCTGTCCCTTGTATGAAAAATGGTGATCGCTTTGGAAAGTACGGAAAATTGGGATTGGGAGCAGGTCCTCTTATTAATAATTTATTTGCGAACAACGCTCCTATTTGGGGGACCTCAAGTACGAGTGCTGGCTCCCCGATTTTCAATCGCTTTTTAGAAGTCATCAATGGCGCCAGCGACCAAGACATTTTATCAAATACAGCCTTTGTCGCTGTTTCCGCCGAATCTTCTGACGATAACCGCAACAATCCCCAAGAAGTTTCAGGACTTCTTGCCCTAGCAGGCCTGACGGGCAAACAGCTTCCTTTTTTAAAGGCCAATGGGGAGAGCAATTTTAAACCGGCTATTATCGATTCTCAAAACATGTTAAGAGCTGACAACCCGCAGGCCTTACAAGATAGCTTGCAATTCAGCGGAGCTCTAGGAACTTTTTCTGGAAATCTAACTCAACAATCGAAAATTCATAAAATTTTAGCTCAAGCCATCGAAGACTTAAACAAATATCAAGTTGAGCAAATGGCAAGAACACCCAATTCTCATAGCAGCCAGAGAATCTTTCGCCAGCTGATTGAATGCGCATCAGAAAAAAATACAAGCCTGCAAGGCCAATCGGTCGAGATGGATATCTACTCAGCGACCGATAGCACTGACCTCGCAGCTGTCTGGGCTAAGAACGAAAGTGGATTTAATGCCCAATTAGGTAATATGGCCCACGCTGTTGGCGCCTGTGTACGAGGATTCTCTCCCGGCGCAATTATTTTTCTTGGTGGCTACGACTACCACCTAGGCAGAACCCGCGCCCAAGCCAATGACAAAGACCGAGAAGTCGGCAGCACTCTGGCTCGCCTTTTACAATCGGC
>JAGQZY010000095.1 GCA_020435205.1 Bdellovibrionales bacterium | reverse complement strand
AGCAGAGTTGTTTTTAAAAGTTGCAAGAGATACCCGCCATCGCTTTTATTCCATATGGGTGATGGCACTGATGACGGGAATGCGATCAGGCGAAATGTATGCTCTCAAGTGGAGAGACATTGACCTTGAGGCAAACACAATCTCAGTGACGAAACAGTGGACTAGCAAGGACGGATTTGGACCAACTAAGACCAGAGACTTTAGAGTTGTTCCCATCAGTCTTGAGCTAAAATCTTTCCTAGTTGAGTTAAAGTTCAAAAAATCAGCTAGTGAAAATAGATTTGTTCTTCCGCATTTAAAAGAGTGGACGAATGGAGAACAAGCTCAAGTGACAAAGGAGTTCTGTCGATCCCTTGGAATTAGTGAAATCAAGTTCCATGATCTCAGAGCCACCTTTATTACCAATTTGCTGGCCCAGGGTGTCCCGCTAGTGACTGTGATGGCGATAGTGGGTCATCGGAAGATGTCGACCACTGACGTCTATCTGAGGCTTGCCGGAGTGAACGTCAAAGGTGCGACCAATCAGCTCGGCTATAAAGTGCCTAGCGAGCAGAAAGGTCAAATCTTGAGTTTTAAGCAGAGGTAACTAAAAGTAACACACAGGTTTTTTGACCTAGTCAAATCAAGGGGTTGCCTGGCTACAGGCGCCCCGACCAATTTTACTTCTATTTTTGAAATTCCAATGAACAGCAAAAAAAATCAAATAGTCCTAGACTGCGCCTGCGAAACTCATTTTGAATGGCCATTGGGAAGAAAAATAATCGTTTAAAAATCAGCGGATAATTTTAAATAGTACTCTCTTCCGCGATTGGGACCCCAAGTGTGGAGACCATCATAGTGAGCATGATCAAAATGCCAATGCCATGCCGACGGATTGTCCCCGTGTTTAACTTGGGTCTCATCAAGTAGATTGTTGATCCCCAAGCTGGCATGATAGTTTTTCCAAAAGGCATAGGTCACAGAAGTGTCAAGAACAACATAGGCTGGAGCTTTTTGATCTTTTAATTGATCACCACGGGTTTCTGGTGGAGGAAACTGATTTCTGTCGGCATAGTAGTTGTTATACTGGCCATATCGAGAGAGATCTCTAGAGCCGACAAGGGTTGCTGTCAAATTGTGGGTCCATGATCCAGAGTTAATATTTGATTTTAATTGGAAACGTTTCTCTATCGCAGCTGTGGGAAGTTTTTTTGTATAGCCATCTTCATAAGTAAAAAATTCTAAACTGCTCTCGAGCATCCACCAAGGAGTCGCTTTATAACCTAGCAAAATATCATTGGTCCAAATATTATAAGATTCACTGGTGTTTTGATAAAATATGGGTTGTCCTTGGGACTCAAAGCCATAGGCCATATTTTCAAGTTTTGTATAGTGGGCTCCGCCAGTGATGTAGTAGTCAGGGGTATTGTAGCTCAATGAATAGACAAAGGAGTGAGCTTTCTCTAGATTAGTAATATTCACTTGGTAGCCATTTTCATTGTTGCCATGTTGAGACTCAAAAAATGTCAGTGGTGCTCGATAGCCCAATCCATAGGAGAATCTTTGAGAGAGGTGGTCTGTAATATCGTGTCTAATTTGATATCTAGGGGCAATAATAAATCGGTTAATTTCATTAGTGAGTTCAAGCCAATTCACATTGACCTGGTCGAGTCTTAGTGCAAAATCCATTTCTAAGCTATGCGAATGCAGATAACTATACTTGAAATAGCTAGCATAAGAAGTGTGGTCAAAGTTGTCTTTGGGGATTCCAGATTGAGTAAACAAAACTTCTGAAGCTGATCTTAAGCGTTGAGTTTTGTGAAAAATCCCGACTTTGAATATATGAGATTCACTGGCTAGCCATTCTAGGCCTAAATCAGTCACAAAAATATTATCATTGTGAGCATAATCAAATCCATGCTGATAAATAGCCCTTTGCTCTTGCCTTGCGTACCCGGAGTTCCAAGATAAAGTCGCAGACTGGGAAAGATACGAGGTCCAGTGAACCGCACCCTCATATCTCTTTAAAGAAATCCAATCAGTGACTTTTAATGGATCACCAATGAACTTGTTTTCTACATTTCCATCAATGAAATCCGTTTCTTGAGCCGGAATCGGTCTCACTTGTGGAGGTTTGCTGGGGTTGACTGCGCCCCCTAAGATTGT
Organism: Bdellovibrionales bacterium; assembly: GCA_020435205.1. Taxonomy (GTDB): domain Bacteria; phylum Bdellovibrionota; class Bdellovibrionia; order Bdellovibrionales; family JAGQZY01; genus JAGQZY01. The sequence goes on along the minus strand of JAGQZY010000095.1, from coordinate 6,730 downwards.
TAGCTGAGATGCCCCAGCCCTAATACTAAAGTCATTTTTATTATTGGGTAGAAGCCTTGTTTTTAATATCCCGCTATAGTTTGCTCTTTCAGGAGACTCGGCAATTCCATTGTCGTCCTCATCCCAGGTTTTTGAAAGGGTATACTGGCCTCCAAATGTAACTCCATATTTTTTGTTACTGCCCGGGATAGAAACGAGAGCTGAATGATTTTGCGCAGATGCATTCAAAGAGTCCTTAACACTCATTGAGGTGCTATAAACTTGTTTAGCAACGAGAGGATCCACTGTTATAAGATCTAAAGTGCCGCCAATGGCTTCAGGGTTGGTCATAGAGGCTCCCGTGCCTCTCATTACGTTGATTTGATCAATACCATTTACGGGTATGCTATCGACCCCATAAAAGCTGGAGACTGCGGAATGAAGAGGGAGTCCGTCAACAAGAATAGAGGTATGCTCACCTTTAAGCCCATTGATAGTGAGTCGCTTTGCACCACAATTGGAGCAATAGGTTTGAGCTTCAACTCCCACCTGATCTTTGACAAGATCAGCGAGAGTTTGTCGGTTTGGCTGCACAAATTTTTCTTTAGCAACCCTCTCTGTTTTATACGTGGAATAAGGGTTAAGAGGAGAAGAGACCTGCTCCTCACCATCAATGATGACGGTGGGAACAGTTTCTTCTGCTAAGAGCTCTAATGGAAGTGAAAATATAAGGAATATATAAATCCAAGAGGGCCTAAAACTCATAGCTTACTCGTCATCGTGGTCATGGTCATGATCATCATCGTCGTGATCATCATCGTCGTGATCATGATCGTCGTGATCATGATCGTGATCCTCCATTTCAAACTCAGTTTCTTCAACGCTGACAGGTTTATAGTTTAAACATGTAGGAAAATGGTAGTGATCGGCATGAGCTGTGGCCATACTAATCAGTTGGATGTTATCAAATACATCCAAATTGTCAGAAATAGGTGTGTTATTTTCCAGAACATCTTCAAGGGCCTCTTCAAAGGCTTCGGGATCAGCTTCTGTGGTGAATTCAACACGTAAATATTGATCAAGTTCGGCATTGGCCAAGTAGTCATTAATTAGATTTACATCTGGGGTCGCATCAGGGTCTTTCAAACTCATCGATAGCAAAGAAAGAGTTGTGTCGGGCTGATTTGAGTCTTCGTCATAGTATTTTCCTGTATTACTGTCATATAGATAGAATTGGGCCTCGCCGGCATGGGGTTTGTGGCCATCAAGGGTAGTGTAATCAACCTTCATTAACATATGGTGACCATGCTCATGATCTCTTTCTGCTTCAGTAACCTCGTCATCCTCTTCTTCTTCATGGATGGATACATAGAAGTCGCATTTTCGTCCTTGGGTGTCTTTGCCCTCGTATTTCACAGCCTTGAGGACAGGTTAATCAATGCAATGCCATAGTCATAGCCACAATACCAAAAAAGAGGTTGAATTCTTCCTTAGTAAACTGAGGGAGGTTGGCTCACGAGTGACCAAGCAAAGAATAGCATTAGCAAAATCAATTATTGCATTTCGTGGACCCTTTTCAGCAGAAGACCTTTATTCAAAAGTTGAGAGCCAAGGGATTGACCTAGTAACTGTATACAGATGTCTGTCAGCCTTTACAGACCTTGAGATCCTGTCAACCGTGAACTTTGAGGATGGCACTCAACGATATGAGTACTTATGCTCTAGTGATAAGGGTCACCATCACCACATTATCTGTAAAAAGTGTAAAAAAGTTGATCCCATCAATTTTTGTGTCGTTCAGGGGCAAGAGCAGCTTGTTGAACAAATGGGTTATGCAAATGTAAGTCATAAACTTGAGTTTTTTGGTATCTGCAAAAAATGCGCGAATTAATCTTAGCGGGTGGGCGGCTTAATAGTAAGTTTGCCCACCCAAGAAAAATGTTCCTAATATGACCTAATGATTGTGGTGGTGTCCGCCGTGACCACCGCCAGAGCCCACGCTTGTGCAGAAATCAGACATTTCAGAATTTTTTTCGTCCGATAAATTATTGTAGCCTTCAATGTTCATCAAGAATTCACTATCCTCTAAGGTGTCATGATTTTCTTTAGTCCAGCGGAAGCTCCAGCAACCCCGCATTTCTTGCAAGGCCACAGCACTGATCTCGGCAGTTTCATTCAGCCAAGCATACTCATAAGATGTGGAGTGATGGTGGCCGTTTTCCATATGCATATAGGGAAAGATTCTCAAGTTGTCGATAATTTGAGGGGTGTGACTGGCGTCACCCTTTTCCCAAAAGCTAAACTCGGCTCTAGAATAAACCCATTTTTGGGGGATTTCGCCCATGAGCACCAGCTGAGGAGATAGTTCTGTTGTCGGCTCAAGTTTTCCCTGAACCTTTTTATCACCATCCAACCAGGTGATTTCACTGCAGTAGGATTTTCCGTCTACATTTAATTCCATAGGGCAATGGGCAAAAGCCGTTTGCGGGAGGGCGAATAGCAATAAGATAAAAAACTTCATGGTTTCTCCTTTTTAAAAGTAGTTGTAATTGATGTTAAAACTTAAAGTTCGGTTTAGTAGAGTGTTTTTTGGGTTGCCAAGGAGGGTCTGGTCTGAGTAATTGAGGCCAGCGCTCCATGCATCGCCAAAAGTCCTCTGCAAGCCCATTAGGGTTGTCGTGCTTTGCATGACTCCTGATGGGATTTGTGAGGTGGTAATTTTTCGGTTAGAGAGTTGGTTGGTTGTAAAACCAAAATTGAGAGCCAATTGTTGAAAGTTTAGGGCGTAGTTAAACAGTAAAGCTAGCGAGCTATCATAAAAATCAGAGACTTCGAGGCTTTCAAATGTTTTTGAGAATATTTTTAGCGACTTAGCTTGAAATGTAATCGTCAAAGGAAAGTAAACTTTTCTAAGGGTGATTCCAAGACCTAAGCCCCATTGATTATGCCCAGTCACGTCAGTCCCTTCGCTCAAGCGAGAACTGTCATAGATAGACTTGCCAGTGGGAATATTTCCGAGCAACGAGAAGTAAACGACGGGCTTCCAATAGGAAAATCTATATTCAGGTAGAGCCTCATAAGTATATCCTATTTGAGTGTCACTAAAATGTTGAGAGGACTCACTGCTGATGGGATCTGAATAGCTTCCTCGTAGCAGTGCTGAAGATAAAAAGGCCTGGTGACGGCTAGCAAAACTACTGGCGAGATTAATCTTTAGTGATTCAATCTCTCTTTTTTTGTCTTTCCATACAAAAAAATCTTGAGAATCATAGACCCTGCCTTGGGACTGAATTAGTGAGTAAGAGGTGTTGAGGCTGAGACGTTGCTCCAAGGAAAGGACTGTAAAGCTAGCAGGACTTTGCCCGCAGCAACTGTTTGCTAGAGACTTTGCGGTTAAGGTTAGGAGTAGCAGTATTAAAAGAATTCTTCCCATGTGACCTTATCCTTAATATTGAATTGGTTATCCATGATCCAGAGCTCATTTTTCCAATCTCCGGGCATGTTGTATTTGATGGAAGGGTTCAAGTAGATGCCATTACCTAAATATTGAAATTGACCAGCGTCGTCCATAGGGTGGCCCATACTGGGCATGGTGGCATAGAAATTTAAGGTGAGTCCCTCGGGCAGGGGAGAGGGGGCTCCCTGGTCATTTTTTAGAATAACTAAAAGCTGATTTTTCGTTTGGATATTGCCAACAGGGCCAGTCAGCCATTGCACCTCTACAGCTAGCGAATAAGAAGAGAAGCTCATGGATTCAAGGCTTTTGTTGGTTGGGCTATCGGCTTCCACTCTATGATTCATGGGGGAATTGCAGGCGGATAATATCAGTAAAAAGTGAGCTAAAATTAAAACGACTCTCATCAGATCCTCCGTATGTAGCAGCCAAGACTTTTGCCAGCTCGGTAGACGATCGGCTTATTCTGAGTGATGGCTTCAAGATTCTCGCCCAAAAATTTTTGAGTGGACGTTGAAAAGTCTCTGCGATTGGTCACACCCCCCTCGTACACCACGTTGTAAGTTCCCTGAGCCGTTCTTTGTAAGAGAACGGAATGAGGGGTTTTTAAAGCTTTATATTCTTTGATTAGGGTTTGGGACTCGTCTTTGACTAAGGGAAATTGAAAATTTCTACCTGCGTAATATTTTTGGATATCGTCTTTTGAAGCCTCATTAAAAATATCAGTGATCACCCCAAAAAAGGCGACCTCTTTATACTTTTTGTCTAACCCATTGAGATGGTCCACATGACTCCGTGAGCATGGACAGCTTCTGGAAAGAAAAACCAAAACTTTAAATTTGGCATCATTTTGAAAAAACGAATCCACAGAATCATAAGCAAGAATCTGAGGTGAACAAAGCAGCAGAACTATAAATATAGACGCTACTGCACGGATTTTAAAAAACTCCATAGGACTTCCTGAGGTTAAATTTTTTGTATAAGTGTGTGGGTAAAGAGGGTTAAGCGAGTGGTGGAGAGAGACCTGAAGATTCAAAGGTCAATCGTTCAGAAATAAAAAAACCATGGGTGATACCAAGGTTTGATTGTTTTTCTATTTGTTTGAACCCGCTAAAAGGGGCCGCCATTAATGAGATCGATTGCAATGTATTGGTAGAAGAAACGCCGATTAATGAAGCCAGGTGGATTCTATCACCCTTGGAGTCAGGGCTGCCAGCTTCAGGTGAAGTTCCGCAAAGAGTTTGGCTTTGGGACACCTCTTCGGCTTGGGAAATGAGGGTATTGAAGGTCTCCTCAACCTGTTCAAATTGTAGAAAGACATTAAAGAGTAAAACAAAGAAAAGCCATCGGGTTAGGACCTTCTTTTTACGAATTGAAATTTCGTTTAAGGGCTCTTTCGTCATCACTTTACAAATGGTTAAGCCTTTTATCCTTAATCCGCAAGTGAAAAGCCCCTTTGCCCTGTGCGTATAGGCTGGGCTTGTCTTTTGAGGAAGGCTAAGAAGTTAGTGATTTCGTGTATCTAAAGGAGCACAGGTTATTTTTCTTACTTTGGGCAGTGAGGAAGTCCTATCGCGAAGGCTTCTGCACAATGAGGCACTTCAGTGTTGGAAAACCAGTCAAAGCAAGGTCTAAAGTTTAGTCACTTAGGTAAATTCTTCACGTGCGAAGGGCGCTCGTTTTCTTTGGAGAGCGAGTTTGCTAAAAGGCTCACATCAGGAGAAATAGATCATGTTGTTGTTGAGAGGGATGCTCTTTACCATCCTTGTTGTGTTGGCCTATCGCAATAGCCACGGTGCTGGCTTGTTTTGTTCAGAAATTTTTAAACCACAACCGCCAATTTTGCAGAGTTTAGTAGAGAAAGCCGAGCGTCTCGTTGAGCAAGGTGAGATCGATGCAAAGCTTGCACAAAAACTTATTGCTGAAGCCAATAAGGGTATAGACATATCAAATCCCTCTCCCTCTCCCTTGCACATGCGCGCCTTTGCTGCCGCGGGAAAGTTAAAGGGCCAACAAGCCCGATGGACCTTGGTTCGGCGTTTTACAAAAAATCCCCAGGGTGTTTTGTTAGGAGAATTTCCTGATCAAGGCATAGAAGCAGTCAAAGCAAATGTTTCTTTTTTAGATTTGCAGCTCAATGGAGCCATTAAAGAGCGTTTGATGGGGGTAACTTTTGTCATCCGCACTACGGAAGGGGATTTGCGCTCGCAAGATTTGCCTAAAGTTATGAAAACCATCCCCATGGATTGGAATAAAGCCAATTCTATGCCGGCCTACAAGCGAAGATTAAGTCTTTTGCATTCTCATAAGGAGCTTTTTGATAAAGTGGCTGATGATCCCTTTTACCGAGTCTTGCATTCAGTGATTTCTCTGAATCGGCTTGGTAGAGATGTTGAAAATTTCTTGATTCCCACGACTGAGATAAATCCCCTAACTAAACTCAGGGAAAGTCGAGAGGCGGGAATGGCTGATCCTTATTTGGTTTTTGCTCTCCGCGACCTTTTTCTGACCTCCTTGACTGGCAAAAGGGATGTAAAGGTCATGAATGGCTATCAAAATGGGGATAGTCGCAACCCTCGCCATCGCTAAATCAGCCTGTGTGGATAGCTGGCAGATATTTGTCAAAAGCCATGGAGCCCATTGACCCAATCTGAGCCTTTGCGCACAGCTAGATGAAAGAATAGATCGGCCCAAGATTGAGCCGGAAAAAATAGCTATAAAAACGTCTATTTTTGAGATTGAGTTCAAGTTTATTGGCCAAAAACCGATCAGATTCCATCGCTTCTATATATAGAGCACTGGAGACGGATTGGTTCGTAGGTTGTTAGCCTTTTTCATGATGGTATTATTTGCAGGCGTCGCTTATGCAAGCCCGTCGTCTTTTGTATACCAAGGCCAAATTATCAAACCTTCCGGCCAAGCCCTTGAAGAACCTTCGGTCACATTTACTGTAGAAATCTATTCCCCAGGAGCGGAGCAATGTTTGCTCTTTCAAGAGACCCATACAATCAACATGGTGGGTTCTAAAGGTGTTTTCACCTTGCCCCTTGGCGAAGGTTCCCGCAGTGGCAGTGATTGGGAGGACACCTCAACCCTCGTGCAAGCTTTTAATAATAATGCCGGCACCATCACTGTCACCACTTGTACTATTGGAACTGACTACACCCCGACGGCAAGCGATAAAAGAAAGATCCGTTTAAGCTTTGATGATGGGTCAGGGCCTGTTGTCGCTAATATGCAAGAGATTCATTCGGCGCCTTTTGCACTTTCCGCAGCTTCTGTGGGTGGTATTGCGGC
>JAGQZY010000094.1 GCA_020435205.1 Bdellovibrionales bacterium | reverse complement strand
GTCCTTGGTAAACGAGTGGGGAAACTTTGGGGTTACGTCTATGACCCCGATCAGATTAAAAAATTCACAGGTTTTCGTTTTTATCCTTTTAATCCTCAAGCCATCATAAAAGGTGTTTATACCCAGCGAGGCCGTCAGGTCGTGAGTTACAAGACAGTACAGGGAGACCTCACCGAAGTGGCAAAGGTGGGCGAGGTAAAATTTGAATGGGAAGGAAAGTCTTATGCCCTCAATGCCTACAATTGGCAAAAACCTGGTGAGCCCCTTGAATACATTGCCCTCATTTTTGTAGAACCCACAGCAGGCCAAGAGACCTATGCTGGTGGGCGAGAGCTCGTTATTGACATCACTAACGGCAAGGTCAAAAAACAATTTGTGACCTTGGATTTTAACCGCACGACTAACTTTTACTGCGCCCACTCCCCGTTTTGGCACTGTCCAACCGGTTTGCAACAAACACTGGATGTAGCGACCAAAGCTGGAGAAATGCTTCCGCTTAAAAAAATTGTATCCAGGAAGGCATTGTGAATGTCGTGATGCCGAAGTTGATCCAATGGCTCCATATTGCCATTATTGTGTTTTTACTCTTTGGGTTTTTAGCTTCAGGCTCACTCCTTTATTTTCATCTTACCAGCATTCCTTTAGTCATAGGCCACTGGCATATGAATAAGGGTGAATGCATACTCACCCAATGGGAAAGGCGATGGACGGGAACTTCAGCTCCCGCAGAGAGGGCGCCAAACTTCACACAACAGCTTTTTGCGAAATGCCACATTCATCCTAGCGATCAGCAAGTTGAATGGATCACTCATGGTCTCTTGGTTCTGAGTGGGTCTATTTCTGTGGGGAAAGTCTTGCTTTTATGAGGCGGCTTCGTCGTCGTCTTCGATACTCACTAAAGAAAAATCCAACACTTCCATATCGAAATTGGTTTGGGTGATCTCTAAAAACTCGTCATCCACTTCCATTTTGTGGGATATGGAACTTAATTCATCGAAGGTTTTGGTTTTATCGGTAGGAACGACCGTATCTTCAAATAGGCTCATGACATCGCTTTCAGATTTTTTTCTATCCTCAGCCGTTTTTTCAATATCGATGGCGAGGCGAAAATGGCTGCACAGGACATCAAATAGAGCGCTATGATTCAATGCAAGAAAGACACATTCGGTTTCAGTGACCACACTGGCTGTGCGTGGTTCGTGGAAAACGGCAGCCACTTCACCAAAATGCTCTCCCTCGCCAAGGCTTGTCATGGGCATGCCGTCTTTAATTACGGAGACAGAGCCTTTTAAGATAAAGTAAAAATCTCCGCTCGTATCCCCTTGTTGAATAATGGTCTGTTCCTTGGAGTGCTTTTCTAGACGACATTTTGAGATGAATAACTGCAATATGTCAGAAGGGACATTTTTAAAAAGAGGGTTTGCTGACAAAGTTTGATTCAGAATTAAACGTGACTTTAAACCATTAAAGGCCTCAAAGGTATCTTGGTCTTCTGTGTCGACAAGTTGACTCACGTCTATTTTTAATAGCCAGCATGGCGAAGTCGTGATCACATCAGCATTCCTAGCCTGATTGAAAACGGCAGCCGACTCTCCAAAAACGGCCAAGGGTGTGAGGTTTGCAAGACATCGACCCATCCTGTAGACACCCACCTCTCCAGCAAGCAATATGAAAAAATGATGGTCTCTAGTCCCCTCGCGAATCACTTTGATGTTCTCTTGAACATTTTCAAGGCTCGCGTGCTTTAAAATTTGCTCAGCAGTGTCGCGATGACACTTTAAAAATAAAGTGGTTTTTTGCAGCAAAACCACAAGTCGTTCATGGGAAAAGTATCCGTGGCTTAAATTGTTCAGTTGCGGGTTGTGGCGAGTGGCAACACTTTGCCCCGCGCCGGTGTAGAGTTTGATATACTCTTCACCATTAGTGAGGAATTTTCGTTTAGCTAACTCTAGCAAGGTTTCAAGAGATTTCTCTACGCGGATGGGTTCTTCTTTTTTATTTAAAAACAAAAAGATCTCACGCAAAGACAGGTGGCCGTTGATCTTTCCGAGAAAAGGTAAAAGATCACCGTCCACTGGTAACGGCATCTGTCCATCCATGGCCACAAAGGCTTTCTCTTCATGGACTTCGAAGCGAACTTTTTGAAACATTGGTATAAAGTTTTCCAGTCGACCCATGCCTTGATTGTAGCATCCATTGACTTTTGAAAAGAAGCTTCATCTAGAAGTTCGTCGAGACAAGGGGGCTCACTCTAGCATAACGTCAAGTCTGTTGGTGGGGGCTTTCATTCTTATTCAGTGGTTTTCATAAACGCTAAAACCGAGCTTTTGCGCTCGACTGAGGTCTTGCGCCTGAATTTCAAAGACATTCAACATGCCTGTTTCAGCTCCACAGGTTTGTAGTCTCATTAAGCCATCGTGAGCTTTATGGGATGAAAAAACCTCAATACCTTCAAGTTCATGGGTCATTTCTTGAATGGAAAGTCCACGCTTCATCCCGCACTGTAAGCTTCCATCGGATTTCGCGATCAAAACACTACCAAGGTGTTCACGTTGATAACCGGAAGGGGGTTTAACGTCTTCTTTGATATTCACTTTGGTGCCATCGCGCCGGCAGTGTCCAGTGCTGCAAGCAGTAAGTGCTAGAAATCCAATGCTAACAAGGGCTTGGCAAAGGATCTTCATTATAAACTCCAAGGAAAGGATCTATCTTTCTCCTGCAGCTTTAATTTAAATAAATTGGCATCATTAGAGATAAAGTAGATTTCACCGCTAGACTTATCGATAGTCGGAGTGGCTTGCAATCCCTTTCCTGGGGCAAAGGAGGTGAGCACATTCAAGTTATTGATGTCTCGAACTTTAAGACCGCCCTCAGATTCGCCGTAAATGATTTTATCTCCATCGATAGCAACTGCCGTGGCAAGTCCGTCAATGTTGACGATCTTCTTTAATAATTTTCCAGAAGAGGCATCGAGGATATGGATTTCACCGGCGACTGTCGGATAGTAAATTTTGTCATTTTCTACAGTCACAGGATGAAAGCCGCCAACGTCATGTCGCCATTGGATGCTACCACTGGCTTTATTTAGGCAATAGAGAGCATTGGCGTAGCTTGAAACCAAAATACAGTTCGCTGTTATCACAGGCGTGCTATCAACGTCGTTAAACTTTTTGTCGTCGCCAATGCGTTTGCTCCAGAGAGTTCTCCCCGTCTCAGCATTGAAAGCGGAAAAATTTCCGTCGCTAAAACCAAGGTAGAGCTTACCTTCGTCGACAACAGGAGCTGTTTGTCCCCGCACGGTCATGCTCGGCTTTGCGCTTTCGCTTTGAATCCAGAGGGATCGGCCTGTTTGTGCATCAAAAGCGTAAAGAGTGTTGTTAGCAGCAACGTGATAAACTTTCCCCCCAACGACAGCTGGGCGCGCTAACGATTCAGAATGTATGGGGTAGGACCAAAGGATTTTTCCAGTTTCTGCTTGTACGCAATAAAACTGCCCATTGTTGGCTCCAAAATAAAGTTTACCATCAGCCAGCGCGGCTCCACCTTCGACACCATTTTTGAATTGCAAATGCCAGCGTTCATGGCCTGTCTTGCGCTCAAAAGCCTTGATGCCATCAATGGCATTGCCTTGAATGACTAAGTTTTTAGTCAGAACGGGAGTCATTCGATTAGGATGGCGATAGCGCATATGGGGCTTTTGCCAGGTGCTTCTCGACCATTGTCTTTCCAGCTCGAGGGCTGCCCACGAGGGTAAGCTAAATAGGAAAATCACCAAGAGCAAAAAAGATTTCATGATGGGCTATCACTTTCCTTTTTACGAGTCTCGGCTTTACCTTCTGTGGGTTTCGCTTCCAATTTATCAACAAACTTGATGTAGCGAAGGTAGCGTTTCGCGTTGAAACCTTCAGGAGAATTCGGCGCTTGAGTTTCCGCTTTTTGCAACCACATAAGAGCTTGATCATTGTTACCAATCTCTTGGTAGCAAACTCCAAGTTTGACTTGAGCTTGTTGGCTTAAAAAGCTTTCTTTTTTAGCAATCGGCGTCCAATGGCCAATGGCCTTGTCGCAATCTTTTGCTGAGGCATAGAGGTCGCCAGCTCGCATTTGCATAACATCAAAAAGAATGTCGTGACCTTTCCAGGTGGCAAGCACTTGATTTAAAGCTTCGGCCCCTTTGGCGGGTTGTTTATACTCATTGTAGATATCGGACAAAATTAAAGCCGCTTCACTGGCCGCCTTATGGTGTTTGGCCGTTTTTATAAAGCCTTCTAGGTTTTGAACCACATCACCAAAGTCTTTATCAAGATCCCCGCTGGCTTTTGCAAAAGTCTTCTCATCTTTTTTTGTTTCTTTATCTTTCGCTGGCTTTTTTTGTTGCTCTTGCTGTGTGGCCTTTTCAAACTCTTCTTTCTTTTCGAAATAAGGTTTTGTGATTTTAAACAATTCACCGAAGGCTTCTTTTTCCGTCGAGGCTTCCATTCTCTTCATGGCCACCCAGGCGCTGGAAGCAATCACCACCACTACAAAAACAGCGAGGATCCACTTGAAATTCTTTTCAATGACCTGGCTGGCTTTGCTGGCAAAATCTAAAATATCAAATTCCTTAGAAGGCTGACTCACGATGGACTCCTCGTTTCTATATAGTAAGAGACAGATCCCATAGAAAAGAGCTTTCGGGCCAAGATGTCAATGCTCTTAACCCGTTGGTGTAACAAATTTTAATGGAAATTAGCGGTTCTTAACTTCTTTCAAAGTTGTGAAAGGTCTGGATGTAAAGCCCAAGTGCTTTCTCTTTAGGCGACCCAAAGTTTCCAGGCGCTTTTTAGCGTGATTGTACGCCGCGTCAACCGTGGAAATATTCTGATCTTTGGCTTCTGCAAAAATGTGCATCATATTGTCAAAAACAGAGGTGGTGCGCTCAAGGGCTCGTTCTACGGAATAGCCTTCTAGTTCTGCAAATACGTTCATCAAGCCGCCCGCATTAGCCACAAAATCTGGAGCATACAAAATACCCACTTCACGAAGAGCGTCGCCATGGCGAGTTTCAGCCAGTTGATTGTTGGCTCCACCAGCGACGATTTTGCATTTTAATTTAGGAATGCTTTGATCGTTAATCACTCCACCAAGGGCACATGGAGCAAGGACATCACACTCCACTTCAAGAATTTGATCCGGAGCTACCGCTTCGCAATTATAGGTCTCTGCAATCTGAGCGACTCGCTCTTGCTCAATGTCGGCAATAGTCACTTGAGCACCCTCTTCGGTGAGGTACTTTACTAAATTTGAACCCACGTTACCAAGGCCTTGTACGGCCACGCGAACTCCTTTTAAATCATCAGTTCCCAGTTTTTCTTTGCAAGCCGCTTTAATACCCATAAGCACACCGTGGGCTGTGTAAGGGGAAGGATCGCCAGAGCCTCCCAAGCCTTTAGGAATCCCAGTCACCCAAGGCGTTTCCATGTAGACTTGTTCCATATCTTTTACAGAAGTTCCCACATCTTCGGCCGTGATGTAACGACCATTGAGTGTGTTGATGTATTGGCCAAAAGCGCGAAACAAACCTTCGGATTTATCTTTTTTATAATCTCCGATGATCACAGCTTTACCACCGCCTAAGTTAAGACCTGCGGCAGCCGCCTTATAAGTCATCCCCTCAGAGAGTCTTAAAACATCGATTAATGCTTCTTCTTCAGTGGCATAATTCCACATGCGCGTTCCGCCCAAGGCCGGCCCCAAGGTCGTGTCGTGAATCGCAATGATTCCGCGCAGACCTGTTTGATGATCATGACAGTAGATAATTTGTTCGTGATTTCCATATTTATGAATATTTTCAAAGACCATAAACTGCCTCCCCGGTTTTCGCGTGCATGTGCGTCAGAAGTGTTGGGCAGACAATAATAAAAGTCCCTTACACTTTGCAAGGAAAATCCCACAGCCCAAATAGGCGCCATAGGAACCTATGACGCAGAGTTAATTGGGGGTATTAGGACAGGTTATGGGTAGCTATAGGTGAATGAATGAGTATCGCCACCATAAGTCACATCAATAGTAAACGTTCCCGTACCTGTACTTGGAGTGCGAACAGAGAAAGGGGCGCCTGGAGAATCGCCGTTAGTGACTGAAAACCCCAAGAGTGAGGACGGATCAACCACAGGTGTGTTCGAACACTCGTGACCAACATGATACTGAGTGCCTGTAGCGCCAGAGATTGTAAAAATGATGTCTAAACTTCCTGTGCTAGGCCAATTCACCGGATAACTATTAGGCTTATGATCGTCAAAATACATGGGTGAAAAATTGATGCACTGATTGTTGCTAACGGCCCCTTGGGCGGTATCCACATCAACATAGAAATGATCGGGACCATTTTCTGTAACAATATTAATGTCGGTTATGGTTCCTAGGGAAAGAGGCGAAGCAGCGGTCACCACATTTGTGATTGTCGATCCTGCTGGATCTTGAATTTTTATCCAAAGCTCGCGGAAGGTTTGATTTGTTAAACCAAAACCAGTCGTGGTTGGAGATCCCATCTCGCAGTTGGCTTTAGAACTAAATGGATAGCGATTGCTTGCTGAAACCTGTGGAGCAAACGATGGACTCGCAGACCCTTTTGCTAACTCACCATTTGCATCGGTTATGGCAACCAAGAGCCGCACACACTCTTCAGTCTGTGCCACTTGATAATCTTGGGATCGGTAAAAATCAGGAAAGTAAGTGAGCTTTGTAGCGGGATTTGTACTCACGAGAGCAAAGGTTAAGGGCACTGCGGTTAATGGGCTGGCGGAAGGGGTAATATTGTGGGAAGCTCCCGTGAGCATAGCCTTGTAAAATACGACTTCTCGATCTTTGACATTGAAGCCACCAGACAAAGAAGCTCCACATTGATCATCTTTGAATAGACTTCCTTCACTCGTCGTAAAAGTCACATTAAATCCTGTTTCTGAGTGCGCCAACTGATCTTCATCATCTTTAAGAGACACCGCCAACGGAACGCAGGCATAGGTGTTAAGATAACTTCCAGAAGGATTTACAATTCTTTCCACAACAATTTTACTGGGTGGATTGCCACCCTCGTCTTCATTATTATCAATGACGGCGCTTTTAAAATAACCACCGTCGGGCCGCACAGGGCAAAAGGCAAAGGCGACCGGCATATTGCTTGCCATAGCACTGGCAATCGCAGTGTCGGCAGAGAAATCAAAGCTCTCATCGCTGCCAGAAAAGATTCCTCGAGACACAAAGTTATGATCATCCACAAGGGGGTTACAATCGTAACCTTCACCCTCTTCAACACGTACAGATTCGCGGTTGAAGTGATCGTTGCTGTTTTGACCGATACGGACCATCAACTCTACCCCACCCGTATAGGATTGATCGGCCAGGTGCCAGTAGATGGTGCTGCTGCCTTCATCGAAATTAAAAATTTCATCAATGGCCGAGCTATCGCCAGTAAAATGATTGGTCATGGGACCAAAAAATCCAGCAAAGTCAGCGTATTCACCAAAATCTTTTTGGACAAGTTGCCATTCATCAGCAGCTGGACCTGAGCAGATTTGGGCAGGATCGTAAGGGCTAGAGGTAATATCACTCCAAGACCAATATTGGTCGCAGTCGTTATTACCATCAACGTGGGCGCAAAGCTCGCTGGAACCACCAGAACCATCAAAGGTCAATGCGGTGACACTATCTATACAGAGTTTTTTGTCATCGGGATTGAGGCCAAAAAAGCCGACGATTTTCCCTGGAAAGGCGCGCTCCTCATATCCCGCATCTTGTTTATCAAAATATTTTTTATCCAGTGCGACGGCGGCGGCACTCGGCTTGAAATGCCAAATGGATCTTTCTGAAGCTTGAATCCGCGGGTGGCCTTTGTATAGCCCTGTACCGTTGTGGAGATCATTAAAGATGGGGTGGGCCTCATAAAACTGACCAGATTCATCCCAACCGCGAAAGAGGTATTTAAAGCGAATGAAGTTGTTTTCGCTCTGAAGTAGAAAAGAACGAAACCAACCGCCAAAAATCTCAAATTTTTCCACGGTCATGGCCGGCTTGTCTTGTCCCACGTAGACTCGAAGAGCCACATCACCCGTTAAGTATTTTCCTTTCAGGCTATGAGCGGTGCCATTAGCAAAATCACCGGGGATGTAACGACCCTCAAAGCGAGATTCATTGGTAAACTGGGCTTTAAAGTTAAGGACAAAATTATCAATATGCTCTTCTGGATTGCTGAGGCCGCGAGTGATGTCATTGTAGTAAACTTTTTGATCGGTATCGA
This sequence comes from Bdellovibrionales bacterium, assembly GCA_020435205.1. GTDB lineage: Bacteria > Bdellovibrionota > Bdellovibrionia > Bdellovibrionales > JAGQZY01 > JAGQZY01. The sequence goes on along the minus strand of JAGQZY010000094.1, from coordinate 741 downwards.
TCACCATCACTTGAATCAGGCGATCAGGTCCTGCTGGCACATCGGGAACCTCAATAAAGGAGCAATCTTGACCGGGATCATCACAATGCTTGTTCACAGGGATCAACCCCATGTCGGGTCCCGACACATTCACAAAGATCATTTCAAAGTTATTGGCAGCAAGGGCGCTGGCTTTGCCCGAAAAATTGAGTGAAACTTTGGATGTTGATGCTCTCTTCGTGCAACCCAAAAAGGAAAATAAGAATATTAAAACGAAAAACCATCTTAAAGATCTGTTTACGTGCATAAGTTAACCCTCACCTTTTAAGGCTTTCACCGCATTAACTTATCGGTTTATAAGGGCAAATCTTAAAAGATTACCAAACTGATACACACTTTTATTGAAGTTGTTTCAGTTCAAAGCAATAATGAGAATGGCTGCAGCTAAAATCGCTTGAAAGGCTATCAAGTATTGCAATTTCGTCTTCATCGAAGTGAGCTGTCCCAGGCGGTCTTCCATTTCGCTTTTTAAACGATTGCGCTTAAGGTTTTCTTCTTCAAGATAGAAAATGGCTTTTTTAGTCAGTGCATTGGTGGACTGATCGACAACCTCACTTTTAATGCTTTCGAGTTCTTTGCTGGTCAGTTGGGGGCGGGCCACCGTATTGAGCCAGAGTGAGCTCTTGTATTCCGGGTGTTTTTCTTGAAGCAAGATATACCAATGCAATGCTCGATAGATCTGCGGTGGCGCTTTATCTTTAT
>JAGQZY010000093.1 GCA_020435205.1 Bdellovibrionales bacterium | reverse complement strand
TATTGACTCCTTTTCCCTTCAACTCACCTCAGGTTTTGACGAGGAGTGGAATATGACGGGTAGGCTCAAGGGACGACGCCATGCCGGTGAGTTACTTTTGAGTGTTGAGCCCAAAGAGCTTTCTCTCAGGGGTAAAAAAATTCCCATCCGCTCTACCGAAGTCAGTTTTCGTGCCAATCGGGACCGCATGGAACTGGTGTCGCAATCCTTTGTCCGCGAGGGGAAGATACAGATTGAGGCTCAGCTCCAGCGCGAAGAGTCCCATCAGCTTGATTTTAAAGCTTCAGTTGTTGAACTCCCTGTATCGACCTTTAGCTTTCTTTATTCTGATAACTTACAGGTGGGATATTTGTGGTTAAGCTGTGATTTTCATTTATCATCCCCCTTGCTTGATGCCGACAAGACTTTGATTCAGATGGGCGATAACTGTCAATTGAATGGCCCCTATGGCTCGGCCCGCTTACAGTCTTCTAAAGTCTCCTTAGAGAAAGTTGAGCAGTTGCAAGTGGTTTTTGACAAAATCAACTTAGATCAATTGATTAAAAGTAAACGGGGTGTATTTCTATCGGGAATTTTTTCTGCCTATGGTATTTTTTCAGGACTTCTTGAGTTGGATCCTGAGGGCTGGAAAATGGAAGGGCTTCTCGAAGCCTCAGAAGTCTTATTCTCTAGAAACAATCGACGGGAGGTTCAACCTCTAGAAAAGATTCCTATGGTCTTGATTGGAAACAAGACTCAATGGCAGGGCAAGATTGAAAATGTTGTGCTGAGTGGTGGGGAATTTCAAGGAAATATTTCTGGTGAATGGAATGAGGCTTCAGTGAAAGCCCAGGTTAGCATGCATCGTTTGTTGTTAAATAAAAATGTTTACGGTTTGATGACTCTCTCTGAGCCCTTCCCATTTTCCCTTTATGGTAAGTTAGAGCTTAAAAACAAGAAACTGCAAAATTGGGGTTTTGTTTTAGCGGCAGCAGAGGTCAAGGGTCAAGGCTTTGAGTTTTCGGGCCTTAAGGTGGAAGCCGCTCAAGAGGGTGAAGGGCCTGCTCATATCCTCTGGAAGGTTCCTTCCGGGAGCTTTGATGGGAAGTTGTCCTTAGTGAATTGGTTAAAACCTACCACCACCGAATCTGAATTCACGCCTGACTTTTTTCATTGGAAGGAGATGTCGGTTAAATTTTCTTTAGACCCCAATAAAAATTTGCAGTGGCAACGAGGGTACCTGAGGCTTGCCAACAACTGGCAACTTTCTACGGAAGGGCAATGGTCAGCGGATGGCGAGACTCAAGGGTGGTTGCAGTGGGATCGCGCTGATAAAAAGATTTGGAAGTGGTCCTATGCTGGACGTTTACTTAAGGGGCAGTGGACGCCGACATCAGAGCCCCTGAAGAAATGGTTAGAGGGGCATCCAGAGTATCTTGCTGATCACCCGAGCATTCAGTTTGAGCCCTTAGAGCCAAAAAACTTTGGTGGAGAAATGAAAGAAGTGGGTAAGAAGATTATTGAAAAAGCCAAAAGTGTGCTCCCCATAGAAAAAAAGCCTGCAGAAGAGGGAAGTTGATGAAATTAGAAATTCCCAAGTGGCAAGTGCATCGTGGTTATTGGAAGGGCGGACTTCGCGAAAACACTCTGCAAAGTTTTATTGCGGCAAAGCGTTTGGGCGCCAAAATGGTGGAGCTTGACGTGCAGCTGAGTCGGGACAAAGTTTCCGTGGTTTTTCACGATTGGCATTTGAAAAAATTTTTTCATGTGGATGCTCTGGTTGAAAAAACATCATGGGACGACTTGCGCGCCTTGAATGTCGCTAGCCTTGAACAAGTCTTGCGCAGTGAAGATGTTCCGGAGTACCTCAATATTGAAATCAAAAGCTTAGATTTCTATCCTTTTCGGGCGGTTAAAAATGTGGAGCAGCTGATCCAAAAGTACAATAAAAAGAAGGTGGTGGTATCCTCCTTTAACCCTATGGCTCTATTTGCCCTGCGAAGGCTTTCACCAAAAACTCCGCGCGGGCTTTTGATTGGCCGCCGGGAAGTTCTCATGACCTGGAGAATGAACTGGTATCTCAAGCTTGCTAAACCTCAATTCCTTCATATTCGTCATGAGTTTTTGGAGGAAGATTATCTTAGAAACCGCGTCATAGAGTGCCGCCTGCCGGTGGTGGTTTGGACCCTGAATAATTTACAAAAAGCCAAATTTTACCTGGAGCGAGGGGCAGTTAGCGTGATCTCTGACGAGCTCCCCCCTAAGGATCTAGAGTCCTAATTGGGACCACCAAGAGAAATATTTCACTGCATCATATTTTTTGTTGTACTGCGCCAAATGCCGTTTTAGTAATCAGGCACACTTAAACAAAAGGGAGTGAATATGAAATTCCAAACAACCGTTCTATTTTTCGGGTTGGCGTCACTTTTAGTTGCTTGCGGGGGCAGCAAAATGGACGAGAACCTTAATGGTAGCTCCATGATAGTTACCCGAACCAATGCCGATGGTACGACCGATATCGGTATTCTTAACGATGACATTTCCAACCCAGACGACGCGAAGTCAGCTGTCGAAGCTGGTAACGTGACTTTCATCGGTGGAAAGACTTTCCAAAATGATGATGAAGTGTCTATGATTCCAGTGAGCGATGCTCAGCAAATGGGATTAACCACTGAGTTAAAGTTTGGTCAAGGTGGCCAAAACAATGGTCATAACAATGGCGGCTTTGGCCAAAATAATGGTCATAACAATGGTGGCAAAGGCCCCAATTTTGGCCACAACAACGGTCACAATAACAACTTTGGCAAAGGCCCTGGTCACGGTAATAAAACCCCACACTACCGTTACAATGGTCGTGTTCGTGGTCAACGCTATGGACAGAACAACTGGCGCCCTTACCGATATTACACAAACTGGAAGCGTTACAGCTGGAACCTGCCCACTCAGTACAACCGTTGTGGTTACACCGGTTTTTGGTATACCAACGGCTGTTACTCTTTCTACAGCCCGGCTTATAACAACTACTACTGGCGTCCTCAGTGGGGTTACACCAGCACCACTTACACGAGCTGTTATATCCGTTTCTGGTTCTAAGGTAAAAATTCCCTAGAACAAGTATGAAAAGGAGGCCTCTTGCCTCCTTTTTTTATTTAATGCTGTCAAAAGCTTAATCAGTGAGCTAATAGGGGGGCTCTCAAGTGCAAATGAGAAGGGGGTGGCTGGAACAGAATTCGCAATTCAGTAGAGGTATGCGAATGTTTTTTAAAAGATATCAAGCATTTATAGCCCAAACCTTCAGGTCCTCCTTCAGTAGACCTCAGGCTCTTATGCTTTTTATCCCCCTTCTATTTGCATTTGAGGGGGCTCAAGCTAAATTTGGCTCTATTGTTGATGTCGGATTGGCCGGTGATTTCTATTTTTCTAAGGAAAGTGCCAATAATGGGCAGGCCTTTGCTAATCTTTTGATACGCAACGATTGGTCGGATAGCCAATTCTATGTTGATGTTGGTGGTGGTGGCCTTATTGCCGACTCTGGACACACTTACATTAAAGCCCCCCAGTTTTATTATCGGGGTGGTAGTAAGCAAAACCTCCAATGGACTCTTGGAAGATCTCTGCACAATTGGTCGTTCTTGGATAGTCATTGGCACATGGGTTTAACTCAGCCTCTATTTTTGTGGAATGGAGCGCATCCTGAGGAGCAAGGACTCACAGGTGCTTTTTTAACCATTCCCTTGATGAATGACACCTTCGAAGTCACGGCTTTTGCCTCTTACCTTTTTATCCCAACTCAGGGGGCCTCTTATGAGTTTACGGATGGAAAAATCACTTCAAGTAATCCTTGGTTTGTTGAGCCCGTGCAAGCAGTTTCCTTTAGTGGAAACCGAATTGACCTGAACTATCAGTTGAATACCCCAAAAACCCAAGATGTCGTTTTTAGAGCTTCCTACGGTTTGTCCATTGGTACTCCCATGAATCGCAAAGGTTGGCTGATCAATGCCTTTTACCTCAATAAGCCAGCCAATGATTTGGTGTTGCCTTTCACAGGTGGATTAAATCTTTCCACCTCTCAGGGGGATATTGATATCCGACCGGAAGTGGCGCGCCACCAGGTCACCGGACTGGATGCCGGGTGGAGTGGGCGAAGCTACAAATTTGTGGCCTCTTGGCTACATGAGTTTGAGCACAAGTACGCCATCCCAGCAGATAGCACTTATCCTATTTTGCCAGACCAGGATATTTTTTCTCTAGGCACTCGCTATTTGATCTCCCACTCGCAAAGAATTTGGCTCAGTTATCTGCATGTGGATCGCAAAAAAACAGGCATTGAAGGTCTGTTCTCGTCGGCGCAGATCGATACCTATGTAAAGAGAAACCGCTTTGAAAAGGCTCTTCAACTTAAATGGCAAGGCCTTCTATTTAAGAGTAGCCGAGGTTATAGCGTCAAATCTATGATGGCTCTCTATTTTGATCCCGATACTGACAACACCTGGATTACGAGTGATTTCCGTTGGGCGGCTCTAGCCAATACAGAAGTGTTTGTGCAGTGTGATCTTTTTGGTAGCTCCCATACGGAGTATCTCGGCAAAGACTTCATCAGTACTTATCAAAACAATGATCGTTGTTTGGTAGGAGGGCATTATGCTTTTTAAAGGAATCTTTAAAAAATCAATGGTGGCTCTTTTGCTTTCCAGCTTTGCTTTGGCAGGTTGCTCGTATTTTCTGAAAGAAAAGAAAAAAGAGCAGGTCATTGCTTTTGACAAAAATGATGCGAGCTGTATGAGCCATACTAATCGCATTATCCATAGCTACTTTCATGATCTATCCGATGACGAAAAAACGGTCCAAGAGGTTAAGAATTTATCGGATTGTTACCAAATATCACTAGAAGCTTTTGTTAAATATACCAAAAGTGGAGACTTGCGTGACAATCATTACAAGGTCGAACACTTCGCTCAGTTTCTTGAAGATTTCTATCCTGCTTTTGATATGAAGATGGAAACCCTCCAAGGTTTTATGGGTCTCAAACGCTTTCTATTTGGCGGAGACAAAGACTCTGTTAGCAAAGCGGAAATCACCCAGATCTCTCAATTCATTGAAGTGATGTCCCAAGCAATGATCAATATGGCTCCTTTTCGTCAGCTATTGTTTCAGAAAGATCATCTGGAAAAAACGGAGCAAGGTCGAGGGCAATTTTTAGAGGCCTTCTCCTTTTTGCGACAAAATGTTGGTGATGTTCTTTATAATTTGAAACCCTATTCTGGGCAGAGATCCATGGATTTGAATGATATGGGTGGATTTATTTTTTCTGAAATTTACAATCAGACTCCTGAAGAATCTCGCCCTATGGTGAAGATGTTTGTGAGTTTTAAAAACTTAGTCCTCAATGAAAATCATGAATATCTAAATAACAAAGATCTATCTTTGTTTGTGCAGCATATGATTTATGTTTATGAAGGCAAACTGGATTATGAGTATTTTATCAAGGATGAAGAGCTTTTCCCAAGTCTTGGTTCTTTAACAAGCTTCATTACTGATACGACAGCGATGCTGAAAGTGGGTCAACTCTTCAAAGGTCCAACTTTGCAAGCCTTGAAAAATGTCTATTATAAAGCTCACCGGGTTTTTAAGCAGTCGGCTATGCGTTCAAAAGATCAAGAGGTTTCTGTTGATAAATTGAATAAACTTCTCCTTGATATGGAAGGTGCGGGTGTGATCCGTGGAAACCTCAAAGCAAAGACCTTGGGTATTTTCCTCAGTCGCTTCTTGGAGAAGTGGGTGGCTCCTGGTCAAGGGAAAGTCTCCCCCCATATCACTCTTGCTAAGATCGATGATTTTAAATTGGCCATTGATGATTGGTCTTACCGTCAGGAACTTTTGAATGCCAAGTACGAAAATACGGATAATCTTAGTCTCACTGAGCTCGGTGAGGGAACAAATTATAAAGATCCAAAGATGAATTCATGGTTCCAAACCCTGGGACTCACTCATTTGCACCAGTATACCGACAACTATCGCCTCACTTTTTCTGGTGATTTAGACAACTTTTCCTACGAAGAGGCAACAGTGAGTAATGCCTTTTTTACCATTGTCTCTTTATTTATGAGGCCTTTTAGTCAAGATCAGAAAAACCCTTTGGCCTTTGCTATTAATCAAGATGCGGCACAGGAGGTCTACGAACTCTTAAGAATCCTAGGCGCTGAGATGGGTTTCATGGATTCGCGCGTGTATGATTCTGGTTACAGAGCTTTTGACGAGGGCAATCACTTTACCACGCAAAGACGGCCCGACGATAAATTAGACTTCTTAGAAGCCTACGAGCTGATGTCGATTCTTTTTAGTAGTGGCGTGGTTTCTAGTGAGCTTTATGGGGACATGCCTGAGGAATTCCGTCTAGATTATAAAGATGTTCTGCACACCAATGTTGTTAAAGTTGAGCCTTTTCGTACATTATTGCTAAAGAATTTTGATAAATACTTTAACCATTTGCAAAGTGTATCCCGGTTTTGGAAGAGTGATGATGATAAAAAACTCACAATTGGCATGCTTGAGCTTGCCACCCGTGGTGGGGTGATTAGTAAAAAAGCTGTTGATATGGGCGAAATTCGAGTGCTCGTTTCTATTATGTATTATCTTGAATCTGTTTTTTATAATTTTGATACCAACCCTCGTGATGGCTTTGCCACGGGTGATGAAATTTGGGCTGCTGAAGTTCAGTTCCGTAGCCTTGTGTCTGACTTTATTTTAAAATCCCTTCCTGAGGATAAGTCGAGTGCCATGGAAACCGCTAAAAAGTATGGGCCGGCTATTTTTACCTATATTCTTCACTATGGAGAAATTCCATCTTCGGACTGGAAGGGAGCTTATTGGTTATGGAGATGGAATAATGGGCATAAAATTTGGGTGAATAGTGAAGCTAAGGTGACTCCAAGAGATGTATTGCAGGTGTTTGCTACCCTTGGGCAGGCAACCAATCAAAGTCACCGCACCGAGATACACAAGTTCTTGCTCAATAATCGCTCAGCCCTTTTTCAGGAGATGAAAAGTGAAGAGGTTCCAGATTGTCGGGTGAAAAGAGAGCTTTTATTCTGCCGATGGTCGCGACTCGTAAACTGTAATGAGAACATCAACTCTAAGTTTTACTCATGGATGCGCGACACTCAAATTGCGATATTCCCTGAGTCTGAATGGGAAGACGACCCATCCAAAGCCATTGAAAAATCCATCAAGAGACTGAGTGAAAGCATGAGGTCCCATAAAGATTTTTCTACAAAATGTGGATTTCCTGATATCCCCTATGAAAAAGGTATGTTCGAATCGATCACGGATGGCACTTACGAATTTTTCATGGGTAATGAAGACAAGCCTGGTGTGTGGAACCAATTTAAAGAATGGTTTTAAATAAGTTCTTAGGCGGATTCTTCAAGATGGTGAAGATCAAGGAGGTCAGCAAGCCGACGCTGATCTCTTTTGCTCACATTGATAAACTCAATACCAATTCCCTTTGGGTATTTACCCAAGTCCTCTTCTTGGTAGCGAACCACTTTTCCTTGGCAGTGAATTTGGCTAAAACGGCCCGTTTGTAGCTTCAAGTCGATGAGATCGCCCACTTTGATGCCACTTCTTTTGCCGATGAGGCTGGTGAAGTTCATACTTTTTTGCATCTCTTCAAGGGGAATGAAAGCTCCGCCCAAAGAGATGTCATAGATCGTCACCGAAAAGGACTGGGTGACAGGGGTCTCGATAACCAGGGGTATGGGGAGTCTATGTCGATCCCCTTGACTGCGGTGCTCTCTGCGTTTTTTTTGATCTCGGCGATTTTTGATGATGTGAATAGCGCCTCCTAAAAAGAAAAGGGCTACAAAAAGGGCAGGGAGGAGTTCCCAGCCCCCCATCTCATATTGAGAAAGGTGGAATGTGGAAGCGAGATTTCTTAGCACGGATGACCTCAAGCCTTGTTGTCTGATGATCTATCGTCATGAGAGGGGAAAAACTAAAGTGAAGCGGCGCAAAAAAATGAGGGCAATCCAGTCTCTGTTGTCCGTTGAAACTCTTAGGGGAAAAAGGTAGAACCACACTTCAGCAAAAGGAGTGTTCGTGCTCGACTTGTGGCAGCAGCTCGCAAAAGAAGCGATCAATGGGGGAAATGTTGAAGGACTAGAAACGCGCGATCGTGGACTTCACCGCTACCCATTGTATTTATCTGATAATTCCCGTCCCTTCGCCTTGCCGAGTTTGGAGCGGGAGGGCTTTGTAAACATCCTCGAAGAAGAAAATCTTCCTGGGAAAATGACAGCCTTGAGTCATTTTGCGGTTCAATGTGATCCATTGCAGTTTCGCCCCTCGATGGCGCCTTACCCGATATTTTTTCATGCCCGTAGTCGATGGGAACCCGATCTGCTCAACGAAGTGAGGAAAATGCAATCCCCTGTGGATCTTGGTTTGGACCCTTACAGCTTGGGATTATGGAAGGGAGAGGTGAGCAAAGCCCAACCTCCTTTTGATGAAATTGGCAGCCTCCTTCCGAATTTTAAAATCTTCCGTCTGACTTCGCTTCCCTATGACTTGGCTGGTGCCAATGATGTTCAGCAGTTGGGAGTTCTTATGGCTTCGACTGTGCAGTTGCTCAAAGATTTTGAAGGGAGTTATCCCCTAGAAACTTTAGTGGGGCATCTTTCCTTTCAAATTTCCGTGAGTCCGCAAAATTTTGTCTCCATAGCTAAGTTGCAAAGCTTTCGAGTGATGTTGCTTAAGCTTTTTGAAGAACTGGGGCTTCCGGTACAGAAAATGCCGCCTGTTTTCAGTCTGACTTCACCGCGATACCTTTGCAGTCGCGAACCGTCCATGAACCTTTTACGGATCACAAGTGGCTTATTTTCATCGATTCTAGGCGGAGCTAAGGGCTATTTTCACTATGGCCATGACTTGTTTAGTAAAAGTAACAATGGGAGCCGCCTCAGCCGCAATGCCTCTCTCGTTTTAGAGCTTGAAGCCCAACTTGCGAAGGTTGATGATCCCACTGTTGGAAGTTGGATGGTTGATGAGCTGAGCCATCAACTGTGTGAAAAAGCCTGGTCTTTTTTTCGTGAGATCGAAGGTAAAGGTGGGCTTGTGGCGGCTTTGCAGGCGGGGTGGTTGCAAGAAGAGATCGAACGTTCTGGTGAAAAAGAATGGGATCATTACCTTCATCAAAAAAAAGTGCTAGTGGGCGTGAATCAATTTGTTTTGAATCACAACTTGAATGATCAATATCCACTACTGAAAGAAGAAGACGTTCTATCC
>JAGQZY010000092.1 GCA_020435205.1 Bdellovibrionales bacterium | reverse complement strand
CAAGGCGATGATTCACATCCTTGATGATAAAGTGAGAGTTTTAGCGCTCTTGGGCCTAGGAGTTAAGGTGATCCCTCGGCATAACAACGAAGAACACTTTCTTGTTCCGGGTTTTCAAAATTGGTATGCGGGGATTGGTCTTGATGGCCAAGAGGTGGGCGTTCCTAGCGTGATCGACCTTAGAAAATTTTCCGTGAAACGTTCTGAATATTTCCTCGATCATCGACTGGGTTTTGCTCATGAGCTCTATGCTGTAGCGAATTCTGTGAAATGGGCGACAAGGCTAGCAGCGAAGATGAACCAAGAGCTTGTTGAGAGAAAGGTTGCCTCTCTGCAAGAGGCCCATGAATCCAAGGTTCGCAAAAAACGCCAGGGAATACGGTTTAATAAGTACCTGCGCCAACTTTTCTTAAAGCGCATTAACTACGACTATTAACCCTAAACCCTTAGTCTGAAATCGTGAATTCATAGCTCACCAAAGCGGCAAAAATGATAATATTAATATATTGATAGGTGTAGGCTTTCTCAGGAGGAGAAGGATGTCGACGATAAAAGGTGAATCAACAGAAGCGCAAAAGATTCGCGAATATTATCAAGAGCGGGAAAAGAAGCTCAAAGAGCAGCATCGTCAAGACATAAATCGCATTTCTGAGGTCCATCAAAAAGAAGTCCGTGAGGCTGAAGAAAACACAAACAATCGCGAAAGAAGAGTGGCTCAAGAAACTCAAGCAACCATTGACCGAAGAGATATGCGTCACCAAAGGGAGATGGAGAAACTTAGAAATCATTACGCAGAACAGAGAAAACAGGCCAGTCGACAACAGCAAAATCGCCAAGAGCAGTTGCGTGAAGATTACAGTCGTAGCTTAGAACAACAACAGCGCAACTATGAAACGCAGCAAGCTGAAAAAGACATGAAAACCCGAGCTAACTACGATCAGCAAAACAAAGCCCTCAATGATGTTGCGCAGGGGTATCGTGAGCGTTACGAGGCTGAAGTGGAAGATTCTCAAATCAAGCAAAATCGCTACCATGACAAGCAAATGCAAGAGCAACAAGATATGCATCGCGCAGAAATGCAAGAGCTTACAAGTGATCAAAATGATTATAAAGCGAATAAAGAGTATGAAATTCGTGATCTCAATCGCAAGCATCTCTTTGAAAAAGACCGCATTCGTAGGCTTTATGATATGACCCTTGAGGATAAGGATCATACCAATGCTGAAGTGCTTGCTGATATGCGCGATGAGCACCGACACAGCATTAAGGGCGTGCAGAAAAAATACGCAGAAGCTTTAAGTGAGGAGAGGGAGGCGATCAACAAGGTTCGCGAAGACTACTACGGTGAGGGTGGCAAGATGGCCCAGCAGCGCGACCGGCAAAATCAAGAGATTCGACGGTTGCGCGAACAAAATGTTCGTGATCGAGTCCGATTACAGAGGCAGAATAGTCGAGAGCTTGCCAATGTAAAAGCAGCGAATAAAGAGAATGTGGACACCCTCAACGAACAGCGCCAAAAACTTGTGAGTGAGATGTCAGAACAAAATCGCCAAGAATCTTTGGCAGCCAACCGCAGGGCCAATGACCGCATCAAAGCGGGCTATGATTACTTTGAAAAAAAGATGGAACTGGAAGATCAACAAAACACTCAGCGCTTGACTCGCCAAAGACAAAAACTTTTACGCGAAGATCAGGATAAGCGCCAATCCAATCAATTGCGAATGGAGCAAACTCAAGAATACTATGCAAACGATCGTAAAAAGCTGGAACTTGCCCATCGTAATGAAATTGATCGTTTGAAATCCAGGCACTATACAGCCCTCGAAGAGGAGCGTTTTAAAAACCAAAAAGAGCGCGAGATGATGATGGAGCGCTTTGAAAATCGTATTGCGGAAATGGATCATGAGCATAAAACTGAAGTGGGAAAGATCCAATCCGAATATCAACAGCAAATCAATGAGCTCAAGCGCGACCATGAAGAAGAGGTTCTTGTGATGAAAAACAACACAGAGCGAGTCAATAGCGAGAAAGATCGAAACTATGAATTTGCGACCCGTAACCGAGAGGCTAAGTTTCAGCTTCGCCTGAAGAAGATTGAGGAAGGGCATATGTCAGAGCTCAATCGGCTGAATGCACAGTATCGCGATAATTTGCGGGATATGATCCAAGACGGGCAGCGTTTAGAAGCTAAAAAATCATAGATTTTAGACATTTGGGCATAATTTTCAGGGGCTCTGACCGAATTTTGACAAAGCCCTGACAATTCCCGTATTTCCTTGGGTGTATATTAAGTTAAACCCGAGGAAATAGGCCCTTTATGAGCGATATCTTTACACGTCTGACTCGAAATCGCCATGCCGAACTGGCACTCCGTATTTTGACTGTTCTTGGACTCCTTTTCCTCTTTCTTGTGGGTGTGAAGGGCCTTTCTGAAGGGTTGAGCATGATGGGAAATGGCTTTGCAAAGACCTTATTTGGCCTCACAGAAAACCCAATGATGGCTCTGATGGCTGGGATGCTAGCCACGGTTCTTTTTCAAAGTTCATCGGTGACAACGTCTATTATTGTCGGACTCGTCGCTGCAGGGACCATTTCCGTCGGTGGGGCTGTCCCTATGATTATGGGCGCCAATCTTGGAACGTCTGTGACGAACACCCTGGTCTCCTTGGGTTTTATTAAAAACAGGACCAATTTTCAAAGAGCTTTTGCTGCCGCGACTGTTCATGATTTTTTCAATATTCTGACTGTGATCGTACTTTTGCCCATTGAGCTAGCAACTGGTTTCATCGAAAAGTCGGCGACAGCCCTTGCCAAGGTTCTTTACGGCACGACGATGGGGTTAGATTATTCCAGTCCTATTAAAACGGCTATCAAGCCTCTTGTTGGTTTTTTTAAGCATTTCACTTTACAACATTTTACCGCAGATGTGGCTCCCTATCTTATGATGGCTATTGCTGGGTTTATTATTGTTACGACCTTAGGGCTTATTGTGCGTACAATGTCTCACTACATTGAAGAGAATGAGAATCATCTGATTGAAACTATCTTGGCAAAAAATTCCTATGTCACAGCGGTGATTGGAGTTCTTGTAACTATCTCGGTGCAATCCAGTTCGATCACGACCTCCTTGCTTATTCCACTGGCCGGCACAGGCATGCTCACTCTAAATACAGTCTATGCTGTTAGTGTTGGAGCCAATATTGGTACGACGGTGACGGCCTTGATTGCAGCCCTCACTGGCAATATGGCAGGGCTTGCTATTGCCCTTGTGCACTTGTTGTTTAATCTTTTAGGAACGCTTATATTTTTCATGCACCCTTTTATGCGTCGGTTTCCGATCTCCTGTGCTGAAGCTTTAGCGAGTTCTATTCAGCGAACTAAATTCATAGGTATTGGTTATGTTGGTATTGTTTTCTTCTGTTTACCTATATCCCTAATTTTTCTTTTTCGTTAATATTCTGCCCCGCATTTTTTGATTCCTGTCTTTAGTCTATTCTTTGCAATTCTAGGGTATTTACGCGCGAAGTCTAAACTCAATCCCAACAATTACTGAACTCAATCACCATAACATGAAAGGCAATCCTGATTTTACAATAGGAAGTGTGGGGACTACTTCTAGGAGCAAGAAAAAACGCCAAACCAAAGCGTAAAGAGTCTCTAAGGGAGGAATCATGAGATTTTTAAAGTTTGCAGCTCTAGTGAGCTTAAGCACAATGATCGCATCGGCGGCCATGGCATGTCCAAGTGGCCTTCGTCCATTTAATAAACAACTAGAGGGTAAAGATACCTGTGTTCTTGAGGGAACCTATGTAGGAAATCTTGAGCTTTCCAGTGGTTTTAACTACATTCTTCTAGGTCCCGTATTTATCGGTAAAGAAGTTCGTGATGCTAACCTAAATTTAGTTGAGCCTATTGAGCCGGCGACATTGACAGTGGCCGCTGGAGTAAAGATGTTTGGTCTGAACCCAGAAAAAGATAAAACGGGCGTTTGGTCTGGTTTCACTATGGCCAACGGTCAACCCGTACAAGGTGATGTCAAAACTTTCATGTCAGTGACTCGTGACTCGCGCATTGAAATTCTTGGCAAAGAAACAGCCCCTGTATTGATGACATCTGCGCAAGGTGCCCACCAAGCCACTCCTGCGGCTGAAAAACAACCCGGCGACTGGGGTGGACTTGTGATTAGTGGTAAAGCTAAATCTAACAAATGCACAACTTTTGCGGACTGCACGCTACCAGGTGAAGCTGATACGGGTTACTATGCCGGTGATGATGATAACCACTCCAGTGGTGTGATCCAGTACTTGCAAGTTGAGTATGGTGGAGACCGTATTGATGACGAAAAAGAGTTAAACGGAATCACCTTTAATGCTGTGGGCTTGGGTACCGTTGTTGAGAATATTGCAGTTCTTTACAATAGTGACGACTGTGTTGAGTTTTTTGGTGGCGCGGTAATGGCTCGCAACGTTTTTTGCTATAAAGGTTTAGATGACGGTATTGACACGACTGATGGTGCGCGCATCTTTTTGCAAAATGGTATTGTTGTCAATGGTGACTATCCTAATGCTGGCGCCGACAATGATCGTCACGCTGTAGAAGCTGATAGTTCAAAATCTGATGCGGCAAGCCTGCGTCTTCGCTCTCACCCCATGCTTGTGAACTTCACTTTCATCGGTGGATTGAATACTCAAGGTTTTAAGCTTCGTCGTGGGACTGATTACACAATCGTTAACTCAGCTATGACTGGCTTTGATCTTTGGTGCATGGATCCAACAGGCGCTAATCTTCTTGATCTTTACACCAACGTGTTTGCCGACTGCAACACAGCAGACCCTGTAAAAGGTCAAAATAACAACGACTTCGTAACTGCAACCGACATGAAAGTGAAGGGATGGATTCCTGAAGCCGGATCCCCTTTAACTGGTGGTGCAGCTATCATTGAAACTTTCTCTGACGACCCTAACTTGGATGAGGCTTTTGCTGATTTCTATCAAGAGGTTGAGTACAGAGGTGCTATTGGAGCTAATGATTGGACCACTTGGATCCAAATTCGCGACTAAGCAAACAAAGGTTTGTTTAAACTTGCAAGGGGAGAGCCGCCAGGGGTTCTCTCCTTTTGATATTGAGGGGATTATGAAAATTGTGATGTTCTGTTTAATAATTTGTGTGCAGGCTTTTGCCAGTGAAAATCAAGAAAAGCTTGCCCAGAAGGTGATTGAGCTTCGTCAAGAAGTTGAACTCCTCAATGATGAATACAAAAGTGAACGAGAAAAAATTCTCAATGAGTTAAAAGCTCTGAGTGTGCAAAAGGCTGAGTTGGAGTCCAACCTTCGTAGTGAAGATGTTCGGAGTCAGCAGCTCGCAAAACGCCGACTGGAGCTAAAAAATGAAATCGAAAAGGATGCTGTTCGTTCTAAAACCCTTGAGCCTTTGGTAGCAAAAACGCTGGGTGAATTGCGGCAGTATGTGGAGTCCTCACTTCCTTTTCAAAAAGAACAAAGGCTAGAGTCTTTGGATCAGCTGCAACAAAAAATCGATAAAAAAGAAATCACAGCGACTCGGGCAGCAAGCCAACTTTGGTCCTTGATCGAAGATGAAAGGCGCCTCGCTCGCGAAACCACCTTGAATAAACAAACCATTGAGATTCAAGGTCAGCGCTCATTAGCTCAAGTGGCAAAGCTTGGTATGCTCTTTTTATATTTTCAAACCGATGATGGCCAAGTGGGCATGGCAAAAAGGCGCAACAATGAGTGGGTTTTTGAAGCCTTTAGCGATCAAAATCAAAAGACTCAAACTATTGCCTTTTTAGAGTCTTTAAAGAAGCAGATTCGACAAGGTTATTTTTCTTTGCCGGTGGAGATTTAATATGAAGACGGTGCTTTGTAACATAATGTTTGTGTTTTTGATGATGCCTGCCTGGGCAGAAGAAACTCCTATGGCTGGCGGTGATCAAGATTTGATGCAAGCCTATCAGCGTGAGATTTTATTTTTAAGTACCTACAAAAAGGAACTTCAAGAGAAACTCGGCAGTCTTGATGCTCAGCTGGGTAAAAAGGCTCGCTTAGCAAAAACCAATTTAAACACTCTTGAGAAGCAGTGGCTGCTTGCTCAGACCAATAATGAACTGCAGGTGCAAAAAATTGCGGATCTCGAAAGAGATTTTGAATTTAAAAAAGAAAACGTCTCCATGTTGGAGGCCGCCATTGAACAGGCCAGCCTCAGTTTGAGTCCTGAAATTAAGCAAGATGGGGAAAGTCTTTCCCAGGGGATTGAGAAAGCTTTTTCTGAAGCTGTCGCTGATTTGGCAAAAAGCCAAAAAATTCGCAAACAAAAAGGGAAGTACTACCTTGAGTCGGGTGCTGAGAAAGAAGGTGACGTCATTTTCTTAGGTTCTGTGGCTCGGTTTGCCACAGATGGCAGTCAGGTGGCTGCTCTTTACCCTAGTGGTGGTGGGGCTTTTAAAGTTTGGCAATGGCTTGGCAGAGAAGCGGACCCTATGATTGCGGGTGAGTTTCCCAAGGAACTATCATTCTTTCTTTATGAAAGTGCTGACAAAGAGTATGTCGCCAAACAGGAAAAAAACTGGCTTGAGACCATTCAATCGGGCGGGAGCATTGCTTGGTTAATTGTTGTTATGGGAATGTTTGCTCTGTTTATGTCAATCGCTCGCTTTATGTTGTTGAAAAAAGCAGGGAGAGTTAATAAGTCGGGATTACAGAAGGCCCTTGAAGAGTTGCGCAATGATCACGCCGAGGAAGCTCAAGCCTATGTTATGCGAGAAAATAGTTCAGTGGGTAGGGTTGTTGCCAAAACACTGGGTTATTTGAAAACAGAACCACAAAAAGTGGAAGATGCCATTGCTGAGAGTATTCTTGAAGAATCTCGAACCATTGATCGCTTTGGAGTGGTGATTTTAGTCATTGCTTCGGTGGCTCCCCTCATGGGTCTCCTCGGGACGGTCACCGGGATGATATCAACGTTTGATGTGATCACGGTTTACGGAACTGGAAATCCTAAACTTTTGTCAGGTGGGATTTCCGAAGCTTTGGTGACAACAATGCTCGGTCTAATTGTCGCGATCCCAGCCTTGCTTATTGGTCAGTATTTAGGATCGATGAGTGAAAACATTAAAGGGGATATGGAAAAGTGGGCCTTGAGTTTTTGCAATGCTTTTAAAAATCGCCAGGAGCTGAGATGAGTTTCCTATCGGACCTTTTTCAGTTTATCGAAAAGGGCGGGTGGGTAGCCTATGTTTTGGCTGTTCTCACCTTGGGGCTGTGGTATGCCATGGGCTTTCGCTTTTTCTACCTACGTTCAAAGCAAATTGATATTCCGCCGAGGCAAGCGGCTCAGGATGGAAAGATTGAAGGAGAGGATCTGCTGTCGGAAGCCCTCTTCCGGATTAAAAATCTTGCAGGACAAAGCTTAAGTGATCTTGAGTTAGCTTTTCACTTAGAGACCACTCGATTTATTCAAAAAATCAATGAGCAAAGGCAATGGATTCGCTCCATTGTGGTGGTGGCTCCTTTATTGGGGCTCTTAGGAACGGTGATTGGCATGATAGAGACCTTTGACTCTTTACAGGATCAGGCCTTGTTTTCGCAAAGCGGGGGGATTGCCGGTGGCATTTCCCAAGCACTCATTACCACAGAAATGGGATTGGTTGTCGCTATTCCAGGACTTCTGATTGGCCGCTATTTAGATCGCAGACAAGAGGAAATGCTCGACTACCTTGAGCAATTCAAGCACCAAATTCTTTCACTAAAGGGGTCGGTGTGAAATTTATTAGACGAACAAAAACTCAACAAGATGGTGTTGATGTGTCGCCGCTGATTGACATGGTTTTTATCCTTCTTATCTTTTTCATGGTCAGCACGACCTTTGTTAAAGATATGGAAGTGGAGTTAAATAGGCCAGGGGCCGCGAGTGCCAAGCCGGCAAACTCAAAGTCCATTCGTGTTTATATTGATCGCAATGAAAATATTTATGTAGATGGTCAACAGGTTCGTCCCTGGGTTCTGCAGGGTAAAGTGAGGGACTTGTCTAAGATATCAAAAAGTTCGTCCGTGCTGGTTGTCACAGATCAAAAAGTTTCTGCCGATAAATTAGTTGATGTGGTTGATCAATGTCGATTGGCTGGGGTGAAGGATATTGGTGTGGCTACGGAGGCTGAAATTGGGGGATAGAAAGCGCTCTTTTCAAAAGCGAGCTTTATTCTCATCTCTTTTTGGAGGGGTTCTGCTTCTTTTGTTCATGAATATCATGAATCATCCACCAAAAAAGAAAGCCAATGATGTCAAAAATCAGGTTCAGTTTGAAGTTAAAAAAACGAAGAAAAAGCAGCAAAAAATTCAAAAAAAACAAGAGCCCAAAAAACAGCAAGCTGAACGCAAAACCTTGCGTCCTCGATTGGATTTAGCCTTTGCTGGAGGTGGCATTGATCTTGGAATTGATGTTCTAGGGCTATCTGCGGCCAGCAGTGATTTGCTCAGTCAGTCAGGGGGAGCTATGACCGAGGACACAGTGGATCGTCTCCCACAAATCCAATACCGCGAGCCGATTCCTTTCCCCGAGTTTGCTAAAGAAAATAATATTAATGGCTATGTGACCTTAAGTATCCTGGTCAATGACAAAGGTTCGGTAGAAAAAGTAAAGCTTTTGGATAGTCAACCTGAAGGGGTTTTTGATCAAATCGCGATGAGTTCGGTGAGAGACTGGAGCTTTTCACCAGCCGAATACCAGGGGCGCTTAGTGAGTGTTTGGGTTAAACAAAAGTTAAAGTTTCAGGTGAATTAGTGAGAAAAATGATCTTTATTTCTTTTTTAGTATTCTCAATACTTGCTAGCGCTAGCGAAGATGAGGTCGATCATATGGCTTTGGCTTCCATGCTTATTCGCGATGGCCACTTTATTCGTGCTGAAAAGACATTAAAAAATGTCAAAGAAGATGAGGTCGATAAAGCCAAATTAGCAAGTCTCCAAGGTATGATTCTTCTGCATAAAAAGGACTATGAGGAGGCTATTCGCCAATTTGAAAAAGCCATTGATAAAGGCCTCATGGATTCAGAGATTTATATTTATCTCAGCGAAGCTGAGCTTCGCCTTAAGCACTATGTTAAGGCTCAATTTTCTCTGGATAAAGCTGGAGAGAAAGAGAAGCAAAAATTACCCTATTACTTATTGAGTGCAGAAATTGCCTGGCAGCAGGGTGAAAAGATAAAAGCTTGGCAGCAACTGAATGTCGCAGAAAACAAAGGTCTCAACCTTGCGGTTTTGATGAAAAAGCGATTTTCCTATCTTATGGAGGAAAAACTCTACTTTTCCGCTAAAGAGCTCGCTTTTAAAGCTATGCAAGCTCGCTCACCTTTTGTGGATATCCTGGCTATGGCTAGCCAATTGCGAGTGGCGAAGCAGTATGACCTTTCTCTTTTGATTTTACAGGCCCTGGCTTTCAAAAGCCCCCATGACGAGACTCTCAATTTAGAACTTGCACAGAATTATATCGCGAAAAAGGAAAATTTTTCTGCAGGATTGATTCTCGAAGAAGCAGCGCGGGTGCAGCCTAGCCTAGCCTTTGAAGCCGCAGAAATCTTGCGCCAACAAGGAAAGGTTTACAGGGCTCAGTATCTTAATTTAATGACTCCAGATCCTGAGAAAAAGCTTAAGCAAAAATTAGCTCTTTATATTGAAGAAGAAGATTATCACTCCATCCCTTTTATGATGCCACAGCTTCGTCAATACAACCTGCTTGAGGATCAAGATATTCGCTACGCTTTAGCCTATTCTTTTTTTCGAGCAGGGGACTTGGATCAATCAGAAAAGCAAATTCAATATATCCAACGAGATGATCTTTTTGAAAAATCCATTGAATTAAGAAAAGAAATTAGTAAGTGCAAAGAGAATGGGTGGGCATGCAGTGAAACCATCTAAAGCGTGTAACATAATGCTTGGCTTTATAAAGCTCCTCTTGGTCGTTTGGGCGGCTCTGTTTGTGCCGGAGACGGGAATGACTGCTGAAGAAGAGAGGGTGAAAGAAGGCTTTATTGACCTTATGGTTTC
>JAGQZY010000091.1 GCA_020435205.1 Bdellovibrionales bacterium | reverse complement strand
TTCCCCTTCGTCGATGCGAACTTGGGCTCGATCGCCTTTGACCTTCATAATGGTGCCTGCCCAGGCTTGGGTGGAAAAAAAGCAAAAAATGATAAGTGTAAAAATGGATGTCCATCTGAGTTGTTGATTCATAGATCCCCCGCTAGGCAACCAGTTTAATATTCTCTGTCATAAAATGACAAGCTTGCAGAGTGACGAATTGTCGCGATTATAGTCAAAGCCTGTGACATTTTTTCACGTTTTCTAAAATATTTTAATAATTTAGGGGAAGTTCTTCCTATTCGCACCGTCTTGTTTTATAGCTTTTCCTAATTTTATAGGGAGGATTTCGCATGGGTTTCGTCATATCCATTCTAACGCTCGTATTGTCTGTGCCGGCTTTTGCTGGAGACAAGGACTTCAACTTCAAGGTTTTTGATAAAATGGCTCGCGAGCGCGCAGCTCTTGGGGGTAAAGTCCTAAAGACCACACCCAAAAAGGTCATTCAAACGGATTTTACTTTAACAGACAATCCTGATTCCCTAGCCAAGGATGAGTTCCGCGGACATCTTGGCGAGATGTTTTGCCATAAGACTTCAGCAGAAATGGGCTGTCTTGATGACGACACTCTTAAGGGTAAAAGACCCTCGGAAGCCTTCATTCCTGGATTCTTTCCTGGCAACATGAAGTACACCTTAGCTCTTGATGAAATGAAGCTAGAAGCTCGCATACCAAACAAAGAGCAGCCCTGGTCTGATGATTACTGGGCTATTGATCGAGGAGTCCTTGCCCATCGCTATGCGGGTGAGTCAGGCTATGACTGGGAATCCAGTGTGAATTATGTTCTTTCTGAGCAGGGCCATCTTTCTTATATTTTAAATCTACCTGAAAGTGAAAAATACCAGGCCATTGACGGGCTCTCTCCTGCAGAAAAATATGACCTGATCATTGGCACTATCACGGCCGATAACTATGCCGGTTGGCTGGCTCTGCCTCGCCCTCTTGAAGACGAGATTTACGTCAATGGCATGGAGTTACAAGGAAAAGTGGCCGGTTTTCTGGCTCCGAATCAATGGATTCAAGGTCAGTACTATTTTGATTCCCGCGGTGAAGTGGAATCCTGGATGGGTATCTGCCATGGCTGGTCAACGGCCGCCATTCAAATGCCTCGCCCATTAAAGCCTGTGGACGTCCTATCGGCTGATGCTACCACTTGGGTGCGTTTTTACCCTGCTGAAATCAAAGCCCTTGGCTCTTATCTTTGGGCCCAGTCGGCTCCGCGCAGTCGCTTTATTGGTGGACGTTGTAACTCGAAAGAAGTTCAGTATGATGAGCTTTCGGGAGCAATCCTCGATGAGAACTTAGAATGCTTTGATACCAATCCTAAAGATTGGCACACCATTGTGACCAATTATATTGGTGGGCACCAGCGCAGTTTTGTTATGGATGTGACTTTCGATTATGAGGTTTGGAATCAACCCGTCTTGGGTTACGAGTATCGTTTCTTCCGCGTCGATGATGAACAGCAAAAACCTGTAGACAGCCTGAAAGAGGCATTGGTTGAGTACAAGGGATTCAAGGATAAAGATATTTTCCGTAACGTGCGTAGAGCCGATCCGTCCACTAAATACATCGTAGGTGTAATGATGGAAGTGCAATACCTTGTGGAAAACACACCTCGCCAATATCTCGCGGATAGTTATGAACGAGACAATATCACTGAGGCCTACTATACCTATGATCTTGAGCTCAATGAAGACTTAGAGATTGTGGGAGGGGAGTGGCACGAGGAATCTCATCCAGACTTTTTGTGGGTTCATGATGCGGAAGACAAGGCCATTTCTGACCGCGAAAAATACAGTGGCTACAATTATGCTGATATCAAAGCTGCCGTTAACTTTAATAAGCCTCTTCATCCGACTTTGCAGGACATGGCTCAAAAGGCCAGTAAACAAGGGGAAGTTCTTGGTTCTATTATTGAAACTCTTTTTGAAAAGGCGCAGTAGTCTTTGGCTCGCTTTAGCCAATGCCTTTTTCTAATCTTATTTTTTCCGAGTTGGGCGCAAGCGCAAGCGCCCTCTTGGTTTCCTGAAGTCTCTTGTGGTGAGGTCGATCTCAATGTGACCCCAAGATCTCAGTGTTATAAAAATTGGACCATCCTTATTTTTATGGCAGCTAACAATGATCTGACCCCCTATGCACTGTGGGATTTCATGGAGATGGAAGCCAGTTATCCGATGAAGCGAGCGGGTTCTACAGAAGAGCTGGACCTTGTGGTGGATATTCAGTCTCGTTTGAACGGGGATTTGCGACGTTACCATATTCAACAGAGTGAGACCCCCTTTGATATCAATCTTGGTATTGAAGAGTTTCGCCATCGGAGATTAGACGATATTCAATCTCCGCTGGTGGTGCATGAACCCATTCGCTCTTTGCCCTTAGAGGGTCAACTTTTTGATTATCTCGATTGGGCTATGAAAAACTATCCTGCTAAAAATAAAATGCTGGTGGTTTGGGGGCATGGTCAGGGTTGGGGGAGCATGGGCCCTGGCAATGATAGCACCCCTTTTGCTGGGCGCTTTGGTGGTCTGGCTTTCCAAGAAAACTCCCAGGATTTTTTAACGGTGCCGGCCATTGCTCGGGTTTTACAAAAAGTTGAAGAGGAAACTTTTGAGTCTCTAGATAAATTGGATGTCTATGCATCGGATGCCTGTCTTATGCAGATGGTGGAAGTGGCCTTTGAAATTGCTCCCTTCACTCGCTACATAGTAGGTTCGGCGCAGGTGCAGTCTTACTTGGGCTTTCCCTATCGTCGTATGATTTATGAAACGAATCGTGGCTGCTATAACATTCGCGAGAAGGGGCACTTGTTTTGCGATGACAACTTAGGCTTGCCGGGGACGAGGCCCGCCGATCAACCTTTAGTTTTTATGGCTAATGTTTGTGGGGATGATCTTTCTTGTTATATGGCGCAAATGCTCCCCAAGCTCACCCGCCAGTCTTTTCATACGATGGGTTTGCAGGGGAAGGCTTCCCCTGAGTCCTATGAACGTATGACGATGAGCTCTTTAGTTGCCGCAGAGATTCAGTATCGTTTGCCAGATGAAATGGACCAGTTTTCAAAAGCCATGTTAAGTTATCTCGAAACGGCCACTGTTGATCAGAGCATTGAAGTCTTAAAAATTGTTAAGGAGAGCTTTGAGTTTATGAGTGAGGGAAAGGAACTTGGCATTTTTCTGACTTTTTTGCATTCTTTTCTTCGTGATCAAGGGACTCCGCAAGCCAAAAATTTGAAAAAGCAATGCGAGTCCTTTATGAATTTTTTGGATCATTCGGTTCTGGCTTATGCCTTTGGTAAAATCTACTCAGAAAACTTTTATGAATATCTTGGGGCGAAAGCGGTTTCTATTTGGATTCCAACCAGTGAGGAGCGCTTTCATCAACGGATTCAAGATTTTCGTGAATCTCGTCTTTACCAAGTTCTAGAAAAGGACACTGACGGATCCACTTTTTGGGAGAAATGGGTTTTACAAGTTTTAAAACCAAAGAATCGTCCTTTTCCTGAATAGCTTAAACTTTGGCCATTTTGCTGGAGTTAGGTCGAGATTTGGTTAAGACTTGGTTGGTATCCCAGACTTCTATCTAGCTTAACTCTCCTAAACCTCAACGAATGCCTCATTCAGTAGTTTAATAAGATCAATAACCTTTCAAGGATGAAAGAATGATGATTCAAACGCTACTCATCTCGTTATTCACCTGGGCCGGGCATAGCGCCGACTATCTTCCCAAAGGTGATTGTGATCAAAAGGTCAACTATCAGTACTATTCCATTTGCTACTCGGACTACCATCGGCAAGCCAAATGGACGATTCACGAACTGAGTCCAGAGAGTGTCAATGGTAAGCAAAAGCGCACCAATAACTTTAGAAGTGATCCCCAGGTCGACGATCCAGTGGATGCCAATGCTCTGAGTGGTAGTGGATTTGATCGCGGTCATTTAGTGCCGGCGGGTGATATGAAGCTCAATTATGCCTCGATGTCAGAAACTTTTTTTATGACAAACATTTCTCCGCAAAGACCGAGCTTTAATCGGGGCCTGTGGAGAGTTCTTGAAGAGCGAGTGCGCTATTGGGTCAAAAGAGAGGGGAAGGCCTTTGTCGTTACGGCTCCCTATTTAGAACAAAGCATGGCGCAAACCGATAAAGATATTACCATTCCTGATTGGTACTACAAAATTGTTTATATTCCTGAAAAAGATGAGATGAGGGCGTTTTGGATGCCGAATGAAAACCTCAAAGGTCACTCCATCGAAGAGTACGCTGTTTCCGTCAACGATATCGAAGAGTGGACAGGATTGGACTTCTTTAGTGAATTACCAGACGCTCAAGAGGAGCGCCTGGAATCACAAGTTTATGAACCTTAACCCGCTTTGGGTTTCCAGCCACTAATGCCACCACTAAAGTGACGAATGTTGGTATAGCCAAGTTCACAAGATGCTTTTGCTGCGCGTTTCCAGGCTGTGCACATGGGTCCACCACAGTAGGCAACAATCATAGCATTTTTGTCTTTGGGCAAAACCTTCGCCAATTGGTCTTTGTTGGTTCCAAAGTGAATAGCGCCAGGAATTTTATTTTTTGTATAAGAGCTTTTGCTATTTACATCAATAATAGTTGCACTGTTTTTGCTAACAAGACTTTGTAGTTCAGTGAGTGGGATATCAGAAAACTGACTGTCATCAGTACAGTCTTTACCTTTAGCTAGGGCACTAAAGGAAAGGCAAAAGCTGAGTGTAAAAATAATAAGTTTCATATTATGTCCTCCTTGAAGGTGAAAAATAGGACTCTAGAATAGCTATATTCCCTAGATCTGCAAATGGCTGATTCACCACCCCAAAATCGGGTTTTCAATACGTTTTTATTTAGGCCTCTCAGCGGGAATATTTTGACTCCCGGCCTAGGCTGTGACAACCAGATGGGATGAATTTGTGGCAGCTCAGATCTCAACAGAGGGCGCTTTTGGTGGCAATCGAGGTTTCGCACCCAGCCACTGGCCAGCGCTTGCGGGACTTGGGATTTCAACCGGGTCAGCCCGTCACCTGCGTTCAACGCAGCCCCATGGGGGGGCCGCGAGCCTTTAAGATTAGTTCAGGTGTGTATGCGCTTGATCAAGAGCTTGCCGAAGCCATTCGTATTGAACTGGAGAAGGGGTAATGGATCAAATCGCCATTGTTGGCAAACCCAATTCCGGTAAAAGCCTCCTCTTTAATCGTTTAACCGGCTTGCGACAAAAAGTTTCTAATTTTCCAGGGATCACAGTTGAAGTCAAAAAGGGGCAGGTGCAAAGTTTGATCTTAGCTGACTTTCCCGGAATATACACTTTTGAAGCTATGACCAAAGATGAAGTGGTTTCCGTAAAAAAATTTGTCAGCGAACTAGAAAACAACAATCTTAAACTTGTGATTTGTGTTTTAGATGCCACCAAGCTAGCCGCAAGTCTTCGCTTAGGGCTCGAGGTCCAATACAAAGCCGCTAAATCCAATGTGCCAGTGCTTTTTGCCATGAACATGATGGATGTGATTGATAGCAACAACTTGAAAATGGATTTTCAAGGTTTGCAAGAGGCGCTTGGAGCCCATGTGATTCCTGTTTCGGCAAAAACGGGTTTTGGTTTTGATACATTGAAGCAAGCGATGCTCGACCAACAGAATGTAAGGGCGGTGGACAGTACAGATTTTTACAATCGTTCGCAGGAGCTTGCTAAACAATTTGGTCCACAAACGGATGTTCTTTTTTTAAGACAAAGTCGTTTTGATAGGATTTTTCTTTCACCCATCATTGGAGTCTTGGCTTTTGTTCTGATTATGTTAGTACTGTTTCAGGCTATATTCACTTGGGCGACCCCATTCATGGATTTTGTGGAATGGGTGATGAATAGCCTTGGGGCAACCACAGCTCATTTTTTTCCCCAAGGAATGGTGCGCGATTTTGTTGCTGACGCCATTTTTGGTGGGATTGGTTCTTTTTTAGTTTTTGTTCCACAAATTTTCTTTTTAACTCTTATTGTGGGCTTCCTTGAGGACTCGGGATATTTAGCTCGTGCGGCAATGATCTGCCATCGTCCACTCAAATGGTTTGGTCTTTCCGGAAAGAGTTTTATCCCCCTGCTTACTGGGCATGCTTGTGCAATCCCAGCGATTTTTGCGACCCGGGCCGTAGAGTCTCCTCGACGAAGACTGATGACCATTCTTGCGGTGCCATTGATGAGTTGCTCGGCAAGGCTACCTGTTTATGCCCTTTTGATTGCGGCATTTATTCCACAAGTGACGGTGGCAGGAGGACTGCTCGGTTTACAAGGCTTAGCTTTTTTTGCGCTTTATCTTTTTGGCATTGTCATGGCCTTGCTTGTAACAGCTCTTTTATCAAGAACCCCTTTAAACCAAGGTGAAGATGCTCCCTTTTTATTGGAGCTTCCCCCTTATCGACTACCCCATTGGCAACCTCTTCTCAGTCGTTCTTTAAATAGCTGCTGGCAGTTCATCTCTAAAGCGGGGGCGATTATTTTTGTAGTCACCGTGGTGGTTTGGATATTGGGATACTTTCCAGGCGGGGCGGGACATATGGAAAGCTCGTGGCTGGCTAGTATGGGCCATTGGCTCGAGCCCATTCTGCAACCTATGGGACTCAACTGGAAGTATGGAGTGGCCATATTAGCTTCCTTTTTAGCTCGTGAGGTTTTTGTAGGAACTCTAGGGACAATGTTTGGTATCGAGGGGGCAGAAGAGAATATGGTGGGCTTAGTGGAAAACATCCAAAACTCTGGTCTCACCATGGCTTCAGGGGTTTCGCTCCTGGTATTTTATGTTATCGCTTTGCAATGCGTTTCTACTCTTGCTGTTATGAAAAAAGAATTGGGAAGTTATAAAATTCCGACGCTTGTTTTTGTATCTTATGGCCTAATGGCTTATCTGTGTTCACTCATCGCCTATCAAATTTTTAGCTAGGAGAAGTCTTTGGATTTTCTACATACCATGATTCGCGTCAAAGATTTGGATGCTAACCTTCATTTTTTTTGTGACCTACTAGGGTTACAAGAGGTGAGTCGCATCGAAAGTAAACAAGGTCGCTTTTCTTTAGTTTACTTGGCTGCCCCTGGTGATATGAAATCGGCTCAAGAGAAGAAATCGCCTTTGATTGAACTTACCTATAACTGGCCCAATGAAAGTGGTGAGAGCGAGTCCTACAATTTCTCTAGAGGGTTTGGTCATTTAGCTTTTCGAGTAGAAAACATTTATAAGCTCTGTGCTGATTTGCAAAATAGTGGCGTAATAATTAACAGACCACCTCGTGATGGTTGGATGGCTTTTGTTAAAAGCCCCGAAGGTTGCTCGGTCGAGCTGCTACAAAAGGGCGAAGCGCTACCCCCTCAAGAGCCATGGGCATCAATGGACAATATGGGTTCTTGGTAATAAAAAAAGCCTCCACAAACTGTGAAGGCTTTTCCAATAAGAAATATAATGAAAAAGTCTTATTGCTTAGTCGCTTTGGCCATAAAGGTTCCATTGCCGCTGCTAATTTTAGACTGGCAAAGACCTAAAGCGCCAGAAGTACTACTGGGTGTCAGTGGAGATTCGGTCCCACTGTGGCGAACAAGCCGGGCATAAACTACAGATTGTAATTGATCAAAGATTACGTCCATGGGTGAAGCTGAACCAATAAACTTGATGGCAAGCTCTTCAGACACGTAGCATATCAATTCGTTGTAATGAGATCCAGAGGTACAAGCTGCATCCTGAACTTGTTCACTAGTGGCTCCAGAGTCTACACACTCAAAGTGTCTTTCGTACTCATTACCTTGGCGAAAACCAGCACCCTTTGGAGTGACGATGAGCGGTTCAAATACGTAACGATTGCCAGGGTCAAGACCAATACCTGAATCTGTTCCTGTGGTTGGTCCCGTGCTGCTCAAGTCGGCGGCAGTCCAAGGTTCTGGGTAGTCGAGGTGCCAGCCTTCAATTTCAATATGAGCGTAGTTAAGTGCATTCGCACTGTAATAGCTTTTCGCACTATCATTTGTATTATCCGTGCTGATCAAACAACCATTTTGATCACAATAGGACTGAATCCAAATGCGAGGTACAACAGCCCCAACGTCGTCCTTGGAAAGACCTTCTAGAATTTGATTAATACAGTCAATATTTTTACCAAGACTTGTATTGTTTTGGTTAGCATTGGAATCACCAGGGCCCCAGTTACAATCAAAGCCTGAAGCCTCAGCGCTGGCCACAATACTATCGATCCAAGTGAGCCACTGCGAGTGAGTCATAGTTTCAGGGTTGCTCAACGAGGGAATAGTAACTGACTTGCTTGCGTTGTTTCCATCCTGAATATTCACAGAGCCTGTTGTCCAAGCAATGGCTTGGGTAGGATCTAAAGGCGTAGTTCCCCAAGTGATGGCGCCACCTAGGTTGGTTACACCTTCGCCGCCTGTTTTCAAAGAGACATAGCTGCCGGGAGTGCCACTGGCACCCCAGATACTGATAGCCTTAATCGATGACCCGCTTGGTAAACTTTGATTGTTGTCCAAAGGAATGTCAGTGTTCGCTGTGGCAGTGTAGATATACATGCCAATGCCAAGGCTTACAGTGCCAGAGATGGCAGCCCCTGGCCCATTGCTATCGGCAAGGCACTCATCTTGGTTGTTGTAGTCAGAACCGTAAGAAGATTCACCAAGGAAGCATTTACAAAGACCGGGGGTAAAAGTGCTTCCGCCGTTTTCTGAATCACAAGTGAGAGCCCAGACACCATTCATATTGGCTGCAGTAAAAGCAGAGTCAACAGTGCTGTCCGTAGTTGTATTCAAGTTATCGCCACCCGATTGAACAGTTGCTGAAATGGTACCGCTAGAATTTACGGAAACAGCAAGCTGAACGTTTCCACCGGCAACAATGGTGTCTGTGCTACCGTTGAGGTTGGCTGCAGGAATTTCAATAGCGCCGACGTTGCTACCAGTGGTTGCCGAGTCGCTTTGATAACGACGAACAAAGCAGCCAATAGGCTCGTTGAGAGGAAGGCCTGCAACAGAAAAGCCACCGCCGTTTCCACAATCCACATCACCTTCTGCAGCAACAGGGGGGGTAGAAAAGCTCACGCAATATACAGAATAGTAAAACCCGTCATTACACTGAGTCCTTGCAAAAGGCCTAAGGCCCAAAATTTCCAGGTCAAAGCTACTATCTAAAGAAGCGTTTAAGCTGCTACTTGAGTTTCCGGGATCTAAAGTTCCCGACAGTGTGTATGTTGTTGCGCTGCTACTACCACTACTGCTGCTACTACAAGCTGCCGTAAAGAGGAGAGAGAGACCAGCGCAAATAAGAGCGATGCCCTTTAAGCGAATCATAAAAACCTCCGGTTTATTAAGTGTGGTTTTATTGTGCCAACATATAGAAAAATGACAACCTGGACGCGATCCCCGACCATAAGAGAGAGAGCCGCAATGGCAAAGGCTTTGCCCTCTTTATCCTTATCGGCCACCAAAAATCTAGACGAAATCCCAACACAAAAACCAGATTTTCTAAAGCTTTCTTAAGAGGGCCGTGGTTAAGGCATTGTCTGTAGGTGATAGATTGGATGTTTTGCGCCTAACCTTGGTCTAGGGTCGTGCTTGTGGGGGGACGGCAAGGCCTCAATTGAGTCAGTAAAATTTTTTAAAAAAAGAAAAGCCTCCCATGGGAGGCTTTTTTTGTGTGAACCAATGAGCAAAGATGGATTCGTTCCATCTTAAAAGTTTGTATCAATAGGGTTATAGTCCCCGTCATCGTCAAAGCTTTTGGTTTTTACATTAAACCCAGGAGCTTTTTTAGATAGACTATCAGAGACTAATTTTCCTGTGCTACCAGTGATCACTTCGTAGCCTAAAGCTCCCGTGGCAACGACGGCTCCTGCTACCCCAAGGTGTCCATTGCGATAGAAGCGTTTGGCCTCATTCATTCCCTTGGCAGTGACTCTGCGGAAGCCAAACACCACGTTGCTACGCTTGGTTTGTTTGGCTAAAAATTCAGTGATCTCGCGGATAAGAGAAATAATATCTACAACGAAGCTATTATGCTTCCCATGGAATTTGTTGGATTGGGATTAGGGAGTAAGGTGAAGCAAGCCTACTCCATTGTCGGTAAAGGTTCGGTTTCTGCAGCCAGAACCCTAAAAACTTTGCCGGCCTTGGAAAGATCGAAGGTTTCGACCAGAGAGCTTTTCAAAAAATATTCCACGCGCCTAGTGGGTGGGTCTTAAACTGGGTCTCGCTGGATGATCCGAGGCCACTAAGCTGGGTTCATCACATCTCCACGAGTGGTACCGACGGCGAGACTCGAACTCGCACAATGTTGCCATCATCG
>JAGQZY010000090.1 GCA_020435205.1 Bdellovibrionales bacterium | reverse complement strand
TAACCACTGAGATTGAATAAGGCTCTTAAAAACATCAAAATAAATGCCACCAAGCCCTGTGGGTGGATGGCTAATGTCTAGGCGCTCACTGATGTAAGCATGATCTAGATAACCCGACTGAAGTCTAAGAAAAAAAAGTTTAAGATACTGGTAACCCAATACAACCCGAATAAGCGCCACCGGCCACAAATGTCCCACGTACTTAATGCTTTCAAGAAAAGCGACCAGCATACTCACGATCTCCTCAGTGGCTTCATTCTGGCACGAAACCCTAAGGAGACCAATCTTTATCGCCCCGTAGCGCGTGGAAATGCACGGTCAGGACAGGGCCCCCATCCCCCCTGAAAAGGCGCGACGAAGGATGGGGAACCTTCGTCGCGTATTCGCCTGCAAAACAGACAGTTTTGGTGATTAGGATTAAAATGAACCTATGGAAGCAAGAGCCCCCCAATCCCAAGAATGGAAGCAAATCGATAACTTTCTCAATGAAACACTCAGGAAAGACATCAAGTGGTCCCTGAAAGATGAATATCCCTTAGCCTTTGAAGAGAAAAATCTCGCTAATATTCGAATCATTGAGGAACAAGGAAACATTCTATCCCATGCCGTTCTTAAACCCACGATCATCAAAACCCATTGGCATGTGTTCAAGGTTGGCTTTATTGGCAGTGTGGTGACCAATGAATCTCATCGTGGCCAAGGATTGAGTCAGTCTGTCATCCAGAGCTGTATTCAGGCCGCTGAACAGCAAGATTGCGATTTTGCCATGCTGTGGACAGATCTTTTTGATTTCTATCAGAAGTTTGGCTTTGAAGTGGCTGGATCAGAGATAGCCTTACAGGTGAATACTAATTTTAAATCCAGCACCAAGAAGGATCTTCGCATTCTCGATACGGCGCAGGTGTCTCCCCATGATATCTTAAAGCTTTACAATCGCCACAATCTTAAAACCCTTCGCACCGCCATTGATATTCAAAAGTATTTGAAAATCCCTAACTCTGAAGTGTTTACAGGCTGGAATCGCCTGACCAATCAGTTAGAAGCCTACTGTGTTTTGGGCAAAGGAGCCGATTTCCATAACTACATTCACGAATGGGGCGGCAGTGTTTCTGCCTTGCTGTCGCTCGTGGAGTCCATTCAGGAAAAGAAAAATGAATCCATAACCCTAATCACCCCTCCTCAATGTGAAAATCTCATTCGACAGATGGAAGCACTAGGAGCTCAAAAGCAATTTGGCGTACTCGGTATGATAAAGATCATCAACCCTACAAATTTTTGCAAAAAAATCAAAAAAGGAGCTCGAGCTCTTGGCCATGATCAGTTTATTTTTGAGTTTCGAGATGGCACATACTATTTTGGCTACGGGCAGGATGTTTACCAAACCACAGCTGATTCAGACATGGTTCGTTTAGTTTTTGGCCCTCTTAAAGCGGACCAAATTCACGAGTTTTCAAACCAGACCCTTGAAATATTCAAAGAGCTCTTCCCAATTCCTTTTTGGGTTTGGGGCTGGGATTCCATATGAGGTTTTCATACTTAGTGACTTTTGCTCTAGGGTTACTGCTCACTCTAGTTAATAGCTGTGACGAAGGCGCCCCAGAGGAAAATTTTGGCCCAGAAACGACAGCTGAGGCCATCTATAAATCTCAGGTGGAAAGCTTGCTAAAACTGGATCCCTTCGCTGTAAAAAAGGGGCAATCGGTTCATCACTTAGAAACTCAAGAGATCGTAACTTCAGCGGGACCAATCAAAAATATCGTTAAAGAATCCACCTTCGAAGTTTTAGATTACGAAGAGTTGGACATCAGCGATGTCATTACGGCTCTTGAAAAGTATATCGACTACCGGGAAGAGGACCAGTACACATATGAAATTAAACATGTTTACTATCTTGGTAAAAAGGCTACAGAAGTATCCAGTAAGGCTAATATACAGGCCTTTGAAGCCAAGCTGGCTCCAAAATCTTTGGTGCCCCTCGATGGCGAAATTGATGAAGAACAGATCCTCGACGTAACCTTCCACAATCTGAAAAAAACTCAAGTGGTTATGGTTCCACCAGAAAAGGTTTTGAAAGACGGAAGGTGCCGCGATCTTTCCCCTTGCGAAATCAAAGCGGATCTATTGACCTATGACGTAGTTTTTCACCTAGATGATGGCAGCAGTCAAAGTCACCAACTGGAATGGTATTTCAGCCATCAGGTTCCTTTCTTCGCTGGGGTTCTTAAACAATGCGCGACCACTCTCGTTCCCTCCAATGATCTTCGTGTTTTGGTCAAACAATGCCGGGAAGTCATCGACTTTCAATTCTAACAAGCCAGAGTCTTGCCATAAGTAACTTTCCATATCAATTCTCATTAAAAAGGCGCCTTGTTATTTAAAGAAAGCCGTTGCCAAAAATGTGAAAAATGACAAAAATGGGAGTGCCTTTTGGGAAAGGAGCCGGCCATGAAAAAAATTGCAGTTGTTCTATCCGGGTGCGGCTTTAAGGACGGCGCAGAAATCACGGAGTCAGTGAGCACCCTGATTGCCCTTGGCCAGTGTCAAGCTGACTACCAGTGTTTTGCTCCCGACAAGACTTTTGAAAGTATTGACCATTCCAATGGCGAACCCAGTGGCATCCGCAATATTCTCTCTGAAGCGGCTCGCATAGCCCGTGGAAATGTAAAAAAGCTCAGTGACCTCAATGTAAAAAATTATGAGGCTGTGATCTTTCCTGGTGGTTTTGGCGCAGCCCTTCACCTTTGCAGTTGGGCTAAACAGGGGGCCAACTGTGAAGTCTTACCCGATGTCGTTCGTATCATCAGTGAGTTTCACTCAGCCAGCAAGCCCATCGGGGCTATCTGTATTGCTCCCGTCTTAGTCGCCAAGATATTAGGCGACCAAGGTGTAACGGTCACAATTGGCGACGATTCTGAAACGGCCCAAGAGATCGAAAAAACAGGAGCCCTTCACGAGACTTGCCCGGTCACCGACTATGTCACCGACCGCCAACATAAAGTGGTGACGACACCGGCCTATATGTACGATCAGGCTAAACCCTCGCAAGTCTTTCAAGGCATTCACGGGTTGATCCGCGAAGTTGTGGAAATGGCCTGATGAAACGCGTGGCTTTGGTTTTCGGTGGCCCATCCGCTGAACATGATGTCTCTGTCGTTTCTGCTAAAAATATTTATTCCGCTCTGAAAGATAGCGACTTACAAATTTTGTTACTTGCTATTACTAAAAACAAAGTTTGGCGGAGAATCACTGGCGAAGATCTCATGCAAACCTCTTTTCAATCACCCATTTCTGTAGAGGAAATGGGAATTAAAATCGAACTTTGTAAAGAGGGTGCCCATGTTTTTGCAAAAGCCATTGAGGGTGAGGAGAAGAGCGGACCCATCGATGTGGTTTTTCCTATTTGTCACGGACCCTTTGGCGAAGACGGCGAGTTACAGGCTGAGCTTGAAGAATGGGGCCTCAGCTACGTCGGAAGTTCGCAAGAATCCTGCCAGCTCAGCTTTGATAAAGCACTGACCAAACAAGCAATTGTTTTTACCGGAATTCCCCAGGCTCCCTACCTCGCTTTTGAAGAAAAAAACCCCCAATTTGAAGAAGTTAAAAATCAGCTGGGCTTGCCATTTTTTATTAAACCAGCTCGTATGGGTTCCTCGGTAGGCATTCATAAGGTCAAATCCAAAGAAGAGTTCCATGAGGCTCTTGCCGATGCCCGCATTCATGATCGCAAAATCATTATTGAAAAAGCGATTGTTGGGCGCGAGCTAGAGTGTGCTATCCTTGAAACCGATGAAGGACCTAAGGCTTCTGGTATCGGTGAAGTTCGCCCACTGCATGAGTTTTACTCCTACGAAGCCAAGTACTTGGATCCCAATGGTGCCGAACTGATTATTCCCGCCCAAGTGGAACCGCAGATAGCTACCCATATTCAACGATTGGCTGTGCGAGCTTTTCAACAGCTCAAGTGTCGTGATTTTGCTCGAGTGGATTTTTTTCTAGCGAATGACGGAGCCATTTACTTTAACGAACTCAATACCCACCCAGGATTTACCAACATTAGTCAGTTTCCGTTGCTTTGGCAGCAAGAAGGGCTTGGCTATAAGGAGCTCATATTGGCCCTTTTAAATCAAGCCGATAAAAGAGCTTATTCCAATCTTTAAGAATTAAATTTTTTCAAAGCTTTTTGGTGGCTATCGCACATCCATAAGGATTGAAAAGTCTGAACCTCATTCTGTTCAGGCCCAAGAAGGTGCTGAAGACTTTCGTTACCAAACCTTAATATTTTTTGCATTTGATGTACCCCCCCCTCCTTAAGGCGGGAGGACAATTCAATTTGATCCACCAAACCACATTTCTTAGCCTGATAGGCCGAGCGTGTTTCTGCTGTTAACAACCATTTTTTGACGACGGAGTCCCCCATCCGGCGAGCCAAACGCGCTCCACCACCCCAACCAAAACTCAATCCAATGCGCCTTTGCCAAAGCCCAAACAATGAGGATGGCGTGCAGTAGATAAAATCAAAACAACTCAAGAGCTCCACTCCCCCACCAAAGCAAGCACCATGCACCAGCGCAATTTTGGGAATAGGAAAACTGTTTAACTCATCCAAAAGGCTACGAATCTCTTGATTAGCTCTCAAACCGTCCTCTTTAGACGGCAAGGACTGGTAAAACTTAAGATCACCACCAGAGCAAAAGACGGGACCTTGGTGGCTAAGCATCACCCCTTGAGGCTGATACTCCTTAACAAGCTCAACAAGATTCCTAGCCATATCAATATGGAGAGCGTTTTGAGTGGATGGACTTGCCAACTCGATGAAAAGTATTTGATGGCTTATATGGTGATTTAGTTTAGTTGAGTGCATAGTTTAACAGATATTGATACACAGCTTTCTGTGACACAAACTGTAAACCAGCTTCTTGAGTGTTGTCATCTTTTTTCTTCACCCATACAACCTTGGCACTCATGACCCGTTCTTTTTGAATTTGATCAAAGTTAAAGTGTATACGAAGAAGATCACCAGCTTTCAAAGCGATATGGTCGCCAATCACTCTCATTCCACCTTTTGAGATATCATGAATGGTCGTATCTGCTTTGTAATCTGAATTGTAGGTTTCGATAATGGCCTTTTCTCTGACCTCGTAGCGTCTAAACTGTCGTTGCTTTACTTTCATCATGGTCAAGTACTTCCATACAATGCCTACTAGGTCTTTTACCTCGTAGGGTTTTTCAATAAAAACAATTCCGTCATCGTCTAGGTAGGTTTCAATATTCACTGTTTCAGGAATTTTACCTAAGATGACAATAGGCCCTTCGTAGTTGGCTCGCCTCGCTTCTTTTACGAAGGCTTGCATATATTTATTCACCTCTTTAGCATCGTAAACAAGAATGGTGGTGTCCTCGGCGATAGTGGTACCAATATATCCGGGTCTTCCTCGAAAAAAATGAATATCTTCGAAGTGTTTAGTCAGAGCCGACAACTCGTGCTCAACGATAGCCATAGTTTGGTCATCTTTACCTACGATCTGAAGTTTGGCCATTGATCCCCCCAAAAACGCTGAAATCCCCTTGGCGACTGGTTCCTACCAGTTTAAATCTTTATTCAAAGAAAACAAATAGGGCTTCTGGGTTTGAGACATGGATCGACCCAAGTTTCAAATCGATACAGTGCGGAACCCCCTCCTTTTTCTTTAAGCAGCACCCAACAAAGACTGGTAAACCGTTTCCTTGCTAACAAATTGCAAACCAGCCATTCTCTCTCCTCCCACTTCACCGCTGGTCCAAACCACTTGTGCGCTCATTGTGTGGGATTTATTAATTTCATCTAAATCAAATTGAATTCTTAAAAGGTCACCCTTAGACATCGTGGAAAGGTCCCCAGATATACAAGCACCACCCTTTGAAATATTTTTTATGACTGTTGATACTGAAAACTCTGAGGTATAACTCTCAAGCCATGCGGTCTGGTCCGTATCATAGCGACGCCACCGGCGCTGTTTGACCTTAGCTTCATTGATAAGTTTGACAGCAACACCCTGCAAATCTTTATTTTCGTAGGGCTTTTCAACAATCGCAACATTCTGCATGTCGGCCAGATTGTTTAGGGTTACGGGATCATGAACCTTAGCTAAAATCACAATGGGGCCCAAATAGCCTGAAGAACGCCAATGATTGATATGATCGCGAAGTGCTGTTGTAAAATGGGGACAATTGAAAATGAGTAAACTCAGGTCACTTTCAAGGAGTGTGGACATATTGGCCGGACGTGCACTGATGTATTGGACAGCACCCACTTGCTGCTCAATCGGCTCTAACTTCTTACGAAGCAATGGGTTGTCGGACTCATTCTTGCTGACCATCAAAATTTTTAACATCTTTTATCCCCTGTTTTTTACTAAATCGGGGTTTTGCAGAAAGGTCTAAAGAAGAGATCTCATTTCAATACTTATAGAGGGCTATTGTAAGACAACTTTTTCCCCAGGGGCGGCCATTTTTCGAGTCTAGATATTTTTTAAACAAATCAGAGAAGATCGCCTAGACCAAATGGCCATAAAAAAAGCCACCCGAGAGTGGCTTTTTCTAAAATTGAGACACTGGCAACAGGCCTAGACTATCTCTGGGAAATGGGAGTGTATTTCAAGCCTTCTTTGCCCGTCCACTGGCCACGAGGGCGGTAGATACGGTTATTGGAATACTGTTCAAGAATATGGGCTATCCAACCTGTCACCCGCGACACGGCAAAAATAGGGGTGAAAAGATCCAAAGGAATTCCCATACTGTAATAAACGCTGGCGGAATAAAAATCCACGTTAGGTAGTAAACCCTTGCGGGCTTTCATTTCATCATCAAGAATTTCAGACATAGCAAACCATTGTGGTTCACCAGAGTTCTCCGTCATATTTTTACTCATACTACGAAGAATTTTAGCGCGAGGGTCTCCATTTTTATAAACACGGTGGCCAAAGCCCATAATTTTCTCTTTGTTTGCTAGAGCCTTTTCGAGCCAGGGAATCACTTGATCAACACCGCCAATCTCTCTAAGGGTACGCATCACCTGTTCGTTGGCTCCGCCATGTAAAGGCCCCTTCAAGGCACAAATACCACTGACGACAGCGGAATGCATATCACTCAAGGACGATGCTGTAACCCGAGCCGCAAATGCCGAACAATTAAGCTCGTGGTCAGCATGAAGGATCAAACAGGTATCAAAAACTTTCACCATTTCTGGATCGGGGTCCTTCCCTTTCATCATGTAAAGGAAATTCCAGGCGACCGATTTGTCAGCTTTTGGTGTGGCTAGCTCTTTACCTTCGCGAAAGCAATGAAAGGCAGCAACTAGGGTCGCCATTTTAGCGCTCAAGCGGATAGCCTTTCTGTGATTGGCGTTATCATCCATTTCATTGGCATCCACATCCCACAGTCCCATGGTGGAAACTGCTGTGCGAAGCCACGCCATGGGATGGGTGTCTTTCGTTGGAAGTTTTTTGAGAGCTGCCACCAATTCAGGCTCAAGGGCCATTTCTTTGCCAAAGCTGTTTTTTAAATCAACAAGCTCAGCCGATGTGGGAAGGCGATCATTCCAAAGTAAGAAGACCACTTCCTCAAAAGTCGAGTTTTGTGCCAGGTCTTCAATTGTATAGCCACGGTAGCAAAGAGTCGCATCCACAATCGAAGAGATCGCCGTGGTACAAGCCACCACTCCTTCGAGACCCTTATCAACAGCACCATCATAGACTTGCATAGATATTCCTTTCCTTAGCTATTCTATGTTGTAGCGGATTTTCAAGGGCTCAATCAAGTGACCGAGCGTAAACCTGTGCTTAGGATAGGTCCGAAGCGAGCTTAATGATTCGCTCTTTCACCTCAAGTACAATCACAGTGAGATCCCGGGGGGGCTCAGGGCAAAATTTATCGGCTTGGTAAAAAATCTCATTCCTGAGGGCATGGACGTCCTTAGAGACGTTGCGTTTAATGACAGAGATCAGCTCATCCATTCCCCAATGATGGCCCTCCTGGTTGGTTAGGTCGAGAAAGCCCTTCGAACACAGAATCAATTTATCCTTGGGGTTGAGCTCAATACTCAGATTTTCAAAGACCGGTTTCTCCCCAGCCATAGGAAAGTGAGCCTCTCCCCCCTTAAGAAGGTCGAGGCGCTGACTTTCATCCTGGTAAAAAAGCACCAATGGCTGGCCGAGATTGGAATAGGTCAATTCAAACTTGCGTCGATCAAAGACCCCGTAAAAAATAGCAGCGCTGTCTTTAGGCTGACTTTGGCCTTGCAACTCTTGAATAATTTCTACCATGACCTGAGCCGGGTCTCGACTCTGACGATCCTCAATTTCAAAGGTCATCTTCATCAACACCGATAAAAACAGGGCCGACATCCCATATCCTGAGGCCGATGAGAGAAAGATACCAAAGCGCATTTTGTCGTGATGCTCAAAAATATCAAAATAATCCCCTCCCGAAAGGGAACTGGATTTAAACTTAGTGCTAAACTCAAAACCCTGAATGTTTGGAAACTCGGTGGGAACTAGGTATCTTTGGATCCTATGGGCGTGCTGCAATTGGTCATTCATCTGAATAATCAAGGCCTCTAGCTTTTTATTGGCGAGAGAAAGTTCGTCTCGATAAATTTTAAGATCCTGATCTTTAGTGGCAATCTGGGTCTCAAGCTCTTGAATTTTCTTTAATAAAGACTTTTCATCTGGCACCCCCTTATTGTCTGGCCGACCCCGCACACTGTCAACCGCCAGGGCCGGCCTGTGACTTTAGGATTGAATTCCGGGCAAAATTTGATTTTATTTCAAGCCATGAAGATCGGGGGGAGCCCGCCTTTTGAGGTGGAACAGCCAATTTTTTTACTAAACAACCAGTGGAAGCTGAGCCTTGAGCTTTGCCACTTCTGCTCCGAGTTCAATCCCTCCTGGTCCCCACAAATTTTACAAAGCCAGCTACACAAGCTTTATAAAAATTTAGCAAAACGAGTGGAGGGCTTGGGCCAAGAACAGGATCGTTTGGACACCCTGATTGATTATTTTTTTCGACAGATGGGTTTCAATGCCCTCGATAGCAGCCAACTCTCATTGGAAAGATGTTTCCTCCCCTATGTGCTTTCCTGCCGACAGGGTCCTCCTGAATTGTTAATGCTCCTCTTTACCACTCTAGCGGAGAAAATTGATTTGCGTGTCCAAGTCATGGCCTGCAGAAAGCATTTTCTCCTCAAGGTCTATATTCATGAGCGCCCTCAAATCGTTGATGTTCTAAATCAAGGGCGTTGTCTGCAACCATACCAGATCGTCGATCTCATCAATGAGGGCTTGGATTTCGCTAGCCAGGAGCTGACCACTCACTGCATAGTGATCAGTTACCTCAATCAACTGAAAGCCCGCGCCAAGAAGGAACAGCATCTGCAGCTCCTTTCGCTCATTCACAGCTACCTAATGAAATACCAGCCCTTTAATCTCCGCCACATTTCCGAGCGAGCTCTTGTTGCCTACCAATCTGGTGATTATAAAAAGGCAGCCGAAGATATTCGCAGCTACTTTGTGTATAAATCACCCGAGGTGACCAACTACCACCTCAGGAAAATTTATAAGCTCGCACGCCGACAAATCAAAGACTTGTAGTCAAGCCGCCATTGCTTTCTGTGATTCGGTAAAAAGTTTTTGAGAAATTGCGATAGGGTTCGCTCAACTGTTGATTGGTAAAAAGCCTATCTAAAACATCATAGGACTTTTGCGTATTGGATTCTACTTTTTCACGGTCGCAGTCCTCGACCCCTATTACAAAATTAAAATAGGATTCAAAAACCATAAGCTGGAGGCTCAACCAAAAACGACATTCTTTTTCCCATTCAGGATCTAAATCGTTATTTTGCAGAAAATTAAGAACCTCTGATAAATCATCAACCATCAACTCAATTTGATTAATAGCTTTGTAAAAAACCAATATTTCTTGAACATGCCAGCGATAGGCTCTCTGCCTACCCACGCTGAAGCAAAGTTCTTTGATCTCATCTCCCACCTTTAACAAAATTCGGCGGTAGCGTCCCAGCTTTTCATCAATTTCAGTCTCACCATCTTCAGCTTCACGGCTCAATTTAAATAAAGTATGCACCAATGTAATGTATTTAATAAATTCTTGGCGCAGAAGAAACAGTGAAAAGTGTAGCGAGTAAAGCTGATTTCGCCCATGAAGGCTCAAAATTTGCTGGTGGTCTTTTTTATTCTCTTCAGCCAAGAGCCTTGTTTTAAACAAAATCCACAATATCACCGCCGCTAGAAAAGCCGGCAGAAAAAAAGAAATAGCGTAGGCTGTGGTTAAAAAGTGAAAGGCGCCCAAAAAGCTTTCCCTTTGGCTGATGGCTTCTAATTGAGATCCCACCGTCGCTAACACCCCATAAGACACTAGTAGCTGGAA
>JAGQZY010000008.1 GCA_020435205.1 Bdellovibrionales bacterium | reverse complement strand
CTCCAAAGACGAAGAGCTTAAAATAGCCAAACGCTACCACGAAAGCCATGATCCACGGGATGCTGAAATTTTGGTAACATCAAACCTGCGCTTTGTGGTTAAGGTGGCCGCAGAATACTCCCAGCTTGGAGCCAAGCTGGTCGACCTCATTCAGGAGGGTAACGTCGGTCTGTTACACGCGGTCAAAGAGTTCAACCCCTACAAGGGAGCCCGCCTGATTACCTATGCAGTTTGGTGGATTCGGGGCTA
The DNA here is from genome assembly GCA_020435205.1 of Bdellovibrionales bacterium. GTDB lineage: Bacteria > Bdellovibrionota > Bdellovibrionia > Bdellovibrionales > JAGQZY01 > JAGQZY01. The sequence goes on along the minus strand of JAGQZY010000008.1, from coordinate 52,789 downwards.
CATCCAAGATTACCTGATGAAACAGCACTCCATGGTTCGCATAGGCACCACCCATAACCAACGCAAACTTTTTTATAACCTAGAAAAGGAAAAGGCCGAGCTCGATCGCCTAGGGATGGAGCCCACAGTGCAGCTGCTCAGCGATCGTCTGGGCGTCCCCGAAAAAGATGTGCGCTTGATGGAAAAGAGGCTGGCTCGCAAAGACATGAGCTTGGATCAGCCCTTGGGTGAAGATGGCAGTTCAAGCCTCTTAGATTTTGAAGCTGATGAAAGCCCTGACACCGATGAAGTCCTCATTGAAAAGGAAACCATCGCACAATTGCACCAGGCTTTAGACAAAATTAAAGGCGAACTCAACGACAAGGAGCTCTATATCTTAGAAAATAGACTCCTCAATGATGAGCCTATGAAGCTACAGGAAATTGGTGAGCAATGGGGAGTCACCCGCGAAGCCGTTCGGCAAATGGAAGGCCGTCTCTTAAAAAAGATTCGCAAAGAAATGCCCACACCTTCCTAGAGACAATTATTGGGCTGCTTGAATCAAGTCGGTCACCTTGCTCACTGCAATTCGATGTTCGCCAGCCTCACCGGAAATCCCATCGAACTGACAGCTAGACTTCGATGAAAGTAAAATATCTGAAAGTTCTTTCAACGACAACCCCGTATTCTCAACAATTTGACGGGGAATAATATATCCCTGCTTAGGCTTCTCTTTCACATAAACGATCAATCCCTCGGGAGAAAGTAAAACTGATGAGACATTTTCATCTGTATTCACAATCGATCCGGCATGAGCTAAGTGGGTTGAAAAAATCAAGCAGATTGCAAAGGATAACTTCATAATATTTCCTTGTTGAAGAGGGTGGCCTAGGACCTACCAACCTCGGAGGAAAAAAAATAGAAGCCTGGTAAAAAATACACTGTTAAGAAGCTTTTGAGGGCTCGACTTTGTCTAGAGTCGCCTGTAACTTCGCCCGCAGGCGCGCGATTGCATGAGCATGAAGCTGGGAAACACGACTCTCGGTCACCCTTAGCACTCTCCCAATCTCCTTTAAATTGAGATCTTCATAATAATAAAGAGACAGAACCAAACGCTGCCTTTCTGGAAGATCCTCAATGGCCGCTGTCATGACATCTTTGACGAACTTCACGTTAAGCTGGCTATGGGGATTGTTCAGTTTACAACCCTCTAAGATATTTAAAATCGACTTTTTATCAACACTGCTAAAGGTGGGAGCCTCGTCGATGGAAAGAACACTAACGGGTTTGACTTGGTTCATCAAATCATAAAGTTCATCCAATGAGATATCAAGCCGCTCAGCAATTTCTTTATCCTCTGGTGTTCGCCCCATTTCCGCTTCAAGCTCCACAATAGTGCGATCAAGAAGCTTAGACTTATCGCGAACCGAGCGAGGAACCCAGTCTTGTGCACGAAGCTCATCAAGAATAGCACCACGAATACGAAATTCCGCATAAGTTTTAAATTTATTGTCGCGAGACGGATCGTACTTTTCAATGGCGTCCATTAAGCCAATCACACCACTAGAAATGAGATCATCCAATTCAATATTGGACGGTAAACGCATTGCAATTTTTTGCGCAATAAACTTGATCAATGGAGCGTACTCCATAATCAATTTATCTTTTTGTTCTGGAGTCAGAGTATTTGGAGACTCCTTATATTTTTTCAATAACGCATTGGACATAGCCGACCCTTTATTTTATTTTATCAAAGCCACACCTAACTCAAAAGTCCATATATCAAGCCACCGAAAGAAGCTGGTTCCAAAAAAACTGCAAATTCCCTTTAACTTCGCCCACTTCCGCTCCAGAACCTATTGATTCCGCTATTCTTTTCAAGGCGATGGACGAGGCAGCACTTGGTCGTGCTTTACAGATCAACTTCTGGTCACTCGACTGTCTCAATTTGGGATCCAAAGGAACATACCCCAAATAGCTTAGGTGAACATTGAGGAACCGATCACTCACTCTATTGATTCTTTGGTAAATATCCTTAGCCTCTTTTTCGCTGAGCACCTTGTTCGCTACAACAGAAAATCGATTTACTTTATGATTATTGTGCAACAACTTAATTAAAGCATAAGCATCAGCCATACTGGCAGGCTCAGGGGTGATAACCACCAAAACATCTTGAACTGAACTATTTAGATATTGAACATTTTCATCAATCCCAGACGCTGTATCCACAATAAGATAATCATAAGTGGTTTCTAACATACCCACTTCATCCATAAGCATCTTTCTCTTATAGACATCAATACTTTTGAGGTCTGTCAGCCCGCTTGCACTCGGAATAACGTGAATATTTTTATTCACTTTTACGATGATATCGTTGAGACGCTCTTCGCCAGCAAAGAAGTCTTCTAAGGTTTTGTTTGGACGGATCCCTAAAAAAATATCTATGTTGGCCAGGCCAATATCACCATCGAGAATAAGAACCTTTTTTCCCATCTCAGCAAGAGTGAAAGCTAGATTAACAGTTAAGGTCGTTTTGCCTACACCACCCTTACCGGAAGTGACACTCAGTGTTCGCGTTGCTGGTACTTTTTCTGCATGATTATAAAAGCTTCCCATGACCCTTCTCTCCATTCACTTTTGTCAGTTTAAAAATTAAGTCCAATACTCTTTCTTTAGTTGCAAATTCAAATCCGTCAATAACATCTGACCCTAGACCAAAAGAATGAAAAGGCATTTTCATCTTTTGTCCCATATTCAATAGAATCCCATGTTGAGTGGTTTGGTCGATATTGCTGACAATCACATCGTCAAATTGCGCGACCTCGTAACGTTTAATGATACTGCCAATATCGCTCGCCTTGGCCAATGCCGATAGCACCAAGTGGATTCTCTTGATCTTGTGAGTTTCTACACTCGTTAGGTTTCGAATAAAGTCCAGTTCATAGATATTGCCCAATGATATCCCTGGAGTGTCCACGAGAAGACTGGAATACTCATGACCAAGCTGTTGAATTTTCTCTTGTAAATCCCATTCGCTGCTAGCGACATAGACAGGAATATTGAGAATTCTTCCATACACGCGCAACTGCTCGACGGCCCCAACTTTGCTGAGGTCGGTTGAGATAATCGCTACTGATTTCTGTTCATTGATTGTGTAATGAGCAGCGACTTTGACAAGAGCCGTGGTCTTACCCATCCCTTGAGGCCCAACAAAAATTTCGAGAGTCTCTCCCGTCATCGCTTCCGTCACTTCCGTGTGGGCAAGTATCCACTTAGCGAGCCAAGAGTCCACCAAAGCCTGTCTCTGCACATTAGCACCAAGCTCCCTCTTGATTTGATGGACAATGTGGTCAATGAGGGTATTTTCTACACCACAGGTTTTCAGACGACGAATGACTGAATCGATAGTTGGAGCTGTGACCTCTCGCTTTTTCTCAGTGGCCATATTTTGTAGGCGCCGGTGGTTAAGTTGAGCCGATTGGTCTGCAAAAAATTGTGAAGATAGGCTTGTCTTGAAGGCGTCTCTGGCCGCCTGCCTCACTCTTTGGCTCCCTTGGCTTGCCGAGGCAACTTCGCTGGCCTGAGTGGGTAAAGCTTCACCATCATTGATTTCTATATATGGTGTAGAGGTGATTGTTCGCTTTTTCTGAGCGATTTTGTTTTCTACATTTTTTATAACATTATCAATCACCATTTTTTGCTGATGCGCAGAGCGAAGACTCACCTTTTTGTCGTAGATATCTCCAAGCTGCTTTTGTGCGATTTCCTTTTTCTTAAGCTGAGTTTCAGAAACCGCTGCAACTACAATAAACTTTTTAGGCATTCCTGGGATGGATTTAGCCTCCTGAGTGGACAAGATGATAGCATCCGGACCAAGATCACTTTTAATCTCTTTGAGTGCCTCCAAGACAGAGGATGCTTCGTATTTTTTAACTTGCATGGAATGCCTCCACGGTTCCTACGGTACGAACTCCTACATCAGGAGAAATTTCACTATGAGATAAAACCACCAGCTGCGGGATGAAACGATTCACTAGTTTAAAAATATGTCTGCGATTGACCGGACTCGTCAGGAGAACAGGCTGCCCCGCCACCTCAGGGTGTGTCTCAATGGTTTTAGCAATTGAACTCACTAGCTCTTGCCCGTAAGTGGGATCCATTGCCAATTGCACCCCTTGCTCTGTTTGCAAAAGAGACTGACTGAGGATCTCTTCGACTTGCGGAGATAGATTGATAACATGTACGAGGTCTTCACTATCTTTGAGCTTGGTCGTAATCGCTCGACGCAAGGCTTTACGTACAGATTCGGTCAACTGATCCGTATCCTTGGTATGAACACCCTCATCAGCTAGAGTTTCAAAAATAGTCAATAAATCACGAATAGAAACCTGTTCTTTAAGAAGATTCTGCAGGACTTTAACCACCTGCCCCAAGCTAAGGATATCTGGCACCAAGTCTTCAACAACTTTTGGATAATTCTTCTTAAGATTATCAATGAGACGTGTAGCCTCTTGGCGACCAAAAATTTCGTAAGCATGCTGACGCAAAACTTCAGTCAAATGAGTGGCGATCACTGTTGGCAAATCCACCACTGTATATCCTGCCACCTCGGCGTCATCCTTTTGTAATTTTGTGATCCACAAGGCATCTAAACCAAATGCAGGTTCTTTGGTTGGAGTACCATCAATGGGACCCGAGACATTCCCTGGATCCATGGCTAAATAGCAATCAGGCTTAAGTTCGCCACCAGCCACTTTATTCCCTTTTATAAGAAGTCGATACTCGCCAGGCTTTAACTGTAAGTTATCCCGGATATGAACCGAGGGAATTACCACCCCTAAGTCCAACGCAAATTGCTTACGAATGCTAACAATCCTTTCAAGAAGGTCACCGCTTTCTTCTGATTCTACTGTATTGATGAGTCCATATCCTACTTCGAGTTCAACCAAGTCTAGAGGGAGTAAGTTTTCAATATTTTCCTTTTTCGGCTTTTGCTCCTCTTCAAGCATCCGCGCCTGTTCTATCTCTTGTTCTTCTTGCTGGTAGCGCAGAATTAGCCAAGCAGTTCCTCCCAAAAGAAGGGCAACCACCGTAAATGGAATGGTAGGAAGCCCAGGAACCATCCCAAGGAAGAATACAACTCCTGCCGCAATCCCCACAGCTCTTGGGTTTACAAAGAGCTGGCTTGCCATATCGGCACCCATATTGCCTTTAGAGTGGTTGCGAGTGACAACGATACCTGCGGCTGTTGAAATAATGAGGGCTGGAATTTGACTGACCAAACCATCACCTATCGTCAGTCGCGTATAAGCTTCTGCTGCTGACGTGATGTCCAAACCTTTTTGCAAAACGCCAAGTATCAAACCACCAAAAATGTTAATAGCTGTAATAACAATGCCAGCAATGGCATCTCCGCGAACGAACTTACTGGCACCATCCATGGCTCCGTAAAAGTCAGCTTCCGCTTCAATCTCTTTACGGCGAGACCTTGCTTGCTCCTCATTGATCAACCCCGCATTGAGGTCGGCATCAATAGACATTTGCTTTCCTGGCAAGGCGTCCAAGGTGAAGCGCGCAGCCACTTCCGCAATACGCCCCGAACCTTTAGTGATCACCACAAAGTTGATGATAACAAGTATAATAAAAACAATCAGACCAATGGCGTAATTATTGCCAACGACAAAGTGACCAAAGGCAGATATCACTTCACCAGCAGCTCCTTCGCCTTCGTGCCCATTAGAAAGAATCAGACGCGTCGAAGCCACGTTCAAAGACAACCGAAATAAAGTGGTGACAAGAAGCAATGAAGGAAAAATGGAAAACTCTAATGGACTATTAATGTATAAGGCCACCAATAGAACCAAAAGACTCAGGGTCAATGATCCCGTGAGAGCCAAATCAAGCATAATTGAGGGCAATGGGATAATCATGACAGCAAGTATGCCTATTAAGCCGATTGCCATCATCAAATCGGTGTTCTTAGTGTATTTCTCAAAGCGCTTTAAATATTGAAAGAGATTATCCACGTCCTACTCTCTTTCTTTTGAGCTTGAATACGAAAGCCAAAACTTCAGCAACAGCTTCAAAAAGTTCACGAGGAATAAATTGTCCAACCTCAAGGGTTTTATAAATGGTCCTCGCTAAGGGTTTATTTTCAACAATTGGAATCTCATGCTCTTTCGCTAAATTTCTAATTTTCTCCGCTAAAAAGTCAGCTCCTTTGGCAATAATCTGAGGCGCCGCATGTTGAGTTGGATCATATTTTAAAGCAATCGCTAAATGCGTCGGGTTAGTGATGATCACATCCGCCTTAGGCACATCTTCCATCATGCGTTTAGTCGCCATTTCCTTTTGAATTTTGCGAATGCGCGCTTTAATGAGCGGATCCCCTTCTCGTGACTTAACCTCTTCCTTGACTTCTTGTTTTGACATGCGCATTTGCTTTTCGAGATCAAAGCGAAGGAAAAAATAGTCAGCAGCAGCCAAAACAGTCATGACAGCACCAATAGAAAGCATGGATTTAAAAACTAAAACTCCAATATAATAAAACATTTGTATCGGCTTCATAAAAAGGAGCTTTGGAAGAGTCGCAAACTCGCCACGTAAGACTAAGTAAATCACGCCGGCCACTAAAGTAAATTTTAAGATAGCCTTAATGCCCTCAACCAGAGCTTTTAAACTAAAAAGGCGCTTAAGGCCCTCTATGGGATTGATTTTATTGGTATTGAATTTAATGCTTTCTTCACTAAAAAGAACACCAATCTGCAAAATTGATGAAGCCACCCCCAAAGAAAACATCAAAACATAGACCGGAAGTGTGATCATCAGAATCTTTTTGAAGGCGAAGGCTATAGCTGGGTATATGTTTCCCGCTTCAATGGCGGCCAAAAAGTAGCTTCTGTACAATACATTATAAATGTCGAAGAACTGCTCGACAAGGATGCGTCCCATAAACCACATAAGGATAGAAAGGCCAAAAAGAGCTAAAGCCGAGGAAAGTTCTCGGGTTTGTGCCACTTGACCTTGGCGACGGAAGTCCTCCCTCCTCTGGGGGGTGGCTTCTTCTGTCTTTTCTTGCATATCCTGTTCGTTAGCCATCAAATTCCCTTAAAAAGTCCTCAAAAAAGAAAAGATGATATCAGTAAAGTCGATCATCTCTGCTTTTAAGCTTTCTAAAAAGAAAGGAAGGACAATGATACATATAATCAAACCCGCCAAAGCATTGATGGGTAAGCTTGTAATTAAAACATTAATTTGAGGCACTGCTCGCCCAAGAATACCGAGTGAAAAGTTAATTAACAAAATCGAAACTAAAACGGGTGCGGCCAACATAAGACCCACTTCAATCACTTTTGCTCCCAGCATCGCAAACTGACCAATTTCAGAAATGCGAGGAAAAATGACTGACAAAGGAACTAATTCAAAGCTCTGATACAAACCTTTAATGAAATAGTGATGACCTCGAATAGCCAAAAATAAGAAAGCAGCAAAAAAGTAGTAAAGCTGATTGATTGAAGACTGCTGGACTCCTGTAGAAGGGTTAAACATCTGCGAGGCCGATAAACCCATAGCCATACTGATCAACTCCCCAGCAATCATCACCCCGTGAAAAATGAGATTCGCCAAGAAGCCTATGGCAAAGCCGATAGCCATCTCTTTAATTCCTAACCCGATCATGGTGGGATAAGCTTCAATCTTAGGGTAGCTCTCTGGTGGAATCAGAGAAAAACAAATCATGCCCACAAGCAGAGACAGGAGAACTTTCACTTGCACGGGAAGATTGGTTCCACTAAAAATAGGCCAGGATACAAAAAAGGCTAAGCACCTTAGGAAAACTAAGGTGAATGCTAAAATTTGAAACTGATTAATCGTTAAAAGGCCCAATTTATTCCCTCACATAGGTATGGACATTTTCCATTAAATTCACTGTGTAATTTTTCATCGTATCTAACATCCATGAGCCAAACATAAGAAGCATCACCCCAATGACAATCATTTTGGGTATGAATGTGAGCGTGGCCTCGTTAATCTGGGTGATGGCTTGAAAAACAGAAACAATCAAACCCGTAACGAGAGCTCCTAACAACATGGGCGCCGCCAACGTTGCCGTTGTTTTCAATGCCTGACTGCCTAACATCAAAACCAAATCTTCGTTCATAACTTATCCAAAGCTCTTGACCATGGAGCCCACAATCAGACTCCATCCATCGACAACCACAAACAGCATAATTTTAAAGGGGAGGGAGATAACCACTGGTGGTAGCATCATCATCCCCATCGCCATCAGCACACTCGCGATCACCATATCAATAATTAAAAAGGGTAAATAAATGATAAATCCAATCTGAAAAGCCGTTTTCAACTCGGAAATAACAAAAGCAGGGATCAAAACCATGGTTCCGACATCGGCGCGAGTTTTAGCACCATCCTCTCTTGCGAGCTTGAGAAACAAAGAAAGATCTTCTGAACGGGTTTGCTTGAACATAAAGCGACGTAAGGGAACTAAGGCAGTTTCAAAGGCTTTTTCTTGCTCAAGGGCACCACTCAAATAAGGACGAAGAGCTTCATTGTTAATCTCCGTAAAAGCTGGTTTCATAATAAAAAAAGTTAAGAATAGAGACAAACCAACAAGAAGTTGGTTCGGGGGCATTTGTTGGGTGCCTAACGCCTGTCTTAGAAATGAAAAAATCACAATAATGCGAGTAAAACAGGTCATTAAAATCAGGATAGCCGGAGCAAGCGTAAGCACCGTTAGCATCAAAATGATTTTAATAGAATCCACCACTTCCTGAGGATTGTTTGTTTGTTTTAAGCCCAAAGACACTTGGGGCACCGATACTTGCGCCATAGCCTCCCATGGAAGAAATGCTAAAATAATGAGGATGAAGCCATATCTTTTCATTAGATCGAGAACCTTTCACTCACCGCGGAACGTACGTCATCCAACTTAGAAACGGTAAATCCGTCCACTTCTTCAGCACCTTCATCCATATTCGTTTGTTCTATTTTTTCTTGAAACTTTTTTGCGAATTTTGGTTCAACAAATTGTGGTAGCTCATCTTCAAGTAGCGAGAGAGTTTTAATGCAGTTGATATTTTGGTCGGTAACACCCAATAGAATGGTTTCACCAGCGATCTGAATAAGGACCAACTCTTTTTTGGGGCCCAAGGGCTTTTTACTTATAATATTAATGTTTTTGGCCGCAAAGCCTTCCCCTCGGCGTTTAGAAAAACGATGGATATTAAAAAAGAGGACTCCTGCCACTAAAACGAGAGCGCCAAGGACAAAAACCATCTTTTGCAGGGGAGACATACTTTCTACTTTAGCGGCTTTTTGCTTATGCATTTCTAGAGGAATCTCTTCCTCAGAGATAGACTTAAGATCCTCACTAGCTTGAATCAACTCTTGTTCAGGATCATCACTCACCTTGGTATTCAACTTGCTAAAGTACTCAGACAGACTCGAGTCTTTATCCACATCGACAAGCTTAGAAGCTTCCTTCGCTTGCACCGTCCAGCAAAATAAACTGATCAATAATACCAAAAGCTTCATGATGCCCCTCACTTCAGTTGCTCAACTCTTTCTTTAGGTGAAATAATATCGGTCAGGCGAACACCAAACTTTTCATTAACAACAACGGCTTCGCCACGGGCAACAAGCTTGTCATTAACAAGGATTTCCATGGGCTCCCCTGCTAGCTTATTCAATTCGATCACACTTCCCTGGCCGAGATTAAGAAGCTCACTCACTACCATTTTGGTGCGACCCAGTTCCACTGTGACTTTTAATGGGATATCGAGAATCAAATCCAAGTTATTGCCCTGGGTACCCTCGGGATCATTTTTTCTAGCAACCTCTTCAATTTCTGGCGCTTCTACATTCAGTAGATCATCTAGATTTTCTGCTGAATCACTCATCGTCTGTCTCCTTAATAATGGGCTTGGTCACCTGCATTGCCACCGAGCCATGATAAACTCCGTATAAACCTTTATATTTTTTCACTTCTTGCACAAGTACGTCGAACTCACCATTGGCATCCTGATCAAGAGGAATCACATCCCCCTCTTTAAGAGCCATTAGCTCTTTAAGGGTGATCTCACTGTGCCCCAAGTTCACATTGATATCGACTTCTGTATCCATCAATTGATCTTTAATAATGGATGTCCATAGTCTTTTATCTGTTTGATCCGATTCCACCTGGAACCCTGTCGAAAGTTTTTGTTTGATCGGTTCAATTGTTGAATAAGGAATGACCAGAGTGATCGTGCCGCTGGCGTTCTCTAGCTCCACATCAAATGCAGAAGCAATCACAACATCTGTCGGTGGCACGATACCCACAAATTGAGGGTTAATTTCTGTTCTGACAAAACTACAATCGATGTTGTGAATGGACTCCCATGCAGCTTCTAAATCCTGGATGGCCAGGTCGACGACTTTACGAATGATTGAAATTTCAATCGGCGTAAAATCTTTCCCCTCAACTTTAGAGTAAGGACGATCATCGCCGCCAAAAAAGCTATCGACGAGAGCATAAGCCAGTTTACTTTCAATAACCAACAGGGCTGAGCCGCGAAGGGAACTAAAGCGAAGAACACTCATGCAAGTCGGCATAGGAAGCGTATTAATAAATTCGCCAAACTTTAGAAAATCGGTGCTTGCGTGGTTCAAAGAAGCGATTTTGCGTAGAGCAGAAGATAAGGAAACGCGAAAAGATCGCATAAATTTTTCGTAGATAACGTCGAGCTGAGGCAGACGTCCGCGAATGATTCGATCCTGGCTGGTCAAATCATAGACAACAACGACTCGGTCATCCCTATGATCCGCCCCATCACTGGTTTCGATTTCCCCTTCGGAAACCGCGGCTAATAATGCATCAACTTCGCTTTGCGATAAAACCTGATTCATGCCGCCCTCTAGCTATAGATAAATTCTGTAAACAGAACTTTGTTAATTTTTCCTTTTGTTAAAAAGGAGTTTACCGTGTCACGAATTTCTTCTTTTAGCAGTTCCTTGCCTTTGGCCGTGGAAACCTGAGAGTAATTTTTGCTGGATAATAGAATAATGATGATATCCCGAACTTGCGGCATTCTTTTGTTGATCTCTTCCATGACTTCAGCACTGTCCACATCAAATTCCATTTTGACTTTAAAAAGCTTGTGTCCTTGATCTTCAGATAGATTGACCAAGAAATAGTCCAAAGGAATAACATAGGCGCCTCCAGACTCTACAGAACTCTTTTGATCCTCAACAGCACCTTCGATAAGAGGCTCCATAGTCGGTTTTGCCAACTCTGCTTTTTTGTTCAAATACAAAAGAGCACCGACACCAACAAAAGCAATGGTGTTGAGTATGATGATGGACATTAGCAGAACCGGAGGTTTTTGCTTTTTTGCACCTGGACTTTCCTGCGGTTCTAATTTTTCTGCCGTATTGTCTGCCACGACTTCCTCCACGGTTTATAGGAATTCGTACTTATAAATAGCAACCTCGATGCCAACAGGACTTCCGTCCGCAACAAAGACTGGAATGCCGATGTGTGGGTTTTCAAAGCGTGGGCCACGACCATGGGAGAGGAGCCCAGCGTGGAGGGTCTGACGAGCACGTCATCATTTTGACAAGGCTCGCCTAAATTTTCGTCGTGGAGTTTTATGAGTCATTTTATCAACCTGCCGACCTAGGCTCTTATCTAGGTGATCCAGACCTTGACGCGGGACATCCCTGAGCATTAACATTATAGAAGCCGCTTTCCTGGGGGAAAACAATGAAACGTAAAGGTAAAGAATCGAAACTCAATGTAGCTTTGACTGTGATCTTAGTGACTTTTGTTTGCTTGCTCTCATTTAGTATCGGAGTGATTTCAGGAAAAGGCTGGAGTGATCGCGACTATAAAGTTCGTAGCATTGAATCCGATGCTCACTTGAAGCAGGCCATGGAAGATAGCGAACCTGCCAGCGCTGAAATCACCGCCAAAGAAGTGGAAATGCTGACGCAAAAAGCTCTCGAGGAAGCCCGCGGCACGGAACCAGAAGTGATTGTTGATCGCAATGTTGCCACTGCTGATAAAAAGGAAGATAAAAAAGAAGAATCCTCTGCAGATAAAAAAGATGGAGAGACAGCCTCCTCTCATGAGGAGAATGCTGATTCTGAGGTCGCTATGGCCAGCGAAGCTGATCCTGCAACCAGTAAAGCTTCAGGCACTGTCGCTAAAAAAGACGAGCGGAAGCCGGATAGTGTTCCCCACCGTCCGACTTTACCCAAACCCACAGCCATCGAATACACCGTGCAGGTGGCCTCCTATAAAACCATTGAAGAGGCTGAGGCCCATTCACAAAAGCTGATTGATAAAGGCTTTCCAGCCTTTCCAGTGAAAGCCACAGTCAATGACCAAGTTTGGTACCGCGTCAGCATTGGGAGCTTTAAGAATCGAAAACAGGCTCTTAAGTACCAAGGGGATCTCAAAAAGCAGGCGATGGTTAAAAACTCGATCGTACAGAAAGTCACACGCAAATAATTGTATTTTCGGGCTGTTTTTTTGACAGCCCTTCTAATCTATTATAGAAACTGCGGGATGGACTCATTCCTGCAAAATCTCAACCCTCAACAAAAAGAAGCTGTTTTAGACTTCACCCATCCCCTTTTGGTCCTGGCCGGTGCGGGCTCTGGGAAAACTCGAGTTTTGACCCAAAAAATTGCCTACGGAATTCAGTCAGGGGCTTTCGCTCCACAAAATTTTTTGGCTGTGACTTTTACAAATAAAGCTGCTGGCGAGATGAAACATCGAATTAGCTCCATGCTCCAAGAGAGCAACCTTGGCGACTCTTGGGTGTCGACCTTTCATTCCTTTGGCAATCGAATCCTGAGGAGCTACTCTAACCGCTTGGGCTATAATAGTGATTTTACAATTTTTGATAGCACCGATCAAACATCCCTCGTCAAAAGCATCCTCAAAGAATTGCGCTATGACAACAGTGCCACCAACGCCCGAAAAGTGGCAAGGCAGATATCCACCTTAAAATCAGATCTACAGGGGCTCCAAGATATTGAAAACTATCCTTGGTCACCTATTGCACGAGATGTTTTTGGAGTTTACCAAAAACAATTGAAGGCCCATAACGCCTTGGACTTTTCTGATCTTTTGCTAAAAACCTATGAGCTTCTGAAGATGGACGAAGAGGTTCGCGCTCAACTGCAAGAGCAATTCCACTATATTTTAGTCGACGAATACCAAGACACCAACCTTATCCAATATGAAATGCTAAAGCTATTAAGTCGGGATAAAAATAATGTCTGCGCAGTGGGTGATGAAGATCAGTCCATTTATAGCTGGCGCGGAGCCAATATCTTTAACATTTTGCATTTTGATCAAGACTTTCCTGGCACAAGAGTGATTAAACTGGAACAGAACTACCGGTCCACTAAAAATATTATTGGAGCTGCATCTGCGGTGATTCAAAATAACAGCCAACGCAAGGGTAAAACTCTTTTTACCGAAAATGCTGAGGGAAAGCTTCTTGAACTTATTGAGGCTCCGACGGAGTATGATGAAGCCCATAGCGTTGCGATACAAATCCAACGTTTAGTGAGAAATGGTGATTATAATTATTCTGACATCGCCATTTTTTATCGGACCAATGCTCAGTCCCGAGTTTTTGAAGAAAAGTTGAGAAATTTAGATATCCCCTACCGCATTTTTGGCGGCCTCAAGTTCTATGATCGCAAAGAAATCAAAGATGTGATTTCTTATATGCGCCTCGTGGTTAATCCAAAAGATAATGTCTCCTTCCGCCGGGTGGTAAACACTCCCGCCCGCGGCTTAGGGAAAACCACCCTGGAAAAAATTGAAGCCTTTGCAATAGCTCAAGACCTGTCTCTGATTGAAGCCTCCATTTCAATGATTGAAGATAATCAGTTCACGGCTCGCACGAGCAACAAACTAAATTCTTTTTTAGACATCCTCAGCCAGCTAAGGGAAAGTTGTACCGACAAAGATATTCATGATTTTTACCATGATCTGCTAAATATCACTGGTTATATGGCTGCCCTTGAGAAAGAAGGCACGATTGAGGCGAGTAGTCGAATTCAAAACCTAGAAGAATTTGCGAATGCTATTTCTCGCTATCTTGAGCTTCACCCTGATGAGACCCACATCACTCAATTTTTGCACCATATGGCTTTGGTTAGCGAAGAAGAGTCTAAGGAGGATGATCCCAACTCCGTCACTTTGATGACCCTTCATATCGCTAAAGGCCTTGAGTACCCCGTGGTCTTTGTCTCAGGCCTTGAAGAGGGCTTATTTCCCCACGGATCGAGCATGGATGGCACGGCTGGTGATGACATGGAGCTTGAGGAAGAGCGAAGGCTTTTTTATGTAGGGATGACAAGAGCTAAACTAGAACTGTTTCTAACCTGCGCTGGCCAACGTAAAGTTTGGGGACAAAACCAGTATCAATCTGTGAGTCGTTTTTTAAAAGAAATTCCCGAGAAATTTTTAAAACATAAAGTCAGTAAACCCAAAAGTCGACTTTATGATCGATATGCAGAAAGCACGACCAGTGTGGACCCTTTTCCTGACTACGAAATGGCAAATTCTGCTGAAGCGGGGTCAGCCTATCGCAAAGGTCTTCGCGTCTACCATCCCCATTTTGGACCAGGAATTATTCACCAAGTTGAAGGGTCTGGATCAAAAGAAAAAGTTTCAGTTCAATTTGATGATCGCACTATAAGAAAGTTCCTTAGCCAGTATGCTAACCTTCAGCTGCAGTCTTAGTTTTTCCTAAGCGCTCCTTTAAAAACTGAGCTCCTCGAGTCAAAGCTTCGCAGCTCAATTCTGTCAGTGGGAAGGTTAGCAAAAAGACCAACCAATACATTTGCGGATGATCGCGAAACCACTGAGGAAAATTGGTATAGACTCCCACCCAAAAAATATGAACCAAATAGAAAAGGAAAAAATTCCTAGAAAGATGCCAACGAGAAAGAATTTGAAAAGCTTTTAGTTTCCCTATCGCCTCATTGCAGGGGCGATAGAGTGAAACTCGGATAGCCAAAATAAGCCAAAAGAGATTACCGAACAAAATAATGGGGGGGCGATTGAAAACAAACTCAGAAAATCCAGGCCCCACTGGGGTAGCGTAATAGCCACCTATCGTTGGGATCGCCAATAGGGCGAGAACCAACCAAATCAGTTTTTCTTTTCGGAAAAACTGTTCTTGATACGGCAACGACGCTGCTGATTTTTTTAACCACTGCCCCAAAGCAAAAAATAAAATAGGAAGGCCCGTCCAAGGAATCAAGGGCCAAGAGCCCCCTCCCTCTTGCAAATAATCACCAAAAAGAGGGTTGTAAAACCATTTTCCTGACCATTGGGGAAAGCTATAAAAGGACCTGGGTAAAGCTAAGGCTAGACAGGATATTGCACCCGATGCAAAGAGGACTTTTGGAAAGCTATTTAAAAATGCAATCAATAACAAGCTGACGATAAGGTAGGCATAGATATCCCACTCTAAAAAAATCTGGCCAAGCTCTTCATTGACCCATATGAGAGTCAAAATACCAATAAAACAAACAGCCAATAAAGTTTTCAATTTGCGAGCACTAAGACCATTCCATCCAATCAAGAAAAAAGTCAAAGCAACGATTAAAAAACCAGAAAAGGCAAACCAACGACAATAGGCTTCAAAAAAGATATTCATCGGATTGGTTCCACTTAAAACATAGTCATCAATATAAAAAGTAGACTCTTGAATATGAAAATAAACAATCGCTAACATGGCAATCAATCGAACCAAATCTAATAAATAGAATCGCTGCTGTTTTAGGGGTAATATAGTTTGTACTCCTGACTTGAAATCAATTGCATAGAATCATTCATTTGATGAAATTCTTTTAAGTGCTGGGAAGAAAGAACAATAGCTTGATTACTGAGCAAGGGCAAAAAGAAGGACTTCAGGCGGTAATGGTAGCGAGGTTTTCCTCCAAGCTCATGGATACTAAGAGCTGAGATCACATTTTGTGAAATCATTCCAGCAATAGGAAGGGGGAACTCTCTAGTCGCCTGAATCACCCCTTCCTTAACAATTTTTCCGCCCTGAATATGATGAAATAGAACATGAGGCTGATTTTTATCTTGGACAAGGCTATGAAATTGATCTGGCAATTTTCCCTGATAATAAATTTTAAACCTATCCCCTTCCCAACCCATGGCTAGGCAACGATCCATATCTGGGGGAACTTGACCCCGCGCTCTTATCAAGCTTCGAATCTCGGCCTGTTCGGCGGAAGACCAATTTTCACTAGCACATAAAAAGCGATCATGTCTGACTGACTGGGGTCTTACACTGTGGGAAAAATTAAAGTTTTCGACAAATCCAAAGTCCTTGAGATCAAACCCCCAGCTGGTTAGCCTTTGCTCCCAGGATTGGATAAAGCGACCTTCGCTACGTGT
The DNA here is from genome assembly GCA_020435205.1 of Bdellovibrionales bacterium. Classification (GTDB taxonomy): domain Bacteria; phylum Bdellovibrionota; class Bdellovibrionia; order Bdellovibrionales; family JAGQZY01; genus JAGQZY01. Next base: position 36,369 of record JAGQZY010000008.1, on the reverse strand, counting down.
CCAAAGTTTCTGAATGGGAAAGAATTGCTGGCTATACCAGTTCTTCATTCGATGGAAGTACTGCTGAATGTAGGCCGGATTCGCCTCCCCAAGTAACTGAGAAATTGGGTAAGCAAAAGCCTTTTGAGGAGCTAAAGTCATTAAAAGCCCGAGCTGTTTGACAAAGAGGCGTCTTTTCATCGCAACTCCAAATACTGAGGGTGAAAAATGGAATTCACATCCTTCTGGCTGGGCTGATAGTCAGGAAAGCGAGACGATATCCCTAAAAAATTGACAAAGGAATGATTCTCAACGGCCTCGAGTTCTTTGTAATCAAATTGAACCTCTCTCTTCTCTTTGAATGCGACTATAAATGGTTCTACGGGTCCCATGGGAAAAACAGTCGAAAAACCAGAAAAATGAAGAGTAGCCATCAAAGCTTGGTAACTTTTTAAGTAGGGTCCAGAATCACTATCAACTGAAAAACGAATAGGAGCATCCAAGGTCACTGCACCTCCACTGGCAAGGTGATTGAGGACCAATTGGTAAAACTCTCGGCTATAGAGCCGAGACAATTCAAAACTTGAAGGATAAGGAAAATCGATAAAAACGGCCTCGTATTGATAATGATTTTTTTTAAGCCAAGAGTAAGCATCCTCATAAATCACCCGCACACCACGGTCAGAAAATATACCCCCATTCATCTGAGAAATTTGGTGATGTTCAGAACTCAGTCTTACCATTTGCTCGTCTAATTCCACTAAATCAATAGGCCCCTTATAACCGTGATGACGCAATCGCCCCGCCAGGAGGCCATCACCTCCACCTAATATAAGAACATTTTGAGGGAGCCGACCAAGGATTTGACTTGCAGCTAAAGCAAAGCTGTCGTGATACAAAGTCCAATTGTCTGTAGAAAACTGTGGTTGTTGATTCAAGTATAAAGTTAACTCGCCTTCGCCCCCTCCTTCATAGGGCAATTGGTTTCTCACCAGATCAATATTTTGATAAAGGCTGCGCAATCGAATCACATTTCGCAGGTGAGTTTCTGCTCGGAAAAAGGTACGGAGTGACTCTACAGAAAGATTGGGAATGATGATGTTGTGATACAGAGTTTTAAGATATGTTTGCTCCAGGAATTTTTGACTGCGCACAGAAAGTAAGGCCACAACAAGAAGGGGAGGAAGAACAAGCCAGCGCAATGAAGAGCGAAAATATCCAAATACGAGTCCCAAAACAATGGCGACTAATAAGTTAACTGTGGCTAAAAATATTAAACTCAATGCGGCTCCCAGAACAGGAAAGAACACGAGTGGCACAAGAAAACCGGCAAAAAGAGCACCAAAATAATTAATAGACAGTGGAATAGCTTGTGAAACTTTTTGATCTTGATGAATCCAGGAAAGCAATAAAGGCAGCTCCCGTCCTGAGAAAAAGCCAATAAGGATAGTAAAAACTTGAAGAAGACCTATCATGTCACTATCGAGCAAGTAGGATTTTCCTACCAACTTCCACAGGATAACCATTGCAAATATCCCAGCATAGACCAGAAGAGCGAAAACTGAGAGGAGAAGCTCGTTTTTTATGAGTTGATCTTTGGCATCGTGAATACCTTTTCGTAAGCTAAACACACCCGCAGCGAGGCCTAAAAGGTAAAAGCCAATAGTGAAACTATGGGCGAGAACTTCATTATAAAAAAGCTCGCTGAAAAGTTTGGCTAGACTCAATTCATAGGAAATACTCAGAAATGAAGTAAGGAACAAAAGAAAAGTCATCGTAACATTGGGCCATTGGGAGGCTCTTGACCTATCTGAGTCCAATTGGTTTTTTGGTATGAAGAATAGAATTAAAAAGATGCAAGCCATCAGCAGCAAACTTAAATTTGATACCAGAGATATCCCACCTTTAATAAGAAGCCAGGGAAAAGCCAAACTCACTAAAAACATCCCTAAATAGTCAGCATAAAGCAGAAGGCTTTGATCGGGGTTAAAATCCTTATTGATGTCGCCCGCTATGGAAAACAGGCTGGGCAACTCAAGCCCAGTGACCACTCCGAGCAGCACGATGGGAAGATAACATAGCCACAATAAGATCAAGGATTGATATCCCAAGGGGTCGAGCCATTGGACAAAGAGGGGGCCAAGCCAAGCCAGGAGTCCCACACACAAATTACAGAAAATCAAAAGTGTGCGCCCAATAAACTTTTTAGAAAGGGGTAAATACAATAAAGAACCCAAACCAAGAGAAAATGTAAAAATACCTACTGAGGTTTGATAGCGGATAATTGTCCCGCCGAGAACAGCAGAGAGACACTGACTGAGGTTGTATTCAACAATAAATCCATTGGCAGCGAGTAAAAGAGAAAGGAGGAAAAATAGGATGAGGGACGGCACGCCTCACCTCATTTTGACTTGTCTTGAGGGGCTGGAAGAGCTTTAAAATTTTGATAAAGTTCGTCGAAGTAACCTTCGTTATCGTAAAAATTTTCTTTAGGACCTGAATACATAAAAAAGTAAGACCCTTTTTTATCAGCGCGATCGAGCATGACGACGTGAACATCATCACCATTTGCTAAAGTTCCTGACCACATGGTACCAGCAGTAATTCCAGAACCCTCAGGCGGAGGAGGTAATGTCTGGGGCTGACCAATTTGTTTGATGGGATTTTCTTTAGTGTTTTCAATCCACTGCATATTCTGTTTAATATAGGGTACGACTTGCTCCTTCGATATCTGTCCCGGCGCAGCCACCGCAGTAAGGCCTAATCCCGACTTGTCATCGTAGCCGTACACAGCAGCCACTTCATCATCAAACTCACTTGGAATAAACTGCAAATTAGTTGGAAACTTACCCTCAAAATATCCCATTTGTTGGAACGTTTTTTTAGCCGCTTCTGACTTTTCTTTTCGGACCACATCAAAACTTTTACTGTCGCCGTGAGTGTCTTTGATGGTCGATGGCATGGAGGGGTGTTCAGGAATCACTCGCTGAGTTTGTTCGGGATGATTTTTTGATCTCGATGCTGCTTTTGTCCCTGTTTGAGTCATCACAGTTGATTCAGGCTGGGACATAAACCTTTTTCTATTGGCGAAAATAATCAAGGCAAGGCCAACAAGAAGACAGGTTATTGCTGCTATATATAGATTTTTATCATTCATTTCGAACCTTTATTAGAGGTTAGCGTTTCTCCCCAGTTATGCAAGATCGAGTCAATGGCACAGGACCCCAAAAAGCAGGCTTTGAACCTTAGCTTCCATGGTAAAATAATAGGGGACGTAAGGTCTTTAATTTTTTAAGTTTTGGGGAATTCATGAACGTAAAATCAACCCGAGGAATGAGCTTAGTTGAAATCATCGTCGCCGTCGGTATTTTTGGTATCGTCAGTGTTGTTTTATCCACCGCCTTTGTCGAAATGATGAAATCTCAAAAAAATGTGGAGAATCGAGATCGTGCCAATGACTTTGCCACCAGTTTTGGTCGAATGCTCTACAACGATGGAACCTGTAGCTCCCTATTTTGTAATCCCAATGGCGCCGGTGCTTGCCAGAATACGTTCATTCTTCCAGCAAAGGGATCGCCCGAAGAACTTGAACTCAAAACCAATATGCCTGGGATTAATGCTCCCGAGCTTAAAGCCGGGGTCGAAGTGGATCGTGGAATTGCTATTCGCTCCTTAACTATTGAGGACTCGGGCATGGCTCCACAACCGGTTCTCGTAGGTACAGCGACCTACAACAAGGTTAATGTGCGCGTCACTCTGGTTCTTGATTTACTCAATATGCAAAATGGTGCTGGAGCTGGCACCCAGGCGGGTGCCCCTAATGATGGGGTGGTTGGGACTGTCGCTCCCCGATTTTACGACCTCCCTATGTATATTGATCCAGGGACTCGACAGATCATTGGCTGTAAGGTGGAAATGACCACTCAGGACTCCTGCGCGCTTCTTGGAGCGGAAGTGGACCCAGTCACTGGACTTTGCAAACCCCAACAGCAGTGCATGATGTTTGGGCATTACATCACTTCTGTTTGTGATACCCCCAGAACGACATCCTGCCCTCCGCCAGTCCCCAATGCCATTTCTAGAAAATTAGCCTGCCCGGTGGGTTCCATTGCCTCACAAACTGGAAAATTTGTAAACTCTTGGACGGAAAGTTGCGGGAAGAAATGCTCTTTCCGCGTAACTAACACACAAGAATATTTTATTTGTTTGAGGTGTACTCAATGATGAATCAAAGAGGTTCTGCACTGGTGACAGTGCTCGTTTCAGTTGGAGTTCTCAGCGCAGTGATTGCCACTGTGTTCGGATACCTAGCTAATTCCTCGAAGAGATCGGCTTCCAATAGCCAAAGAAAAGAATATGAACTCATGGTGGCTTCTCTCCGCGAAAAGCTGGAAGATCCAGAAATTTGCACCTCCCTCTTTAAAGGAGTTCCCGTTCCTCTCATTGCTGATCAAGAGGCTGACGTCACTATTAACACGACATACGGCGAAGACAAATCCAGCAGCACTCCTAAGCCCATTCAATCTGGCTGGGAGTCAATGAATAAATCCATTCAATTGGAACGGGTTTATCTGCGCAACACTTCTGGGTGGGTTGAGACTTGGACCGGCGAAAACTTTAAAACGGTGCAACCCACCGGTCCCAACCTACCACCAGATCTCGTTGTCGCTGGAAAACCTGTTTTGCTCAACACTCACATGTTCAGAGTTTATTTGCAGCCAAAAAACTTTTATATAAACCTTTCTGACTATGATCCGACCTCTGGCGTGAACCCAGTAGAACCCGAACGCATTCTGCCTATGTTGAATCCGAACCTACAGATTCTTTTATACGCCAATGTTAATACCACAACAGCAACCCCCACCATTGCTACTTGTTATGGTGCTAACACCGTCGCTGCCACCTGTGAGTCCTATGGTGGTTTTTACGACGTGTGGGAAACGGACCCCGCTAGGAAATGTAAACCTGATCGCCTTTGCTTTAACGACGAACAGGGGATGGTAAAAAACTCCAATCTGTGCAAACCTCCTTACAATTTTGTTCAGCAGCTTGGAGTGTTTAACGGCCAAAATAACTACATCTGCTCTTGGTGCAATCCCGATCGGGATCTCAGCAGCTTTAAGGCTGGCTTTGATGCCTACTTGGTCATTTCCGAAAGCCCTCTTTACGATTACGGTGACGTTGTTTTAAACAATGTGGCCAAACATGTTTTTCAAGTGACAAATATGTCCGATGATTATGATGCTGAATTTATTGGAGGCAGTGGGATGGATGCCCCCTTTGACTTTACCGGCGGCAGTCCTCCGGGAGAGAAAGGAAACTGCGACGAGATCCTGCCTAGAGGGGAAAGTTGTAAGATCGAAGTTCAATTCATCCCGACGGATCGCAAAAAGTACGAGTCTGAAATTCAGTTGAATTACAGAATGGTGGGTGTCGACATGGCGGCCTACAGAAAAGTCAAGGGCATCGGTGTGCGCGAAGGTGAGCAGTCAGAACCTCCCCCTATTGTTATCTCAGATGCCCCTGAATATAATTTTGAAACGGTTCAGTTTTTGGACAGCAAAACTCACTACTTTGAAGTTTCTAACGTCGGCTCCTCCACGGCCACGATCTACGAGAGCACCGAAATTGACCCCCCATTTTCTTACGAATTGGATGGTTCTGCGGGCCAGTGCAATGGACCCTTACCAGCTGGTGGCAAGTGTGTGCTTCCAGTTAAATTTGAACCGGATGAAAATATGTTTTTTGAGGCGACCGTGACTTTGCGTTTTGAATACAAAGACAACGGAATCGATTATGTCCAACGTAAAATTGTTGGCCAAGGGGACGGAGTTCCAGAAGACCTCAGTGATGCTGATGCCAAAACATGTGTGAAAATTGGAAAGTGCGATAAAAAGTGTTTATCCAATAACTCCTGCCCATGTATGTTTGATGATCCTCATACCTGCACGACGAAATGACCCCAGACTCATATTGGATCTTCAACAAAAGCTACAAAGATTTTCTATTCCTAGTTCTCCCAGCCTATATAACCATCATCGTAGCCAAGATCATCCATCCTACGTCCTGGGTGGATATGGTGGTTTTATTCATAGTTTTCCATGTGATTGATTCTGGTCACGTTTACCTCACCTTTTATCGCACCCATGGGCATAGGCAAGAGAGAGCCAGCCAAAGTTACTATTTGTGGGCACCACCTTTAATCTTAATAACATGTGCTCTTTGGTATTTAAGCGGTGGTCTTTATTTTTGGAGTTTTGTTACCTACTCGACCCTTTACCACAACCTTCGCCAATTTTACGGGATCACTCGTTGGTATCAAAAAAAAGAAGGAAATTTTTCTCCCTGGCCCACCCGTTTTCTTTATAGCCTTATGATCACCCCGGCTGTAGGTTTTCATTTCCGTAATCTTGGTGAGCTTTCTATCTACAATCGCCAGGAGGTTTTTTATCACCCTAATCTCACTTACTATAAAATAAGCTTAGCTATTTTTATGTTGGCTATGCTGTCTTGGCTCGTTTACGAATCCTTTTGTTATTTTAAAAATAATAGACAGTGGTCACCTGGGCGAGTGCTGTCCGTACTGACTCCTGCCGCAGCTTATTCGAGTGGACTTTTTTTTGGTGACAACTATTTACAAATTATCGGCCCGATGATTGTAGCTCATGGCATAGGTTATTGGGCTTTAATGGGATTTTCCATGAATCGCACCTTTGCAAACCCAAGATTGAAACAGTTTGTCCCCGCCATGGTCATCCTTGCCATCACTGCCCTTGTTGCCGGCACTATAGAGTGGTTTGGTGAAGAGTTTTTATTTTCCTGGATCGAGGAAGGAAGCCAGGAGTTCACTGAACGCCTACTTATCGCTTTAGGCGTTGGACTCTACCTCACTCCGCTTTATAGCCATTACTTATTTGATGGCTTCATCTGGAAGTCCAAACACCGCCAAGCCCATTTAATCTATTAGACTTATAAATTGGGGTGACGGCTGGATTGGACTTGTCGCCATTCTTCAAGATAAGGAGCTAGGGTTTCTGGGTTCGGTTCAACAACTTGGGCCGGCGAAATGTAATCAGCAGAGACTCCGTCCCAACCAACAAAAGACCATTTGTTTTTGGATCTTTCTTTGAGAAAGTCAGGCACTAACGGCGCTTTGCCCCCACCTTTAGGAATATCGACAACATAATTAGGCATGGCAAGGCCTGAGGTGTGTCCCCATAGTTCTTTTTGAATCTGTAGTGACTGCTCAATGGGAGTGCGCAAGGCATCCGTCCCCGGCGAAGGGTCGGCTTGAAACATATAATAAGGTTTGACCCGCAACCATAAAAGTCGACGCGAGAGAGCGTAAACAATGGCGGGATGGTTGTTGATTCCATTGAGCAAAACCATTTGATTGAAAACGGGGATACCATTATCCACTAAGCTTTCGAGGGCCATGGCCGCATCCTTGGTGATCTCTTGGGGATGATTGAAGTGGGTCATCAAGTAAACAGGCTTGTACTCTTTGAACAAATGCACCAAATCTTGATCGATGCGCATAGGCGCAACCACCGGCATGCGAGTGCCCACCCGAATCAGTTCCACATGGGGTATTTCATAAAAAGCTTTTAAAAAAACTTCTAGCTTTTCATTGGATAGAGTTAAAGGATCTCCGCCAGAAAATAAAATCTCTTTGATGCCAGGCCTTGCGGCCACATAGTCCACTGCAGCTTGGAGCTGTTCTTTTGAGGCCAACACTTGGTCACTGCCAGTAAAATGTTTACGTGTACAGTATCGGCAATAAACACTACACAGATCCGTCACTAAAAACAAAGCTCGATCGGAATAGCGATGGATCAGTCGGTGCGTAGGCCGATTAGAATTTTGCTTTTCACCAAGAGGATCTAACATCTGTTGCGCCCCTTCGGTGAGTTCGGCCCCATGGGGAAACACCATTTGGCGAATAGGATCCTTGGCAACACCTTTATCAATCAGGGAGAGGTAATAGGGTGTGGATTGCACACGAAAAATTTTATCAAGGCCGGCAAAACCTTTCTCTTCTTCGAGGGTGATTTGAAAGTGTTCAGCAAATTGAACTCGGCTGCGCAAAGAATTGCGGAATTGCCAGCGCCAGTCCCGCCATTCTTGAATATTCACCTCGGGCCAAGGCTCAATGGTTTTAAAATTAAAAATATTTTTCATCCACTACCCAACTTATATAAAAAACCCCGGAAGTTTTCACTCCCGGGGCCCCTGCTCCGCCTTCAAGATGTCCTTGCTGATTTCAAGATGCCGTACAAGTTGATTTCATGTTGTAATCAAAAGCTGATGGCGGCCTTGGTTTCAAATCCAATTGCTGTATCTGCTGAAAAGTTGCTCGTGCCACCTTCAAAAGCAGCGCCAGGCAAAAACACTCCAGCTCGGTTGATCCATTGAAAACCTTCAAATGGTTCATACCTTAAGGTCAAGTCTATCTCATAACCAACAGCTGAGTCCACATCAAGTTGTAGAGGGTCTTTATTCAACTGAGCATAGGTCAGTCGAGATTCTAAAGCGTACTTTTGATACCATTTATAAGTCACGGATCCAGATGCGTAAAGAGCATTGCTGATGGCTTCGGTGTCATACTGAGTGGAAGCATTGGTTGTTGTATCGCGAAGATAAGATGTGCGAAAAAAATCAGCTTGCCCCATGGGATGATTGAACAACAAAAAGGCCACATCATAGTTTTGATCGAAAATATATCCTTCAAAATTATCTGTTGAAGGATCATCACCACTGGCGTAACCCAAGTCCAGACCGGCTTCCCAGTTAGAGGCCGTTGGCAGCCAATCCAATTCTAAAGCAGCACCAAAACCTTTTTGATTCACTTCGCTTCCATTTTTATAAATTCCCGTGGCACCGTCAGAAAAACCCACTTCAAAGGCAACCTTGACCGAATCCACCCATTGGGAAACGAAAAAATTATAGAAATCCACTTCGTAGTTGGACTGTTGGGTCCCGCCATTTCCGAATACAGTGGTCGGACTATCGTTACTATTGGCTCCACTGGTCGAACGTCGAGCTTGGTAAATGACTCCCAGCTTCAAATCCGTTTCTGGGTTCTCGTAATTGGCTTCGAGAATGTAGTCATTCACGTCGTCTTCTTGATTCAAAACCCCTTCATAAGTTTTAGCAATGACGGGCATGACATAAAAATTTCCGAGAACCATTTTATAAGCAACAAGATCGCGATTTTCTAAAAAGTGATCAAAAGCGCCCTGACCCGCATTAAAATTCATTCCTAAACCAAAATGCATGGGAGCACGCCCTACAGTGAGCGCACCAAATTCATGCCTCCAAGTCGCATAGAGTTCATTCACTGCTAACATCTGTGCACGACCATTGCCACTCAAGACATCGGAGTCGCTGGCGTTGGTCCCGGCCGTTTTCGGATTGCTGTTATTCACTCCATCGCCAAAAACTTGCCCCAACTGGCTATTCGGAAATGTGCTGTTGTTAAAAATATCAAAGCGAGAGCGAATGGTTAAACCATCATAAGCGACAATTTCGGGACGCAGAGTGAGATGGTGAAGCATATAACCCTTACTGGGCCCATTACTGGAAAGGTCTGAATTTAAAACCTTCGTTCCTTCAAATCGGTAGGTTCCTGACCACTTAATGTCACCAGCCCAAGCTTGGGCACAAAGGAGAACGGAAAATAGAATTGGTGCTTTTTTCAGGGCGCCCATCAAAACCTCCTACATGGGTGGGTATCTATTTATTTGTGGCCTCTTCGGGCCATCTCTTCGGCATAGTATTGTTTATAAAGAATTTTATATTCGGAAGAACCTTCAGGGACATCGCGCTTTAAATTTTGGATCTTTTGGCGAACAGACTCCTCGATGTCACCCTGCTCGTTCACCCATTGACCCATCACTCGGCGGATTTCACGAAGAACCACGTCTTCAGCGTCCTCATCGAAATCAATAAGTTCGTCACCCCACAACCCATCGACTAAAAGGTGGGCAAACAGCTTTTGACGATCTTCACTGATCATAAAATGATTCCCCTCTCATCAGCGACTTTTTGCTTGAGCATTTTAAACATTTTGTGGCGTTCAAACTGATCCGTCTGCTGGCTCTCAATGTCGTCCAACATGCGCATGACCTCTTCATCAAGATGGGCTTCCTTTTCGTAATCCTTTTCAAGGATCTCACGGGCCTTCTTGAGAACGATGTCTTTACCTTTAGGAAAACTGACAAGTTTTTTTTGATCCAAATCAGTAACGATTTTTCGGACCAGGGAATCAATCTGAGCAGTAGTTAATTTCATAGGCTTTGACTAAACGTGGGAGTACACCTAATGTCAAGCACGATGACTTGGTCGCGGAGAAAGACTTTTCTGTATGGCATTTTGACGCTTTTCATCATCGGCCTTGCGATTGTGATTTATACGGATCAGAGCATTCGCAAACAGATTGAAGAAAAGCGTTTTCTTGCCCCTGCTCAGTACTATTCCAGTCCTAAGAAGTTTTTCTTAGGACAAATCTTTTCCGTTAATGATTTCAAAGCCCATTTTGAGGCGAACCACTACCGGCAGCGCCCCTTTGGAAGCCACCTTAGCCAAGGGGACTACGCCATTGGCAATTCCTCGGAGTGCAATCAAGTCATTGAATTGCAAGAGGGTCTACAAAATTGTGTGAGCTATCATGCCATAGCCAATGATCAGCTTTATTTGGTTGCACTCAATGAATGGGATCAAATTTCTGCCGTTTTTAATGGTGAGCCCTTACGCAGTAGTCTCTTTGCTCAAGGGGAACCGCAACTTTTTGCTCAATATTTAGGCAAGGAGCCAACCCTACAGTACAGCGCTGAGCTCGGGGAAATTCCCCGATACTGCCTTGATGCTGTGTTGGCTATCGAAGACCCCCAGTTTCTTGAACACCGGGGCATTAGTGTGCGCGGCCTGTTGCGGGCGGTTGCAGCCAATCTCCTTCACGGTTGGGGATCGCAAGGGGGAAGCACGATCACCCAGCAGTTGGTAAAAAATTATTTTCTCACCCCAGAAAAAAAGATCTCGCGAAAGATCAAAGAAATTTTAATTTCCCTGATTTTTGAACTGCGCGTTTCTAAAGATGACATTTTGCAAACCTATTTAAACATCATTTATTTGGGGCAAAGTGGGGTCTTTGAAGTGCGAGGTTACAAAGCGGCCGCAGAGCACTATTTTCAAAAACCTCTTGAAGATCTTAATCTGGCCGACTGTGCCTTGCTCGCTGCCATTGTCAACAGCCCTGGTCGCTATAACCCCGTTCGCCACCCTGAGCGCGCTAAACAGCGGCGGGAGCGCGTCTTGGAAAAAATGAAAGAGCACCAAATGGTTTCTGAAAGTGAGTTTGAAGGTGCCAATCAATCGCCTCTTCCCAAGCATTTGAAACGGCATCTCTCCGCCTCAGCTCCCTATTTTGTGGATGCCGTTAATAAAACCCTGGTTGAAAAAGGTTTTGAAGATTTAGCTGGGCTAAAAGTTTATACCTCGATGGATCCACAGGCACAAATTTGGGCTGAAAATGCCGTGCAAGCCGGAATTGATAATTTTGAGAGGGGTTATCCCGCGGTCAAAAAACTCAAAGAAGAAAACAAACTTTTGCAGGCGGTGTTGATTAGTAGCAATCCTCTCACTGGAGAGATCACAGCTCTTGTCGGTGGAAGAGACTTTCGCTCCAGTCCATATAACCGCGCGATTGAAGCCCATCGCCAGGTGGGCTCCATTATGAAACCCATTGTTTATTTGACGGCTTTGGGAAGCCTCACCGAAACGGGCGAACCTTACACACCACTGACTTTGCTCAACAACTCTCCCTTCCGCTACGAGTATGAAGGGCAAGTTTGGGAGCCAAAAAACTACGATGGAACTTTTTCTGGACCGGTTCCTCTTTTTTATGCGCTTAAGGAATCCCTCAATGTACCGACAGCACGACTCGCCACCCAAGTTGGGTTGGAGAAAGTGATTGAAACTGCCCGTCACCTTGGAGTGCAGTCTAAACTCAAAGCTTTTCCCTCTTTAGCTCTTGGAGCTTTTGAGCTCAAACCCATTGAAGTTTTGCAAGTCTACAACACCATTTCTCAACTGGGTGTTCGACGCCCACTAAAACTGATTCATTCGGTGGTGAACTACAAAGACGAAGTGGTTTACTCTGAAGCCAATTTGCCAGAATGGACGGGAGATCCCGAACAGTTTTCAGTTTTGGTAGCCATGATGAAGCAAACTCTCATCTCTGGGACTGGTCAATGGGCCGCCAAACTCGGAATGACCCACGTGGCCGCTGGAAAAACAGGGACGACGTCAGATACGAAAGACGCATGGTTTGCTGGTTTCACCCCTTTTCATGTGGCGGTGGTCTGGACTGGCTATGATGATGGCAGCTCCCATAAGCTCACCGGTGCCTCTGGCGCCTTGCCCATATGGGCGGATTATATGAAGAGAGTGAGTAAAGCCTCCACCAACCGCGACTTCCCTTTTGCCGAAGACCTAGAAAAAAAGATTTTGCAGCCCGAAGACTTTAGCCAATGGGGGGTTCCACCAGAAAAGGCCATTCGCACCGAACTGCTCATGCGCGAGCCCAACTAGAAAAACTGTCAAGAAAAAGCTCAGTGCAAAACATCGCATCATCTCGAGGAAAATTCTTCCAAACCTCTGCGGACACCCAATTTGCTGTTGCTTGGAAAAACCAGGATGGCTAGTATCTATTTCCTATGCAAAGCGATTTACCACCTGAGGCCTTTACCAAAGAGACTCTTCAGAAAGCCTTCCAATGGTTGCAAAATCAACCCGAGGACATGCGCGCCACCGTTCATACACCGGAGAGACTGGTCAGCCTCTATCGTCAAGCCATGCGGCTTCAGGATAACGATGCCCCCGTCAGCTCCAAAGTTTTTGTGGATAATTTAAAAAATTTAGCGACCAGCCTCGACGAATTTTCAGGAAGCTCACCCGCCTCAGCATCGAGTGCCCCCATGCCGCCGCTACCCGCTGAGGCCGCGCCGACAGCACCCGCTCGCTCAGCTTCAAGCTTTCACCCGCAAAAAACAGAAGTGAGCCAAGCACCGCCGCCGCCCAGCCGAGCCTCAACCTTAGGAAGCCTAGATAAGACCAGCCAATCTTGTGTTGACCATGTCAGAAAACGACTCAACCTTAGCTCTGATCAAGAGGCCATTCGCCTTCTGATCGCCTTAGGATTTGAAAAAATCAGCCGCCTGTAGATTTTCCATGGGACTTGTGCAACGCATTTATGACTAGTTGTCTCCAGCTGGCCATGGTAGACAAATTCTTTACATTATATAGAAAAGCCGGGAGTTTCTGTGGCCGACAGTCAACAAGCAATTAAGGATTCTATAAACCTACCTCAAACCCCTTTCCCTATGAAAGCGAATCTTGCGCAACGGGAACCCGAGTTTATTAAAAAATGGACGTCCCAGAACATTTATAAAAAAATGGTAGAAGAACACACGAGCCAAGGCTCCTTCACCATGCCCGATGGTCCACCTTACGCCAATGGACACCTTCATTTAGGACACACGCTGAATAAATGCCTGAAAGATTTTGTTATCAAATATAAAAATATGGCGGGTTATCAAGCTCCCTATATCCCAGGTTGGGATTGTCACGGTCTTCCCATTGAACACAATATTACTAAAAAGTTAGGCGGTAAAATCCGTGAGAAAACCGACAAAGAAATTCGTCTCATGTGTCGTGAAGAAGCGACAAAATGGGTCGAGACTCAAAAGTCGGAATTTATTCGACTGGGTGTGCTTGGCGATTGGGAAAATCCATACTTAACCTTAAATCCTGACTACGAAGCCGAAGAAGTGAGGGAGTTCGGCCGAATTTTAAAAAATGGAATTTTATTTCGTGCGCAAAAACCCGTGTATTGGTGCATTCCCTTGCAAACAGCCCTGGCTGAAGCTGAGATCGAATACCAAGATCACACATCGCCATCCATTTACGTAAAATTCCCTTTTCAAGTGCCAAGCCAGTTTGGCAATTTTGATAAACCTGTGTTCGCTGTTATTTGGACAACCACGCCCTGGACTTTGCCTGCCAACCACGGGATCGCCCTCAATGCTGATTTTGAATATGGTTTTTTTGAATGTGAAGGCGAGTATTTGCTTTTGGCAAAAGAGATTCAAGAGGCCTTCGAACAAGCCACCGAAAAATCATTAAATACCCCACAAAAGTTTTTTAAAGGTTCCGAGTTTGAAGGACAAAAAGCTCGGCATCCTTTTATGGACCGCGACTCTTTATTTGTGCTCGGTGATCACGTGACTTTAGAAGCTGGAACAGGCCTTGTGCATACAGCTCCTGGGCATGGGCAAGAGGATTACATCGTCGGTTTAAAGTACGACCTCCCCGTAACAAGTCCGGTGGCGCCCGATGGGACTTTCACCAAGGAAGTGCCCCAATATGAAGGACAAAATGTTTTTGAAGCCAACGAAAAAATTATTGCCGATTTACAAGCCAGTGGCCACTTGCTTGCTCGCAAAAATATTCGCCATTCCTATGCCCACTGTTGGCGCAGCAAATCTCCACTCATCTTTCGCGCCACCTCCCAATGGTTCATTCGCATGGACGATCCAGACTTTAATATTCGCAAGAAAGCCTTAAGTGAACTAAAGAACATTCAATTTGTCCCCGAATGGGGTGCCAAACGCTTAACGGCAATGATTGAAAACCGTCCCGACTGGTGCATTTCAAGGCAGCGCAATTGGGGTGTTCCTCTTCCTGTTCTATATTGTAAAAAGTGTGATCACCCTCTTTTAGACTCTGAGATCATAGAAAAAATTGCTGTGGCAATGGAAAAAGGACTAGGTATTGAAGAGTACTACGACACCCCCATTGAAGAATGGGTTTCTGGAAAATCCTGTGAAGAATGTGGCCACGAAGAGTTTCGCAAAGGTAAAGATATTCTTGATGTTTGGTTTGATAGTGGGATCTGCCATGCGGCCGTACAACGAAAACGCGAGGGTCTCACTTTTCCTGCTGACCTCTATCTTGAAGGAAGCGACCAGCACCGAGGTTGGTTTCAGACCAGCCTGATCACCTCTGTGGCCTCCAACGGAGTCTCCCCCTTTAAAGCCTTGCTGACCCACAACTTTGTCAATGATGAAAAGGGTCGAAAGATGAGTAAGTCTTTAGGCAATTCGACGGACCCATTTGATCTGATCAAGAAGTCGGGTGCCGAGCTGCTAAGATTGTGGGCGGCCTCTCAAGACTATGGCCAGGACATGAACTTTAGCCAGGAGGGCTTCCAGCGCGTTACGGAAACCTATCGCCGCTTGCGCAACACCATGCGCTTTTTACTCGGCAATATTGGTGATTTTGATTTTGAAAAAGACAAGGTTGATGTGGAAAGAATGCTGCCTTTGGATCGCTGGATTTTACATCGCTTTTTTGAGTTTTCACAAAATTGTCGACAGGCCTACGACCGCTTTGAGTTTTATCGCGTGTATCAGTATCTCAATCATTTTTTCACCGTGGATCTATCGGCCCACTACTTGGATCTCATTAAAGACCGGCTTTATACTTGGCGCACCGATGGCCATGAGCGCCGCTCTTGTCAGACGGTCATTTACTTGATCACTCGCGACCTCATTCCTATGATGGCGCCACTCACCTCTTTTTTAAGTGAAGAGGCCTATCAGTACTTCCCAGGCAAAACCCAAGACAGCATCTTTATGGAAAGTTATCCCAACGCCAATACAGAGTGGTTTAATGCCCCCTTGGGACTGGAGTTTGAGGACCTTTTCTCTATTCGTGATGAAGTGAGCAAACAGCTCGAGGAAGCCCGCAGAAACAAGACCATTGGCTCGAGTTTGGAAGCCAGCGTCGAAATTGAAGCACCAGAGAGGCCACTTCAATTGCTGAACAAGTACTCTCAACACTTGCGCGAATTTTTTATTGTGTCACAATTAAGTTGTACCCTGGGTCATTCACTGAAGGTTTCCGTCACTCCAGCCAAAGGCGACAAATGCCCGCGTTGTTGGAATTACGACAACCTCGTGACCTTAGGAGAATACGGCGAAATTTGTAATAAGTGCGTTGAGGCTCTGAAATGAAAAATAAATATGTCTTGTTAGCAGTATCCACTCTTGTGATTGTTATCATTGATCAGCTGACCAAACATCTCATTGTGTCTGGGTTTCAATACGGTGAAAGCGTGGATGTTATCTCTAATATTTTCAATATCACTTATGTGCGGAACCCAGGGGCTGCCTTTGGGATTTTTCGCACTATGGACTCCAGTATCCGGGACGGCTTCTTTTTGCTCATGCCACCGGCAGCGATGACTGTGATCTTTTTTATGTTGAAGTCCACCCATGAATCCGAAAAAATTCGCAAGATCTCCTTGTGTGCTATTTTTGCTGGAGCCCTCGGCAACTACATTGATCGCATTCGCTTTGGTTACGTCGTGGACTTCTTAGATTTTCATTACCACGATAAGTGGGTGTATCCCGCGTTTAATGTCGCAGATATATCCATTGTCTGTGGTGTATCTGTTCTAATCATTCTTGAGATTTTGTTGATGAAGCAAGAATGGTTGGAGAAAAAAGTCGCCTAATGGAAGGGCTCCCCACCTCATACACCTTGGGCCCCTTACCTCAAATTTCCCTCTTTGGGCTGCAGATTCCCACCTACCACCTCATTATTAGCCTCACTTGCTGCTTATGCGTTTATTGGTTTTACAAACGCTGCGAGGTGCGCAACCTCTCCCAGCGCAATGCCATGGACATATCCATGATTGTCCTTATCACAGGTTTCGTTGGCGCTCGCCTTGCCCATGTGTTGTGGGAATACCCCTCCTACTATTGGCAAAATCCCGTCGAAGTTTTTTATTTTTGGCAAGGTGGTTTTGTTTTTTACGGCGGCGCTATCCTTGGCTACCTGTGCGCATTTTTGTATGCCCGCCGATTGAAGCTCACTTTTTGGCTATGGCATGATACTGCAGCCCCCGTGCTGGCTCTTGGTTACGCTCTCGGACGCATCGCCTGTTTCTTAGAAGGCTGTTGCTATGGAAAGGTGTGCACTCTTCCCTGGGCCATTCCTCTCAAAGAGGTGGATGTCCACAGTCATGCCATCACCACCGCTCTTCGCCACCCTACTCAAATTTACGCTTCACTCATGGAAGCCTGTACTCTGTTTTTTTTGCTATGGTTGGAAAAAAAGAAAGCCAAACTCGGCGTGGTTTTTTTGAGCTGGGTGATGCTTCATGCTCTTGGTCGAATTTTGATGGAAATCTTTCGTGATGACCCGAGGGGCCCGATGCTCATGGGCCTTTCCGTATCCACAATGATTAGCTTAATTTTCATAGGACTCGCAGGGATGACCCTCAGAGCCCGTCTGCGCGAACCCCACTAAAAGCTATTTAGCAGTGCACTCCTCATACCCTTCATTAACAATAATGAATGATGATATATTAAGGCTTGAACTTTCAAGTTTAAAGCTAAACCCATTGGCGGAATAAAAGCGAGCAGAATGAATATCCCCTGTCTCCTGGAATTGGAAAAGGACTTTGATGCCTACATCTTTTTTCATAGGGCCAATGACACCACCATCCGTATTGCTCCAGTAGTGAAAACGTCCTTGATAGTAACTTGGCGAAACTTCTTTCAGCTCAGAATTGTCGTCACTCAACAAAACTCGATCGTCCAAGTCATTGCCTTCAACCTTAATATCCACATCCCAAATATTGTCAGTTGATCCTCCCGCATCAATATTTGCAAAAAGATTGAGATTTAAACCGCTCATGTCCTCATAAAAGAAAACATTGGACTCAAAACCCAAGGGAGTTGGTCCAACAATCGGATGGGCCGAGTCACTATAATAATTGTAGTTGGCTTTCGCATCATCCTGGCCTGAGTAAGAAACCACAGAGCCCAGATAGTTGCTTTCCACCACCTGACCTGATTTTTCGGGATCTATATATATAGCTAATCTTTGTCCTTGAACACAGCTATAGCCACCGCCGCCAGTCCCATAGTCGCCAACACCATTGTGATCAAAAGCCAGCTCCTGGCGAGAAGGGGCTGCAGAGAAGCTCGCCTTGTCACTGCAGCTTTGAAATATAAAGACAATGGCTGCACCCATTGCGATGAAAAAAAGAAAGGCATTTTTCATAATAACTCCCCTGCCCAATACCACTTTCCATTTTAACACAGCCATAGACGAATGAAATCGAATGGATCCGAACTGTTCCCAATTGAGATAAGCTGCCAGGTTCTTTTTAAACGTCTCCTTTTTAGACAGTGTCAGTGACAACTTACGCAATTTGAGCAAAAAGGAGCGGGAGCCTTAGCCTAAGCACCTATAATAACCGAACTTTTATTGTACCAATTTGGCACATTCCATGAATATTGAAGAGAGGGAACGGATAACTAAACCTACGTGAGGTGAATTATGAAACGTACAATAACCCTAGGCTTGATGGTATTTTTTGTCGGCCTTCTTATGACCGCTTGTGGAAGCAAGAAGTCTTCGGCTCCTGCCAACACAACCCCTTCTAATACAACCACGGACGTGAGTAGCGACCCTTCAGTGCTCCCTTTTCCAACAAGCACAAGTGTTGTTGCTAACTGTACAAACAGCAGTGGTTGTACAAAAACAGGCGCATTCACTGTTAGCAACCAACAGCTATTTGTTGCGGCCGTGGAAACCAAGTTAGGTGCACCTATTTTTTCTGGAAGCACCAATAACAACCTTTTTAACAATGATTTATCCATCAATAATGGATTCCTCAGCAACACGCTCAACACCTTTGCTCAATGTGGAGCGACCTACTTGACTGCCTGGGCTATCAATAGCCTTTTTGGTGGAAATAGCTCTGGTCAATGTCAAAGTGTCACTCAAACGACAACTGTGAACGGCGTTCCTACAAATGGCGCTATTGCTGTTCAAGCTTCTTATGCTGATTCCGCTTTGACTCTCTCTGGACAGAACAACATCACTGGTCACATTCGCATCAATGCAACCTACATGGTGAGTTTGAACTTTGTGAGAGCCTCTGATGGCAACTATTATGATCAAAACAGCAGTTCAGTGTATTTGGCTTTGAAACCCAACTACAGCACTCAACGTTTTGAGCTTTATGCCAACATCTATGGACAAACCAATAGTTACCAATTGGTTGGATCCTTCTTCTAATCCGAAACAAGATAAGCTAGACACCTCACAAAAACACAGGCCCAAACCGGGCTTGTGTTTTTTTGTTCGCAAGGGGTCTTTTGCACCTTTTTCAGTCAAAAACATAGGAGTCAAAGGAAAATTCCCTGTGCGCTAGGGTTAAAATCCTTTAATTTCCCCTAAAAATCAGGTTTTTTTCATTTTTTTTGCTGAATTTGGCTTGACCCCTTTGTGGCCTTAAGTTTCAATTTCTTAGCAAGCAACAGCAAACACAAACAACAACAAGGAGAAGCCATGAATAAAGCAGAGCTTATCGAAAGAGTTGCCAAAGACACTGAATCCACAAAAGCTCACACTGAGCGCATGTTGGATGCTACACTCGACATCATTCGCAAAACTGTGAAGAAAGGTGACGAAGTGAAATTGGTTGGTTTTGGTACTTTCACAAAGCAAAAAAGAAAAGCTCGCAAGGGTCGTAACCCTCAGACTGGTAAAGAAATTAAGATCCCTGCCGCTTGGTACCCCAAGTTCCGTCCAGGATCTGAATTTAAAACTATGTTGAAGTAATCTTCTTGTAAAAGAAGAGACTTTAAAAACCGGGCGTAAGGCCCGGTTTTTTTTGCCCTGTCCCAGGATCCGCCGCTAACAGAGGGCGTTAGCGGGCCAGGGGCTGACAGAAGATGATATTTTCGGTAGGTTTCCCGCTGATTCGACAAAATCTTTATTTGGGGGGCCAGATGAAATTTATAACCCTATTGCTTTTGACCTTGAGTCCCTGGGCCGCCCAGGCCTCTTCAGGTAGCCTCATCAATAATTTTTTTGGCCACATCAATGAGGCTATTGCTTCGATCTTCTTTTTTGATGTTTTATTTTTTATGGATGGAGTCAGCCTCCCTCTTACCGTAGCTTGGTTAGTCTGTGGATCCCTCTTGTTTACCTTTTACTTTCGCTTCATCAATTTTCGCGCCCTCTGGCATGCCATTAACATCACCAGGGGCCATTACGACAAAGAAGGGGATGATGGCGAAGTCAGCCACTTTGAGGCCCTCACAACCGCTCTGTCGGCCACAGTGGGCCTTGGTAACATCGCAGGCGTTGCTGTCGCCGTTTCCCTGGGTGGCCCAGGCGCCACCTTCTGGATGATTGTCGCAGGTCTCATTGGGATGAGCGCCAAGTTTACTGAATGCTCCCTTGCCATGATCTATCGTGAACGGCGCCCTGATGGACATATCATGGGAGGGCCGATGGAATACCTTTCCAAAGGACTGGCTGAAATGGGCCAGGCTAAGCTTGGAAAGGTTCTCGCATTTGTCTTTAGTTTTTTATGCATTGGTGGTTCCTTTGGGGGCGGCTCTTCTTTTCAGGTCAATCAGTCATTGAATGCCATTTCTCAAACGATTCCCTTCTTTGCTGACCACAAATGGGCCTATGGACTGATTATGTCCGTCTTGGTTGGTATTGTGATCATTGGTGGTATTAAACGAATCGCCAATGTTGCAGAAAGAATTGTGCCCACTATGTGTGGGATCTATATTGCCGCTTGCCTTTACATTTTAGTGGTCAATTATTCACTACTGCCTGAAGCTATTTCCACCATCTTTTCTAGCGCCTTCACATCAGAGGCCGGTTTTGGTGGACTTGTTGGTGTTCTTGTCACAGGCTTCAAGCGAGCCGCCTTTTCCAATGAGGCTGGGGTTGGTTCAGCTCCCATCGCCCATTCGGCCGCCAAGTCTGAGTATCCCATTCAAGAGGGCCTGGTCGCCCTGCTCGAGCCTTTTATCGACACGGTTGTGATTTGCACAATGACGGCCCTGGTGATTGTCATCACTGGCGCCTATGCAAACCCTGACTACCAATCAGTGATTGAATCACAGCAAGGTGCAGCACTAACCTCTATGGCCATGGGCCAAGTGATCCCGTGGTTTCCTTATGTGCTCTCCTTATCTGTGGTTCTTTTTGCCTTTTCCACAATTATCTCATGGTCCTACTATGGAGAACGCTGCTTTAGTTTTATTTTTAGCGAAAAATACTCCATGGTTTACCGAGGCCTCCTCTTAGTTGTGGTCTTTCTTGGCGCGATCACTACCTCAACCACAGTTTTAGAATTTGGTGATCTGATGATCCTGGGGATGGCTTTCCCCAACATTTTAGGAATTTTATTTTTGATCAAAAAAGTTCGCTCCGAACTCGACACCTACTGGGGTCTCTATCGCTCTGGTAAGTTGGAAAAATCATAAAAAAAAGGCCAGCTTAATAAAAAGCTGGCCTATGGGGTTTGGTTACTCAAACCTATCGTTTGATATTGATGACATCAGCTAACATTTCATCAGCCGTTGAAATTCCCTTGGCATTGGCCTGGAAGTTTCGTTGATACTGAATCATATTAACAAACTCTTTAGCGATATCCGTTGTCGATCGCTCAATGGCTTTGGCGAAAACCTGACCACGACCGCCTTCTGCTGGTTTTCCGATAGCAGGAGGACCTGACATACGAGATTCACGCATCTTGTTCGATCCCGACTTATAAAGACCTTCGGGACTTTGGAACTTGGCAATAGCCACTTGGTACATGTCTTTTGTCGTCCCATTGGAGTACATCGCTGTGAGAACCCCAGTATCGTCGAAAGAAAGACCCGTGAGGCGTCCCGCCGCGGCACCATCTTGTGACCAAGACATTAAGTCAGACTTGGAACCATATTGCTTGGAAGCTTTATAGCCTGACCCACCATCGGTTGTGATTGATTCACCAAAATCAAACACAATGTCTTGCCCTGGCAAGGCTCCATTATTGAAGTTGAAGTTCTTTTCTAAAACTTCCTCAGTATTGAGAAGACCTTCTGGAGTGAAGGTAAGACGTCCAAGGCCCACTTGCGTATACTGGCCTGGCCCTCCATTCACCACTTCAGAACCATTGGCAAGAGCTCTCCACTCCCACACACCGTCTTCTACTTTATTAAAAGCCATGGTGATCAAATGTTTTGCCCCTTGCGAGTCATAGACTTCAACACCAGTGGTGAAGTCAGAAGAGTTGTAGGGATCATTTACATTAAAGACTCGACCTTTTGGTGCTCGGGAGTCCAAGTTAATATCCATTCTTACTGTTTTTGAAGGCTTAGCAGAAACCAACGCACTCGGTAAACGAATGTCTTCAAGTTTATTAGTGATTGTACCATCAGGATTGGCTTCAAAACCCTTGAGATGGTAATTGTCACTGGTCACAAGGTATCCTTCTTTATCAAAATGGAGTTCGCCATTTCTTGTATAGGCACGACCGTCATATCCATCAACGACAAAATAACCATTACCGTTGATAGCAAGGTCTGTAACTCGATCTGTGTTATCGACGTTACCTTGCACAAGGATTGGGTTAACCGCACCTAGTTTAGCCCCTCGACCGATCTGGTTTCCTCCGAAGGCTCCCTTCAAGCTTCTTGACAAAAGATCTTGAAATTCAGCACGGCTGGATTTAAACCCGTTGGTCGATGCGTTCGCTACGTTGTCCGCAACGATACTCAAAGCCTGACCATGGGCTTTTAAACCCGTCACGCTTGAATACATCGAAGTTAATACTGCCATCTCTCCCCCCTACTTTCCGCTTAGCGAATCAATTTCTCTTTAAGATCCGAATCCATTCGAGCCTGTTCAAGGTTCGCAGTTTGCTTTGCGACTTTTGCGCCCTTGGAGATCTGTGAATTTGGATTGATTGTATTCACCTGTTTATCTTTTTTCATTTTGTTCACTTCTATTGTCTTTACATCTTTCAAGTTGAGCACTTTACCATCAACAATCAACTGAGGACCTTGCCCCGTGAACTTGACACCATCAACAGCACCCTTGAACTGAGTATCCGCTTTGATTTTTTGCCCTTTACTAAAGGCAGTAATCTCAGCTTGGTATTGGCCAACATTGGCGTCGCTACCATCGCTACCCAAGCCATTCCAAATGATCTGGTTCTTTCCTTGCTTGAGCTCAGTGAGTTCATATTTTTTAATCAGAGTGCCCTTATCATCTTTGATTTCAATAACGGCTCTTTCAGCATCTTTTGGTAAATTAAAACCGATGACATGCTCTTTATCACCCTTCATGCGGTCAATAGTTCCAGAGTCGCCACCGACTATTTTTCCTATCAAATTAAGAACATCATATTTAGAGCCTTTTTCACTGCCATTGGCCATTTTCCCTAAAGTTTCGTTCATATTGGAAAGCTGCTCAACAGATGTAAATTGAGCTAATTGCGCAGCCATTTCATGACTTTTTAAAGGGTTGGTCGGATCCTGTTGCTTCAATTGAGTCAGCATCAGCTTAAAGAAAGCATCTTTCCCGAGATCAGCATTACCATGACCTTTCACACGCTGCGGATTATGTTTAAAGTTAGGATCTGCCACTTGATTGAGAATCTGGTCGAGACTTTTTCCATCGAACTCCTTTTTCATCTTTAAAGGGTCGTTGGTTTGCACGTTACTCGTCTTCTCTCGGATATTAAGAGCTCTTGCTGGTATTCCTGAATTTCCAATCTTACTATTCATAATCTAGCTCCTAGGCAACGATATCCAAGCCGCGACCCTTACCATTTTCCTGGTAGGCCTGGCGGCGGTGGTTCAGCGACAAACTGGGCTCAGGCCCTTTGTCTCTCAATCCTCTAAATCCATCAAAGACCCCACCCAAGCGCTCTTCACGCTGTTGGCGAAATTCTCCAAGAAACTGCTGAGCAAACTCTCGGTTTTCTTGTTCTTGCATATGATTAGCAAGGTCAGAAAAGTCTCTTTGATAATCTTGACTCATTTCTACTTTAAAGTTTTCAACTAATAGTTTGTGATTTTCCAAACTCGCTTTGATTTCAGCAAGACCCTGCTCCAGAGCTTTTTTGGCCATGTTATTATCAGCCAACATTTCAATATTCACTTGGCCGTTATCGACAGCCACTTTTAAGTGAACTTTTCCCAACCCTTCAGGAGCTAGCTCCATACGCATCTCTCCACCACCATCATGGATAAAGGCGCGAGCTTGTTTCACGATGGAATTTAAGTTGTCGATCTTTTGATTTTTTCCTGCAGACCCATCCACTTCCTGCAACTTTTCTAAAAAGAAGTTGTCCTTAGCATCCACTTTGAAGTTTTGTTCAGCTCCTTGACCTGGGAAGAAATTCATATCGGTGGACTCTTCACCGCCGCTCTGAGTTTGATCTTGCGCTAAACTTTGTAGATCTTGTCCGCCAATTAAAGACTGAAGCTCGGCACTCCCTTCGCCCTCTAATCCGGCCGTCTCTTGTTGAATACTATTAAGAGCGGCTGCTAATTTGTCAGCTTTTGGTGTTCCCACACCCTTGAAGGATTCATTCAGTTCTAGAGCCTTTTGATCAAGCATCTGATTGAGTTGTTGCTCAAAGTCTTGAATTTCATTTTTTTCTAAAGTTTTATTTAAGGCATCCGAAATGTTTAACGAGAGGCCGGTGTTGTTTATTTTTTCGCTCTCGCCAACTATAAAATTGTCTTTTTGTTGAACGACTTCTTGGCTGTCCTCAGGGCGAGACGACACAGGACCTGTTGCCTTAGAGGCCTCCTCTTTATGCTGAGTTTGTCCTTTTTGTGTATGAGCTTGTGGCTCTCTGCGCGAAGCTTGATGGCCTTCGCCCACACGATCTTTATCTCTTTTATAGGTCGACATATTTTCGTGACGAGGATCCGTTACTTGTCCAGCATAAAGATCATCATCGTGACGCTCTTTTAATTTGTAAGAGTCTTTTTGATTATTGAATTCTGTTACTTTGGAATGTTTCTGCGTAAGGATATCCTTAAAGACCTTAAGATCTTCTGAGCGCTGACGAGTCTGCTGAGGCAGTTTGTCAGATTTTAATAATGTATCTACGCCCTGGATATTCACTCTCTTCTCCTACTTTTGTAAGCCCGCATATTTTTCTGACAAACGTCGAGCCTTGCCAGGCTCAATAAAGTTTAAAATTTCTGCAGCACTTTGTTTTTTCATTAAGGCTAGAACCTTAATCGCAAGTTCCTCATCGATATCGGTCAAAATTTTTGCGGCGTTTTCTGGACGCATACTCGAGTAAACACCAACAAGTTTATTAATAGAACCCTCGTCAGTTTTTACCTTTTCTTCTAATACCGATGAAATCTCTCTTCGCATGTCCTGCATTTCCTTCAGTTGCTTTTTTATCTCAGCCTTCTGCTTCTGCAAGTCCTCTTCCATGCGTGCCAGATCCCGCTCTTTCTTCTCAAGCTCTAACCGCTTGCCCCGTAACGCCTCGTAAACACTAGCATTTTGCATCGTCAAATTTTTTGCATCCGTCTCCAGTCGAGAAACTTGGCCAACCGGTAAAGCGGCAGCATTTTCCCCTTTTTCCTGATTCGGGTCGGCAGGATTTTCCCCCTCTTCGGCTAAACTGTTAGAAAATACACCTATGCGAACCTGGCTAAGGGTTTGTAAAACCTCATCTGCGTACACAAATAGGTAGAAAGAGACTAAAAGTCCTGCCACACAAGAGATCACAAGCCAGGTTGAATTTTTGGCACCCGAAGAGGCTTTTTGAATTCGTCGCTTTACCGGCTTTTTTCCTTTTTTCTTTGGCCTTTTAGACTGAGTCGTCTGCTCATGGTGCATAGCTTTGTATCGATCATAGGGATTTTGCATTTTTGCCCCCTAATTTTCTAGAGTTGATTTCATCAGTCAATTTTTGCGAATGCTTTTTGTACTTCTGTTTAAAGTCTTCTAAGGCTTTTTCTTTATGGAGTTCAATTTGCTTTAGCTTTTTCTGTAGCTGTAGCAACTTTTGGTGTTTTTCTTGATAAATCGTCTCGGCATGTTGAATTTCAATGGAGACATCTTTCATTTGGTCTTTAAGAGACTCGATAAATGTATTATTGTCATTAATCATGCGCATATCGCTGATCTCTTTGCCAATTCTACTATTAAGGTTATATGCTTTTTTCATCTTAGTCTCCAATTCTTTCCATTTACTTTTCCAGGAATTGAGCTCATATTCAGCCTCCTTAGCCAAATAAAGAGCTTGGTCCCTTTGGTGCTCTATAAATTTCAAATAAGGTTCAATTCTGTATTTAAATTTCTTCATTTTTCAAAAAGGCACTTTTCAACTCATTGACGGATTGGCCCAGCCCCCAAGTTTCATCCACTTCCTGTTTCAAAAATCTTTCTAATGGTTTGTAAAAGGCGATCGCTCGATCCAGCTCCTCACTTTGCCCAGGCTGATAGGCACCAATGCGAATCAAATCTTCGTTTTCTTTGTAGATGGCTAACTGGGCACGCGCCACTTGTGCCATAGCTTTGTGCTCATCACCAATAATATTTGGCATCACTCGACTCGCACTCTGCAAAATATCAATAGCTGGAAAATGCCCCTTTTGTGCTAAAGAGCGATCAAGCACAATGTGACCATCGACAATAGAGCGGACTGAGTCGGCGATGGGATCATCCATGTCATCCCCTTCGACAAGAACGGTATAAAGACCGGTAATCGAGCCACTTTTTTCGAATTGTCCCGCCCTTTCCAAAAGCTTTGGCATCAAACTAAAAACACTCGGAGTATAACCCTTAGTGGTGACAGGCTCGCCAGCGTTCAAACCAATTTCCCTTTGCGCCATGGCAAAGCGAGTGAGCGAGTCCATCATCAAAAGTACATCTTTGCCCTGAGCAGAAAAGTATTCAGCAATGGCTGTGGCAATAAAGGCCCCCCGCATCCGAATCAGCGGACTTTGATCACTCGTCACAGCAACCACCACAGATTTCTTTAATCCCTCTTCGCCGAGGGCATATTCCACAAACTCACGAACCTCACGACCGCGCTCACCAATCAAAGCAATCACATTGACGTCGGACTGAGTCGAGCGCGCAATCATACCCATCAATACTGATTTTCCGACTCCCGACCCTGCCATCACGCCCACGCGCTGACCTTTGCCAACAGTTAGAAAGCTATTAATGGCTTTTATTCCCAAATCTAAAGGTTCACGGATGGGCACTCGATCCATAGGATTACTTGAATCTCGATAAATCTGTACCTCGTCACTCACTGGCATTGGGCGCTTGTTATCAATAGGCTCCCCAAGGCCATTGATCACTCGACCCAAAATATGAGGTCCCACCTTTATGCTAGCGGTTGTTCGCACCAACTCAATTCGACTACCAAACCCAATAGAAGACAGCTCAGTGAGGGGCATCATCAGAACCTTTTTGTCCTGAAAGCCAATCACTTCCGTAATGATAGGTGGGCGTCCAACGGCAGCAATCTCGCAAACGCTGCCGAGTTTTGCTCCTGGCAAATATCCTTCAATCAAGTTGCCGACGACATCGGTAACCTTGCCAATATCTTTGACCAAGATTCTTCGTTCCAAATTTTTAATGTATTTATCTAGATCTAGCTCCCCCACTCAAAGCCTCCTAACTGCTCATTTGGCTATTGAGGAGTTCTTCCATTTTTTCTAAGCGCTGATCAATCGTAGCATCGATAACTCCATAATTGGTTTCGACAACGACTCCGCCTCTCTTCACATCCACATCTTCTTCTAATTTGGTGGTGGCATCTAAATGCAATTCTTTTAAAAATTCTTCCTTATTTTCAGAAATGAATTTGTAGTCTTCTGGGCATAGTCGAATGGTGACCTCTTCCTCACTCTGTGCCATTTCAAGAGATCGACGAATGAGTTCTTTCACATAGTTATCATCCTCGACGATTTCTTTCATAAGTAAACGTTTAGCCAGATAAAAAGTAAGCCTAACAATATGGTGCTCATTTTCTTTAAGCAGATCGACTTTAAAGTTTTTAATTTCGTTGACTAGGTCTTGAAGAACCTTGATTTCTTCGTCAATTCTTGCCTTCTCTTCTTCATAGGCCACTTTGGTACCCTCAACTTTACCCAACTCATAG
This sequence comes from Bdellovibrionales bacterium, assembly GCA_020435205.1. Classification (GTDB taxonomy): domain Bacteria; phylum Bdellovibrionota; class Bdellovibrionia; order Bdellovibrionales; family JAGQZY01; genus JAGQZY01. Next base: position 8,357 of record JAGQZY010000008.1, on the reverse strand, counting down.
GCTTCTTTGTAGGCATCTTCTTGCACTGACCGACTAAGCTTAATAGCCTCTTCCTCAAGTTCTCGCTGCTGAGATAGCTTTTCTAACTCGTCAATCCCCGTGTACTCGGCAACGACTTTGTCGACTCTAAAATCTCCTCGCTTTTTTTTATCATCAACATAAAGAATAGCTTGCTCACTCAGTTGAGAACCGATCACCTTAGGCTCATAATTGATGGCAACTTCTTTAGCATTCTCTTTGCCAATGATATTTTTAAACAAGGGCATCTTCAGCACCACCTCGAGCGATAATAATCTTTCCTTCGGCTTCTAAGCGACGAGCAATGTTCACAATTTCAAGCTGAGCAGATTCCACGTCAGCCACCCGTGCTGGCCCCATTGTTGAGAGATCATCTTCAAGAAGATCAGCAGCTCGCTTAGATAAGTTCTTAAATATCTTATCTTTAATCTCCTGATTGGCTGTTTTCATAGCCAACAAGAGCTTATCATTAGAGACCTCTTTAAGCAGAGCTTGAATGCCTCGATCATCAATTTTGACCAAGTCTTCAAAAATAAACATTAACTTGCGAATTTCTTCGGCCAAGAGCGGATCTTTTTCTTCTACTCTTGACATGATCGCCTTCTCAGCATTCTTGTCCATGACGTTGAGCATTTCAGCCACGGTTTGAACTCCACCCAATTGCGACTGTTCAACAGTACCGATGTTCGCTAGCTCATCTTTAAGGACCTTATCAACTTCTGAAATTAATTCCGGAGCAACATGGTCAAGATTAGCAATACGCAAGACCACTTCAGCTTGTAAAGCTTCTGGAAGTCTTTTTAAAACCTCACCTTTTTTCTCTGGTTCAAGGTGAGCTAAGATCACAGATACGGTCTGCGGGTGCTCGTTAATCAAAAAGTTAGATAGAGACTTTGCGTCCACAAGTTCTAAACTCTCTAAGGTTCGATTATTCGTGGTGGCCATACTTAAATGACCTAAAATTCCTCGGGCGCGATCCTCACCAAGAGCGTCGATAATCGTCTCTTTGGATGCAGATCGATCGGAGAAGATATAATCTTCCGATTCGCTGATTAAGTCATAGAACTCTTCAAGGACTCTTTTAGTAACTTCAATAGGGACAATACGATATTTTTGCATAAGCATGAGAAGCTTGCGAATGTCAGCATCATCCATTTTCTTTAACATTCTTTTTGCGGCCGCTGGCCCAAGATAATTCATAAGGATGGCTGCTTTTTCAAAGCCGCGAAGCTTGTTATAATCTATGCTGTCAATTTTCCTGAGTTTAATTGCATTAGACATTATAGATCTCTCCTCACAAGCCAAAGACTAAAGGCTCCCGAGGCCTTCTCTTCATCATCTTCCATAATTGCCATGATTCTTTCTCGCAGGATTTCACTTTCCGCTTTATCAGGATCAATAGTTTCCTCAAGGATTGGCATGGCAGCACTCATGCCAGGTAAAGCGTTATCAACACCATGCAATTCTTCTAATTCTTCAATGGTTTTCGGAAGCATATCCTCTAAGGAGTCGTGGAAACTATCGGTAACCCAGCGAATAAATGGCTTAATAAGAACAAAGAAGATCAGGGCAAGACCAAATCCTGCCAATGCCCAACTCGCAATAAAACGCAGAAGCTTTTCGCGGTGAATGGTTTTCACAAGTTTATCAGCCTCAACAAAACTCTCTTCTTTAAACTGCATCGACTCAATACTAATAGAGTCGCCACGAGCTTGATCAAATCCTATCACGTTCCTAACTAAAGTTTCAAAACGAGTCAGCTCCTCTTCATCGCGCGGCGCCCACTGTCTTTGAGGCTGACCACCTTGCTCTGTGGCTGGTAGGGTTTGCCAAACGCCATCCACCATGACTGCAACAGAAATTTTACTGATCGTCCCCGCCGATTCAACGATGTTTCTTACCGTTTTTGGAACTGCATAATTTGTGGTTTTATGTTCTTTATTAACACTTTGATTAAAATCCACTCGGCCGGCTTCTTCGGCACCCGGAAGGTTAGCTCTTGCCCCGGGAACACCTGTTGGATTACTCCGGTTTCCATTCACCGTGGAATTTTCGGTTTGAATGCTGCGAACCGCGGTGCGATCTGGATCCACGTCTTCCTGAACCATAGAAACCTGTTGAGGGTTGAGCGTGGTATTCACGCGGGCGATCACTTTACCTTCCCCAACCACGCGAGCTAAAATGGATTCAATTCTTTGTTCAAAATGGGAGTCTACCTTTTTCTTTATATCCATGAGTTGAGCCGACCCAGCCACTGATGGATCATATTTTTTAGACAGAACCTTACCTTTGGAATCCACCACCGACACATTGCCTGGACTCATGTTTTCCACAGCGTTAGATACCAAATAGGTAATTCCTCGAACCTGTTCTTCACTCAACTCCTGACCAGGGTGCATCTCAAGAACAACCGAAGCTGAAGCTTCTTCGGATTTATCAAGAAAAACTTTTTTGTTTGGGATAGCCAATATCACTTTCGATCGATTAACAGACTCCAGGCTATTGATGGCCCGAGATAACTCCCCTTGCAAAGCTCGTTGATAATTAATTTTTTGTGCATAAGAAGTTGTGCCAAAATCTTGCTTGTCAAAAAGCTCTAACCCCACTTGTCCAATTCTACCCGCTCCAACTTCTGACATGATCGTCATCTGAGTGGAATGGAGGTAGGTTTTCGGAACAAGTATGGTTCCACTGTTATTTTCAATGCGATGAGGAATATTTTTAGCTCGCAAAATATTCAAAACTGTTGGCATTTGATCAGGAGGAACATTTGCAAGCAAGGGGGAATAGTCGCTTCCTGATGCCATGAAGAGGATAGTCGCAAAAGCCGCTAACAAAATACCGACACTGGCTACCAGAGAAAGGCGCCGAGTGGGCGTCAAACCACCAAAATAGTCGGCAATTTGTGCAATGAGTGTCCTAAAGAAGTTCTGCAAAATCTACCCCCAGCCTCAAACCTGCATCTTCATGATTTCTTGATATGCATCAATCACTTTGTTTCTTACTGACATCATCAATTTAAGTGCGATGTCAGCCTTTTCTGCCGCAACCATCACTTCGGAAATATTACTGGATTCACCAGCAGCTAATTTTTGCATTTTAATGTCTGCATCTTTTTGCATTTCATTAACCTTGCCGACGGCTTCGCTCAATGTGTCTTTAAAGGATTTAACTGAGGAATCCCCAGATTCTGGGTGGATTCTTTTATTAGACATTTCAGAAAATGTCTTTCCTGTAGTTAGCAAATCCTTTGCTGTTGTGACTGTTAGCCCATCCATGGCACTTCCCTTTACATGTTTATTTTACTATAGTTCTGTCAGATTTTCCTCATTTATCGACCAATCTCCAGGGCTTTTAGTGCCATATCTTTGGTCGCGTTTAACGCTGAGACATTAGCCTCGTAAGAACGAGTGGCTTGAATCATATCAGCCATTTCTGACATTAGGTTGATATTGGGATAAGCCACATATCCATTTTCATCAGCTTCGGGATGATCAGGTTCATACTTAAGTAAAGGGGCCTTTCGGTCAGGTACAACATCAGTCACCTGAACCCGGTTGATGCTTTTCTCAGGAGAGGTCAAAAGCATCTCACTAAAAGATTTCGCATCCGGCATCGCTTCTAGTACAACCTGCTTTCTACGATAAGGTCCCCCTTCCGGGGTTTGAGTAGTATTGATATTGGCAATGTTGCTGGAGATGGCATTCATGCGGCGTCTTTGTGCCGTCATGCCACTACTGCTCACGCGGAGTCCAGTCATAAAATCCATTATCTACCTCCCTCGGAAGCTGCATACTTTAAAGCAGCCAATTTTTTATTTATCAGTCGAGTGGCAGCTTCATAAAGTATCGAGTTTTCATTGAGTGAAGCCATTTCTTTTTCGAGATCAACGGTATTACCATCATTATTATAGGCAATTTCTGGATTATCGTAAATATCAGCCTCAACACGTGAAATCGCCCCCTGCCCCATCAAATAATGGTCGTTGTGCTCCACATGCATTTGCCCCATGTCCTCACGATCAATAGCACTCGCCAAAGCAGCCTCGAAGTCCATCTTTTGTGCCCGATAATTTGGCGTCTCAGCATTGGCGATGTTTGCATTTAAAACATTTTGTTTCAACTGCCGCATTTGAATAGAGGCATTGAGAGCTTTAATGGTTTTATCAAAAATCTGTGACATAAACTCTATCCCTCCAGATTGCCTTGATCTTCAAAGTTCTTGTATTCATTCAACTTGTTTCTCAATGTTCGAATTGATATCCCCAAAATCTTGGCCGCTTGGGTTCGATTTTGCTCTGTGTGTTCCAAAGTTTTTAATATCAAGCGACGTTCAGCCTCTTGAATAGTCATACCCGTAGTGACCAAGTCGGAGACCTGTTCAATATCAGTCGATTCTAACTCAATACTGTCGGCATCAATCTCTTTTTTGTTTGTCAACAGGCATGTTCTCTCAATCACATTCTGTAGTTCACGAACATTTCCGGGCCAGGACCAGCTATGAATTTTACGTTGCGCCTCAGCAGTTAACGTTCTTAGCTCCATATCATTCTCTTGACAGACTTTGTTGAGAAAGAAATGAATGAGGCTTGTGATATCTTTTTTTCTATTACGAAGGGCTGGAATGTTAAGAGGAATCACATTTAACCGGTAAAAAAGATCCTGGCGAAACTCGCCTCTCTTGACCATATCAGCAAGACTCTTGTTAGAAGTGCAAATGAAGCGCACATCAATCTTCTTAGGAGCAGTACTTCCCAATCGTTCAATTTCTGATTCCTGCAAGACTCGCAGTAGCTTCCCTTGTAGGGGCAAGGGTAACTCACTGATCTCATCTAATAAAAAAGTACCTCTATCCGCGAGCTCAAATTTTCCAGGCTTATCTTGGCTAGCACCAGTAAATGCTCCCTTCTGATAGCCAAACAACTCACTTTCTAAAAGATTTTCTGGAACAGCAGCACAGTTGACCGCAATAAATGGAGCCTCTTTGCGATGGGAGTTCTCATGAATGTAGCGAGCCATCAATTCTTTTCCAACCCCACTCTCTCCATAGATCATGACCGTAGCCTTACGGGGAGCAATACTCTTCGCCATATCTGCCACTTTCTTCATTCCATCATCCTTGATGTTGTCTATCCATAAATCTTTCATAACACTATCACCTCGCCATTGCGGGAATTCTTTTCATTGACTCTTTTGTTTTCTCACGCCACTCATCACTGCCCACGCGGTTTTTTGCTAAATCAGACCACATGGTTTTTTTAGTAATATCTTTCCAAGTTTTTGCTGCCGCCTTAAGATCATTGGACTGATACTGTAAGTCGCCGAGATAGTAACGCTCTCGATCCAAATCATACTTACCATCATACTCATTCAATAGTAGCTGACCTGTTTCGATAGCCTTTTTAGGCATCCCTTTGTCCTTATAAAGGTGAAAAAGTCTCGATAAGACGTAAACTTGCTCTCTTTCCTTTTTGTTCTTCTTATAGTAGTCCTCAAGAATAGAGATCGCTTTATCAAACATCTTATTTTTTTCATAAAGTTGAGACAGAAAAATATTAAACTTCTCTTTATCTTGCGGATCAGAAATCTGACTCTCATCCACTTTGAGTCCGACTTCTAGAGCTTTATCATAAACTTTCGCATCATAACTTAACTTCGCAACTGTCCAAAAATAATCAGCCTTCATGTCTGGCTGAAGTTTGTCCACATTTTTTACTTCTTTGATAAGGCTATGGGCTAATTTAATGTCGCCTTTCCCATACGCCGAAACAGCCTGACGCAAGCGAACCTTGTCGAAACTTGGATAATACTCAAAAATTTTGCGCTCTTTCTCTTCTTTTGATCCTTTTAATAAGGTCATTCTTTTATAAAGACGATCATAGCTGTCAAAAGCCTGGTCAAATAGACCCATTTTCTCATAGGCAATGGCCCGAAACATTTGCACATCCACACGACGAGATTTGCTCAACCAACTTTTTTGGTGACTTTCGATAATAGAGATGGCGTCAACAACCTTACCTTGACTAATCAATTGTTTAATTTCTCCGGCTATAGCTCGAGATATCCGTTTTTCAAATTTTTGAATATTAACTGGCTTGGGATTGACTTGGAAATATTTGATTAAAGCTTCTGCCGCCTTCAAGTAGTCGCCTCGCGAGTAATAGCCATCTGAGATCATAAAAGCCACAAACTCATCAACTTGAGATAAGTCAATCTTACGCCCTTTTTCTTGGATTTCTTGAATGGCTGTTTTTAGCTCCTTGGGTTTCATGTCGGCAAATCTTTGACTCAATGAACGAACCCGCGCAATGACACCACCAGTAGAGTTACGGAATCGATAGTAAGCTTCATTATAAAAGCCTTGGGCACGACGCCGATCCTTCAACAAGATATCGATGATCTCTCCAATTCGGGTTAGTGCATAAGCGCTATATTCATGAGTTGGATAAGTATCGAAAAACTTTTTGAAAGTTTCTAAACTCTCTGGGTATTCCGCGAGATTAAACTGAGCAGCTGCCATATTGAAATAGGCATTGGGGTAGTTATGTGCATAAAGAGGATACTTATCTATAGCCTCTTTATAAGATCTTTCGGCTCGTCGGTAAGTTTGCGAATGATAATAGACGTCTCCACGCCGAAATTCAGCTTCCATAGCCGAGCCTTCATCACCCGAAGCTATAGCCTCATCAAAATATTGACGAGCTCCTTCATAGTTATTGAGATGTATTAGTGAATCAGCCATATAAATTTTGGCATAGTTAACAAATGGAGAGTTTGGATATTTTTTAAGGTAGCGTTGTAGCATCTTGGTTGCCAGGAAATATTGTTCTGTCTCGTTGGCCAAAAGTCCCATATAAATAAGAGTGCGTTCAGTGAGCTTAGAATTGGGGTGTCTTTCCACCATCATCCGATAAATGGTCATGGCCTTGGTAATATATTGCTTGGCTTTATTCTTTTTCCACAATTCCACCCAAATATCGGCTTCGGCGTAGTTAAGAATTTCATCATATTTAGACTCTGGAAAAGTTTTCTTAAAAAGCTGTTTTGCTTTGATGAAAGAGGCGTAGCTTCTCTGCTCATAGAGAGCCAGTAAAAAGCGAGCTTGCTTATTCTCGTCTGAAAAAGATGGTGTGATTTCGTACTCTGGCTTAAAACGCTCCAACTCGGTAAGGTGACGATTTTCTAGTTTTAGTGGTGGAAAGCGGAGATAGATATTTCCCTGGGCCTCAATGACTTTCGCCTCTAGGGAATCCTCTGCTGAAGAAGTCAAAGCACCAAAGTCAAAGAGCTCTTCCACTGGAGCTAGCGGGGAAAGAGGCAGCTCTTGGTGAGTGGCTCCAGGGGCTTTCCCATTAGGAGCCGGCTCCCCATTGGCAAATAGAAATTCTGCAAAAGCTGGATTGCGCTTAGATTTGCTTAGATCGGCAAAAATTTCTGAATCATTCTTTTTTTGCTTTTGGACCTTTTTCTTTTTTGCAGCCGCAACCCTTTGCTGTTGCAAACGCTTCCTCAAGCCCTCCTCGGAAACAAAAAAATCAATAACCAGGTGAGAGGGCTCTTGAGTTAAGTAATCGAAATTTTCAACGAATTCGTCTGCAAGTTCCATTTTAATTTTGGTTTTATTTTCAACACTGTCATCCACTGTGATTTTTTTGACTAAAAGACCGCTATACGACTGCAAGCTCTCGATATCCTTGCTGCCGAGGCGAGGGACAATAAGCTCGACCACGTCCCCCTCCTTACCAAGGGTATACTCCCAGTTTTTTCGGCCGCGAAATTCAAAGTGAGTCATGTCACCTACACGCTCAATGCCGATATGGACATCTTTATCCACAGGCCCATTCGGAATGGACGCCATCAGGCTCAAAGGCGAGAAAATGAGCAAAATGAGTAAACTTTGAAGCTTCAGTACCTTCATACGTCTCCAGTCTCTTGGTAGAGTGGTCCACAAATAGATAAAGCATATAAGGTGCCAAATTTACTCCACCACATTGCCAGACAGTTAAATCTAGACCTAAAAAAAATGTCACTGAGTCAAAGCTATGACGGAGTTAGAAAAAGGAATTCAAGACAACTGTCGAGGCTATTCACTGACGAAACGAAGCTTGCGAACCCAAAGCCTGCCAATGTGAGTATTGACGTTTTGAATGATGGATTGACGGAAAAACTGAAGTTCCGTGAGAAGGCTTGCGTTCTTGCAAGCAATGGTAAGCAGTCCGTTTTGGTAGTCTACAGGACGAGTGATCGGCCCAAGACTCGGGCCAACGATCTCTGACCACTGCTGCTCCAGTCGATAGCGCTGAAAGCTGTCCCCTAGGGGAGACTTGCTATTTTCAAAAA
>JAGQZY010000089.1 GCA_020435205.1 Bdellovibrionales bacterium | reverse complement strand
CTTTATCAGAAAGGCGTGTGTCCAACAAATTAAACTCGTGTTGAAGCATCTTTCTCACCCGAGATTCTACTACGTAACGCCCGCAATCTTCTTTACCGTAAATCTCATCACTAAAGGTCATATCATAGGCGGACATGGCTTTGGCGATGGTGCCTGCGGCACCGCCCACTTTAAAAAACCAGCGAGCGACCTCTTGGCCAGCCCCTATTTCAGCAATGGTGCCATAGAGGGGTTTGATCAGATTTAGGGAAAGCGCTTTCTCAGCTGTTGATTTTTTCATAGGGAATTCCTTTATCCTCTCTATTTTCGAGCTTGAGTAGGGGTAGGTCAAGCTTTGACAAAGCAAAAAAAAAGCAGGCATCAGCCTGCTTTTCCTGGTCAATAAAGTTTTTGGTCAGATTATTGTTTCAAAGTGATGTGCTTAACGCCCTTGGACTCAGTCACTGAAAAGTTAAGTTTTTTCATGACATCTTTACCAAGCATAAAGGCACAGTTTTTACAGGCAACAGCTTTCACATCCTTAAGATGAAAAGGGCCTACCTTAAGGCTGGGTAGAGTGACTGAGGTGCCTTTTAGATACATTCCATTGGAAGCCATTAGCTCTTTTTCCCCATGGGAAGTGAATGGAATACCATGGTCCTGAAGCCATTGTTCATCTAATGTAAGGTAATCGGACTCTGGGTCCACCATAAAGAGTTTGGTTTCCATGCTATTTTCAAACTGAACTGGAGCATGAAGATATTTGTTGAGGCCAGAGATTTTGATTTCTTTCAACTCATACTGATCTGTATAACCACGATAAGCTTGTTTTACATCATCAATAAGATTAGCCCATTCTTTTGTTGTTTGCGGAAAAAGAACATTGTAGTGACCAATCACACTCAAGGCCTCCACATAGTTTTGGCTTTTTACTAAGTGGTTGATCATCTCTTTAGCGGCGTCAAAATCCTTTGAGTTCGCCTGAAGGGCCTGGTAGTACCATTCAGTGGCATCATCAACATAACCAGCTCCAGATAGAGCTTTAGCGTAGTGGCGTTTATGCTCAGCTGTCCCTTCGTTATAGCTAAAAAAGTTTTGAAAAGTTAAGATGGCGCGATCGTTTTGTCCTATCTTAGCCAATTCAACGCCAAGGGCTCCTGCCAAATTATAGGATTGTGGAGCTTTTGCAAAAGCTTTGGTGTAGGCATCAGCGGCGCAGTGGTGATTACCAATTTGAGAGCAGACGTAACCCATGCGGGCCTCATCCTTTGCTGAGGTCATTTTCAAAGTGGAGAGTGCATTGTACCAAAGTCTTTCTGGGTAGAGTTTGCCCCATTTTTGGCCATCATAGACCATGAAGGCTAAAAGGAGAGCGGTCAAACCCAACCCAAGTTTTTTCATGGGAATGCGCTTTTTACCTTTTTCAAAATCAGATCGCTTACCAGTCCATCCGCATTGGCAAATGACAGCTTGGCCAACAGTACGATCTGGGCCGATTGGGTGTGAACATCTAGGACATGTGCGATCTAAAATCATAGTCTACCTCTCGTTAATTGATTCAAAATCCACTCACTAAAGAGCAAGATCTTTGCCACACTAGACTTTCGGAGTGCTCTAGGAAAAACCTTAGAAAATAGGCATTTAGGACCCCCAAAATGGCTTTATCTCGCAATCTAACGTCAAATGACTAGTCTATTGACAAAAAGGGTGACAATTTTGAGCTTCAGAGTGTCGCTAATTGACTGTTTTTTAATGGGGTTTTAGGTATATTGATCTCTTATCACGAGGTAAATATGGGTTTACAGGTCTACAATTCACAAAGTCAGAAAAAAGAAGTCTTCGAGCCGCTCGAGGCGGGTCAAGTCAAAATGTACTGCTGTGGGCCTACGGTCTACGACTACCTTCATGTTGGTAACTTTCGCGGTGCTGTCTTCTATAATTTTGTTCGCAACTGGTTAGAGAAGCAAGGGTACCAGGTAACCTATGTTTATAATTTTACTGACGTGGACGATAAAATCCTAAAAAGAGCCCAAGATGAAGGTAAAACCGCCCAGGAAATTTCGGAAAAATATATCGAGGAGTTCTGGAAGGATTTTTTAGCTCTCCATTTGACTCCCCATAGCCAAAATCCCAAAGTCACCGAGCATATGCAAGACATCGTCAGTCTTATCGAAGAGATCATTAAAAATGGCAAAGCCTATGTCGTGGATGGTGAAGTTTTTTACTCTATTGAAAACTTTCCTGAGTATGGAAAACTCAGCCATCGCAATCCCGACGATATGCAGTCGGGGGCGCGTATTGAAGTGGATCCTAAAAAACGAAATCCTCTGGATTTTACTTTGTGGAAGCCTGCTAAGCCTGGCGAGCAATCGTGGCCTTCGCCTTGGGGTGAGGGGAGACCCGGCTGGCATATTGAATGCTCAGCTATGAATAGGGCATTGCTCGGCGAGCAGATCGACATTCATGGCGGTGGGATGGATTTGATTTTCCCCCATCACGAAAATGAAATTGCGCAAAGCGAAGGTGCCACCGGTAAACCCTATGTGCGCTACTGGCTTCACAATAACATGTTTACTTTTAGTGGGGCTAAGATGTCCAAGTCCCTTGGTAATATTCGCACTATGAGAAGTTTTCTTGAGCAATTCAATGGTGAAATATTTAAATACTTGGTTCTTTCTGTTCATTATCGATCGGAAGCCGAGTTTTCTGATGTGACCATTAATAACTCAGTCGCCGCCTTAGGAAGAATTTACTCAGCTCTGGCTAAAGCTAAAGAATACGCGGGTGGTGATGCTCATTTAAAAAGTCCTGAGATCACCAAAATGCAAGAGCAGGTTGATCAGGCTCATGTGCAGATGGAAAAGTTTTTTAACGATGACTTTGCAACCCCTCAGGCGATGGCTCAGTTGTTTGATACCATTCGACTCTTTAATCAGTTAGTGCCAGCTGGAGCCAAAAAGAAGGGACCCAATCAGCGCATTGCCCAGATCTTTTTTGATTTTGTCACAGGCTTTGGTCAGCCTATGGCTCTTTTTCAAGAAGAACCTCGCGAGTTTTTGCAAACTCTTGATCAAATGCTTTTGCGCTTAAAGGGGATTGATAAGGCTAAAGTCATTGAGCTTTTGGAAAAGCGAGGTTGGGCGCGGCAAGAGAAGAATTTTGCTGAGTCGGATCGTCTGCGCGATGAGCTGAATAGTATGGGGATTGAAATTCGCGACACTGCTCAGGGCACGGAATGGGAAGTCCACAAAGGGAATTCATGATCTTTTCAAAAAAAGCAGCTAACTCTTTGGCTACCAATGTTACAAAAATTGGCCTTCCCAAATCCCATTTCAAAGATATTTACCATCGAGTTTTACAAGCCTCGTGGACAGAGTTCCTTATTGCAGTGGCTACCCTCTATTTGAGTATTAACGCCTTTTGGGCTTTTTTATATTACATGCGACCAGGTAGTATCTTGAATGCCGACCCCAATTCCTATTGGCATGCCTTTGTGTTCAGCTTTCAGACCAGTACCACCATTGGGTATGGACATTTTTTACCTGCGACGGAATATGCTAACGCTCTTGTGATTGCCGACACCCTTTCTGGGATTATTTTTGTTGCCCTAATCACGGGGCTGGCATTTGCTAAATTTTCAAAGCCAACCGCTCGGGTCATTTTTAGCTCAAGTGCGGTGGTGACTCTTTATGAAGGGCAAAAGACGCTGATGTTTCGTATGGCCAACGCTCGCGACAGTTTTATAGCCAATGCCAGGGTTGAGGCGGTGGCGGTTCTTGACCATACTTCAAAAGAAGGTCTCAGTATGCAGAGAATTTTTGATTTGAAGTTGATTCGTTCCAACTCTCCCGTGTTTCTTATGAGTTGGACGGCTATGCATATCATTGATGAAGATAGTCCACTTTATAATTTGGGTCTGGAAGGGATTATAAATAAAAATCTCAGAATAGTGGTCTCGTTGACAGGAATCGACGATTGGTCGGCCCAACAGGTTCATACGGCTCATACTTATTTGAAGGATGATGTCAGTTATGACGTTCGCTTTAAAGACATCCTAACTGTTAAAGAGAGCGGTGGTGTGGTTATGGATTATAACTTCTTCCATGAGACGGAGCCGGACTCTCATCCAAACGGGTAGGCTTCATGTTTTCTGAGTCATAGGTGCTGAGTACTTGGCTTTCTATCCAACGAATAAGGATTTGACTGGATCCTGTTTTACCAGTCACTTCCCTTTTCAATTGCTCTTTGCTTGCCGACGTCCATGCCAAATAAATATTGGATAGTTTTTCGATAAAGTCCTTTGCAGAGTGGGTTTCTTGTACGCAAGCCCAGCCATCCACAAAAACGTCCTTAAAATGTAAAGCCTCACGATTATTATGATGATTGGGACCGACAAAACAAAGGTTACCTTGGGCCAAAGGTTCCATCACGCTATGTACGCTGCGATCCATAGAGCCGCCAATAAAACTATACAAAGACCAACGATAAAGGTCCGCAAGAATGCCCACTTCATCAATAATTAATACTTTCATGGGATCCCAAGATTGGGTTTGCGAATACCAGGAAAAATCCAAATCCTTGCTTCGTAACTTTTTGGCCAATGCGGTCAAATGTTTATCCGAAGGTTCATGGGGAGCAATGACAAAAGAGATCTCTCGTCCTAGGGTCTCTATCACAGGAAGCAGGATGTCTTCATCACCAGCCCAGGTTGATCCTGCCACAAATATGGGGCGGTGAAAGTTATTCAGAGGTTTCAAATTTTTGGGGTGGCTTAAACGCCAGATCACTTGATCGTAGCGGGTATCCCCCGCGGCATGGACAGGAACGTGGTCGCCAATCAATTTTAAAAGGTTGTCCCGATCTTCTGAGGTTACGCAAAATATAGCGCTGAGTTTTCGCAACAGCTTTTTTTCCATCCATCGAGCCAACCCCTTTTTAGGAGAGGCGCTGGTTTTGGAAAATAAAACCATGGGTATTTTTTTGTGATGGGTTCGTAAAATCATCATTGGCCAAAGATCCGTTCGGGCAATAAAAAGCCCTTTTGGTAAATGAAATTTTAAAAACTCATCCCACAGTTTTTTTTCGTCCCAGGGAAGAGGGCAGGAAAAATCCACCTCCTGACAAGAGGCCACAGATTTTTTTACCGAGGGAGAAAAATAGGTGACTAAGATTTTTTCTTGAGGATATTTTGCTTTTAACTCTCTGAGCACAGGCTTGGCGTATTCGAACTCCCCAGAAGAGCAATGGAACCAAAGAGGACGGGTATGGGGCTCGCCGTTTAGCCATGGCCAAACCCCATTTTGTTTTTTGCGCATTTGTAGGCCCATCTTTAATTTTTTATGAAAAGGGCTAGCTAGGACTAGCAGCCGACGTAGCCAGGGGTAGATCCCAGCGTAAAGTGCGCTAAATAGGAACATTATTGAAAAGTAAACCCTGGGTTTGATGAAGGCAATAGGAAAGCCATTTTGCCATGGGCTTAAATGGTAGCTCCTGCAAAGAGCACGAGGGACAGGGTGGCCCAAGAAGCGCTCGCCAAAAATGCTGCTGAAAGGCTATCAAATGAAACAAACATGACTAGTGAAAAAAGTAACGATACGGTAAGCATCCTGGTCCCTCCGGCTTTTAAACTCATATTGAGCAATTTGAGGGCCAAAAAAGGGCACTGAACCCCCTTCGATTTGGATCTGAAATCGAAATCGTGGTAGGTTAGGTAAGCTTTACAATAAATGTCTGATTTTTGGAGAGTTCATGGGCGGTTTCTTTAAGGATATTGAAAACCAACAGAAGCAGAAAAAAACCTATCTCTGTGTGGGTCTCGACCCTCATATAGATAAACTTCCTGCAGGAATGGCAGGGGACCCCAATCAGGTTTTACCTTTTCTTAAAAACATTGTGGTGGCAACAGCACCCTATGTTTGCGCTTTCAAACCACAAATTGCCTATTTTTCAGCCTTCGGACTTGAGGGCGCTTTGCAGGATATCATCGCCTACATCCATAGTCAGTTCCCGGGGATCCCAGTGATTCTTGACTCTAAAAGGGGGGATATTGGTTCCACAGCAGAAATGTATGCCATGGAAGCTTTTGAAAGATATGATGCGGACGGGGTGACAGTGAATCCCTACATGGGAGAAGACAGTATAGAGCCCTTTACTCGCTACAAGGATCGTGGAATTTTTGCCCTTTGTCGGACTTCCAATGAAGGAGCTAAAGAGTTGCAAAATATCCATATTGCTGATGGAAAAACCTACTATCGTTTCGTTGCAGAAAAACTCATGCAAGAGTGGAACCCCAACCATAATGTTGGATTGGTCGTTGGTGCCACTGCCGAAAGTGAACTGAGAAAATTGCGAGACTCTTTCCACGAGGCTTGGTTTTTGGTGCCTGGTGTTGGAGCTCAGGGTGGAGATTTGCGCAAGGTGATTCAGTTTGGCACCCGCGCCGAGGGCGGTGGTTTGATTGTTAACTCCTCACGAGCTATTTTATACGCCAGTTCAGGTGAGGATTACGCCGAAGCCGCTGGCCAGGCCGCAGAAACTATGCAAAGCGAAATGGCTACTTCCTTCTCTTAGTTTTCACTAGATTTTCACTTGAGTTTCATTTAGCTGCATGGGATATTTCTCCAATACACTAATCAAGGAGTTAGTATGAACCGCAGAAAGATGATGAAGTTGTTAGGTTTGACCCCGGTTGTTGCGGCCTTACCCTCACTGGCCATGGCTGAAAAGAAAGCCGATAAAAAAGAAGCTAAGAAAGCCGCTGGAAAACCGGCCAATGTTCTTGGCGAAGATGAACCCTTGGCGAAGGCTATGCAGTATAAGCATGATGCTAGCAAGGCTCCGGCCATGCGCACGAACAAAAAGGCTTTTTGTCACAACTGTGCCAAGTATAATGTTTGTTCGCCAGCGGACAAGGCTTGCAAGCCTTTATCGGCAGATAAGGTAAAGACAGAGGCTCATGGTCCTTGTCAAATCTTCCCGAACAAAGTGGTTGCGAAAGAAGGCTGGTGCCTGTCTTGGCAAGCCAAAGCTTAAATAAATTGTTGAACAAGATTTTTTAAAGGAAAGCCACCCAAGGGTGGCTTTTTTATTTTTATTGGCGGTGAACGTCGCGAACGGAAGCTTGGTCGGTAGGGTAGACCACGAGTTCCTGAATATTGACATGATCGGGAAGGCTCGCAGCCCAGCGCACACACTCGGCAATATCTTGTGCTAGGAGGGGGGTCATTCCCTCATAAACTTTTTTTGCTTTTTCTTTGTCAGAAAAGCGGACTTCGCTGAATTCAGTTTCCACCATGCCCGGAGAGATATTGGTCACGCGAATATTTTTGCCTAAAAGATCCATACGCAGGCCTTCAGTGAGAGCGCGGACAGCAAACTTCGTCGCGCAATAAACGCCGCCCCCGGGATAAGTCCACCTTCCGGCGACAGAGCCAATATTAATGATTTGAGCCGGTGCATTCTGTTTCAAAAAATCCAAAGCCAGTCGGGTGACATACAATAGTCCTTTGACGTTCGTGTCTATCATGGCTTCCCAGTCATCCAAGTGAGCGGCATCCATCGTATCCACGCCTTTGGCGAGACCTGCGTTGTTGATGAGGAGCTTCAGGTTTTTAAAGGACTCTTGGTGGTCAGCAAAAATGGATTCGCATTGTTGTCGGTCAGAAATATCAAAACAAAGAGGGATGAGTTTTACGGAGGTATTTTCTTCAATCCAAGATTTCAGATTGTTTAAGTTATCCTCCCTTCGTCCAGTAGCAATAATATTCCAACCTTGTTGGGCGAGGGCTTTCGCACAAGCTTTGCCAATTCCTGAAGTGGCTCCGGTAATGAATGCAGTGGCCATAGGCTTCTCCTTGAGTGTCTCCTGCTTATGGCAATTTTTTTTCTAAAAGAAAAGAATTAAAATTAACCTTTTTTAGAATTCATTCGTCCAACCCCATTGAGGCCTTCTAGGCAAAGGTCTTGGAGAATGGAGGACAGATTCCGCTATGACCATTGTCTGTTTCCAGGAGGGAAATGGGAATTTCGTTGTTCCTCCTCGGTGGCTTGATAACATTTTTTATTGTGGTCATGGGTTGGGGGACTTTTGATCACTTCCGTTTTACCTTTGGGGGGATTATGAACAATCACGGACGATTTATCCTATTATTGGGAGCGCTCCTGGTCTTTTGCAGTCATCAGGCTTGGGCGGGACTCCCGCAAGCCGTACCAGGAGAATATGTAGTTAAATTAAAAGCAGATATTTCCAAGGTTTCTATGACCATGGTGACAAAAAGTTTCCAGGCTGATTTTTCACGGCCGATTTCTCAGGTGTCCAACACCGTATTGATAAAGAGATCCATGCTTGATCGAACGGAAGCGGTGGTTGCCCAATTAAAAAGGCATCCCTTGGTAGAAATCATCGAGCCAAACTATATATACCATGCCTCCGTTTTACCAAACGACGCCAGGCTTTCCGATCTTTGGGGTCTTCGCAATCAACAAAAAAGTGGAATTGATATCGGGGCTGAAGCGGCCTGGGACATCACGACGGGAAGCCGTGATATTGTGGTTGCTGTGATCGACTCCGGTGTGGATTACACAATTGCAGACTTGCAAAATAATATGTGGGTCAACGAGGCCGAAAAAAATGGAACGGCTGGTGTCGACGATGATGGTAATGGCTTTGTCGATGATATTTATGGTTATGATTTTGCCAATAGTGATGGTGATCCTATGGATGACAATAATCACGGCTCTCACTGCGCAGGGACGATTGGTGCTGAGGGTAATAATGGCGAAGGCGTTGTCGGTGTGAACTGGCAAGTAAAAATTATGGCATTGAAGTTTTTAACGGGGTCGGGTTCAGGAACCTTGGAAGCGGCCCTACAAGCCATTGATTATGCTGTTGCGAATGGTGCTAAAATTTTAAGTAACTCTTGGGGTGGTGGTGGATTTAGCCAAAACCTTTATGATGCTATTGAGCGTGCTAAAGATGCTGGCGTGCTTTTTGTGGCGGCAGCAGGGAATTCTGGAGCCAACAACGACAGCACAGACGCTTACCCTGCCAACTATGAACTCGATAACGTGATTTCAGTGGCCGCTATTGATAGCAATGGTAATTTAGCGAGCTTTTCTAGCTATGGTAAAAAGAAAGTGCATATTGCGGCCCCCGGAGTGGATATTTTGAGTACCACACCACAAGGTTTAAAGTATTTTGACGGAACTTCTATGGCGACACCACACGTGTCGGGGGTGGCCGCCTTGTTATTGTCCAGCGAGCCGCTTTTGGATTATGCTCAGATTAAGGATCGTTTGATGGCGACCTCTCATAGACTTTCCAATCTTAAGAGTAAAACCATCAGTGGGGGTATTGTTAATGCTTATAATGCTTTGACCAATACGGTGCCACCACCAGATCCCAATGACCCTGCCAACTGGGAAAAAGCCCCCTTTACTGCGGCAAGCCCTCACCCTTACGACAATAATTTTAGCAATACCTACACTTTGACTGTGCCAGGAGCAGCTAAGGTCGCAGCTCATTTTTCAAAGTTCGATACTGAAAACCGCTACGATAAAGTCATTGTCAAAGATAGCAGTGGTAATGTGTACGCCACTTTGACGGGTAGTCTTGATGATATCTACACCCCAGTGGTTGACGGAGAAACGGTCATCTTAGAGTTTAGCTCTGATGGTTCCATCACCCGTTATGGTTTTGACGTTGATCATGTCGCCTATATAGAGCCTAACTAGGGTTTTGAGCTCTTATTTCAACGGATAAAGCCGCGGAAAAACTGCGGCTTTTTTATTTGTCTCACTGTGAAACACTCTCAGCGACAAGAATTGTCGCCCACCTGTTTATAAAGTTTAAAAAATATTGTCTCATTTCAAGAAACATCAATCCCGTCCGCTATTGATCAAGTGTAGGGGATGGTAACGAAGACGTTTCTGTCAAGAATTCTAGTTAGTTAACTCAAAAATGGAACATGGAACACGCCTTGCAATTCCAAGCTTTGAATGAAAAAAAGGAGCTTGAAATGAATACCTTAATAAAGACGACATTGATGAGCCTGGTGGCTATGGGTCTTTGTTCTTCGGCACTGGCAGAGGTCACTGCTGTTGATGCAATGTTGGATATAGGCTATAGCAAACCCGCTGATGCTGAACCCATTGTAACGGCCAAAGAAATGGATGACCTAACCACTGAGGATATGAGTAAACTCGCTAAGGAGCTAGATAAAGCAGGGCTTAATGAAAAGAAGCCTACAGGTGATGCAAAATATGCAGGACCTGTTTCTACATCAAAAATTAAAGCCATAGCTAAATGTGACCCCAGTGATGGACTCTTTAAGATGACCTTTTATGTTGATGGAAGCGCAACTAAGACATGCCTAACTTCACCTGGGTCCCTTAACCATCCTACTAATTTGAGCATTCACGGTAACCGCGTTCGCGCTACCACAAAACTTCATATTGTGAGCGATGCAAAAAGTTATGCTGGTGCACCCATGCCCAATGCCGTTTGGATTGGCCGGGGTAAAAATTCAAAAGGCGAGCTTAGTGGTTTTGCTACCCATGAAACTGGAGACCTTAAGAACCTAGGTCACCCGGCCTCCCATGGTTGCCTTCGTCTTAATTATGAATGCTCAAAATACTTTTACGACCTTGTTCGTAGAAATGGCATTGACAACTCTG
>JAGQZY010000088.1 GCA_020435205.1 Bdellovibrionales bacterium | reverse complement strand
TTTGCCTCGCTCGGTCCTTGTAACCCTTTGTCGAGGGCTTGATTAAAGCGCTCTTCATTAAAGGGTTTAAGTAGGTAATCGATGGCATTTTTCTCAAAGGCTTCCACCGCAAATTCACTATAAGCGGTTTGGAAAATGAGGTTGTAAGTTGGGTTTTTGACTGCAGCAACCAAATCCATGCCATTCATCTCGGGCATTTCAATATCGAGCAATACAATGTCCGGAGTTTCCTTTTCAATAATATCGAGGGCTTCGATGCCATTGGCAGCCTCAAAAACCTGAAAGGTTTCCGGTCTGTTTTCTAAAAATCGCAAAATCTTTTTGCGGCTGAGTATTTCGTCGTCGACAACCAAGATCTTTTTCATTGGCTCCTCCCTGTTATACGAAATTTGACGTAAGTTCGTTTTCCATCAGAAAAAATTTCAAACTGATGTTTATTTCCATAAGTAATATCCAATCGATTGATTGTGTTTTGTAGACCTGTCGATCTTTTAGAGACTTGGTGGCCTTTATACAGATTACCTGTATTCGAGATGCACACCTCAAAAAATTTCCCATCTCTTTTCACACTTAAATCAATTTCTCCACCTTCTTTTTTAGGGGAGATGCCATGTTTAATGGCGTTTTCTACGAGAGTCTGCAACATGAGTGATGGAATTTGTAAATTATAAAAAGCTGGGGAAACATCGGCATTAAAGTGGATCCGCTCCCCAAAGCGAATTTTTTGAATTTCAATGTATTTCTGCAAAATAGAGATTTCAGACTCCAGGGTGCTAAATTTGGCTTTAGAGTTATGCAAAATTTCTCGATAGAGATCGGCTAACTTTTGTGTCATTGCTGTAGCCATGTCTGGGTCTACATAAATGAGCTCAGAAAGAACATTGAGCGAATTAAATAAAAAATGGGGCTGCATCTGACTTTCCAGCAAGCTGTATTGGGCTTCTGCCTGAGCGACTTTTGACTTCAATGTCATCTCTTTCATTTTGCGAAAGCGATAAAAAATCATAGCAGATACGGAAGCGTAGATGACTGAAGATATGGTGACGAAAATAAGGCTAGGGTGTTGCCGCACTTCAAAAACAGGACGCAGGACCCATTCTTGGCTGTATTGCATCGTCGTAAAAAAAGTAAGAAAAAATTTAAGGAACTCGAGTACGAAACTGGCCCCAATCTTCCACTTTAAAATAGAGCCGACAAACCATCGAACAATCGTGTCGTAAAATTGAAAGAATACGTAGAGGCAACAAACATAAATAATGGTAAAAATATTTGTCTTGGTACCAACTGGCCAGCCTGGGCTAGAAATTAACAACCAAGTCAAACCTGGAATGGTAATGGTGGCCATGGTGACCAAGAAGGTCTTTTGAATCGACTCCTGCGAAAAGCTTTCTTGCGACTTTTTAATAAAGTCGTTGATGCCGTTGGGTTCGGGCAAAGCCAGCATAGGGTCTTTCAGGGCGTCGGCTTTCAAGTGTTTCTCCATATCTTTCATAGGTTCCCATACTGTCCCAAAATCCCTGATTTTTCAAAACTCTTTCGGGAAGGGAATCAGAGGGCCACAAGTGTGGCCCTCTGAGGGGAACGGCATCGTCATAGGGGCTATAGGGTCAAGTCACAATGACAAAACCAGGATTCCATAGCCCTTGGGGAATGGCTACCGGGGCTTAACTGAATGGTCGGAATCCGCGCTTTAGCGGCTCATCCCCTTTTATTTTTGATTTGGTGAAAAAAAAGGGTTTATTCCTCAGATTCTTTGACGTTGAGGACCTTGCGGCCTCTTTTTTTGCCGTTGACCCGGTAATCCTGCCATTTTTTAGCTAGAGCGGGGATGATGTGGGCCTTGCAGTAAATGCCGAGACCACTTTCCTCTTTGTAAAGGCTGGTGGCATCCCGATTGAGCTCATACACCAGATGGGATTTTTCAAGGGGAATAAAAAGTTCAATTTCAATGGTTAAGGTCTTTAGGGTGTCGGCCATCAGAGCTTTGAGATCCTCAAGGCCTTCACCGGTATGGGCACTGACAAAAACTCGCGGATGCAATTTGACCTTAAAGCGATTTTGCACAGGCGCGACATCAACCTTGTTGTAGACATGAACGATAGGTTTGTCATTCCACCCAAATTCATCAATCAAACTATTAACGACTTCAACCTGCTTGTCCATTCGCGGATTGGAAAGATCAATCACGTGCAAGAGAATGTCTGAGCTTGCTGACTCTTCAAAGGTCGCCTTAAAGGCTTCAATCAAATGGTGGGGGAGTTTATTAATGAATCCCACAGTGTCGGTGATAACAGATTGTGTTCCTTCTTCTAGATAAATTTTTCGAGTGGTGGGATCGAGTGTCGCAAACAGTTGATCTTCCGCATACACTTCTGCTGAGGTGAGTTTGTTCATTAAAGTGGATTTGCCGGAGTTGGTGTAGCCTATCAATGCAAAGCTTGGGATTTGCTTTTTCTCACGGGAACTTCGATGTTGCCCTCGAGTTTTTTGCACGTCTTTAAGTTTTCTTTTGATAGCGTCAATACGCCTGCGAATCTGTCGACGATCAAGCTCAAGAGCCGTTTCCCCGAGCCCTCGCGTTCCAATTCCGCCCCCTTGTCGAGACAGTGAGCCAAGCCAAGCTCCAACCTGTCGAGGCAATTGATCTAGGAGCTGAGCCAGCTCCACTTGTAATTTACCCTCATAACTACGAGCCCTTTGCGAAAAAATTTCGATAATAATCTGGGCGCGATCTAAAACCTGAATGCCCTTCCAGATCTCTTCAAGGTTTCGGGTTTGTACTCCACTGAGTTGATGATCAATAATTACGAATTGGGCCCCGCACTCAAGGGCGATGTCGCCAATTTCCTCGACTTTACCTGTGCCAATTAAAGTGGCTGGCGTCCATTTGTGCACCATTTGGGTGATACTGCCAACCACATCCCAGCCTGCGGTGTTCACTAACTCCTCGAGTTCGTTCAGGCTGGCCTTGATTTCATAAATTCCCTCGGATTTGAGGCCGACACCGATGACAATAGCTTTTGGGCGTTCATTGAGTGACGTGATCTTCAGTCTCCATCATGGCTTGGCAATGCAATGTGGTTAACACAATGGTGTTAAAGATATCATCGACCACGGAAGTTCTTTGTACGACGTGAGCCGGTTTATTGACTCCCATCAAGAAGGGGCCGATAACCTCTCCCTCACCCAGCTGCTGTACCAGTTTATAGGAAATGTTGCCGGCATCCAAGTTCGGAAATAGTAAAATATTGGCTCCATTCTTAATTTCGCAAAATGGAAAAATTCGTTCCACAATTTCTGGGCTCACTGCGGTGTCGGCTTGCATTTCGCCATCGACAACAAAATTGGGATTGTACTCTTTCACCAGGCGTGCGGCTTCCTTCATTTTTCGGGGGTTTTCATCGCGAGAGGTAAAATTGGTGTAGCTGAGCATGGCCATGCGCGGGGCGATTTTAAAGTACTCGGCCACTCGTGAACAGTGAATAGCCACGTTAGCAATCTGTTGTGCTGTCGGGTTAATGTTTACGGCCGTATCGGCAAAAAACAGGATCTTATTGGGGAGAAGAACCATGTTGAGACCCGAGGCTGTGCGGCGTCGACCAGAGCCTATAATCTTTAATATGGGGCGAACGGCATCTTTGTAGTTCATTGTGGCGCCGGTGATCATGCCATCGGCATCGCCGAGGCGTACCGCCATAGCTGCATAGTAGTTGGTGTCGCTCATCAGTCGCTGGGCTTCTTTGAACATCACTCCATTGCGCTGTTTAAGGGCATAAAGTTCATCGACGTATCTGTCGTAACTGTCAGAGAGCCGTGGTTCTATGATAGTTGCCTTCTTTAGGTTTTCCAGACCAATTTCATTGATGCGTGCTTTGACATGATCAGTGCGCCCAAGAAGAATCGGGTGAATAACACCTTCTTCCATGGCAAGGCTTGCCGCTTTTAAAACCTTATGAGCAGTTCCTTCAGGGAATACAATTCGAGGTTTATGTTTACTTTTGCGGGCGGTGGCTTTGGAACGGTTAATGCAGGTTCGAATAAAACTCACCTTGTGCCCCTGCAAGGCTTCCATCTTATCAACATACTCACTAAACTTTTTAATGGGTTTCAGGGCCACACCCGTGTCCATAGCGGCCTTAGCAACAGCGGGTGCCACCCACATAATCACGCGGGGGTCAAAGGGCTTGGGTATGATGTATTCAGGGCCGAAACTAAAATGCTGACCTCCGTAAGCTTCTGAGACCTTTTCCGGTACGTCTTCTCGTGCAAGCTTAGCAAGGGCTTCCACCGCGGCAATTTTCATTTCTTCATTAATGGACTTGGCACGCACATCTAATGCGCCCCGAAAAATAGATGGGAAACCTAAAACATTATTAACCTGGTTTGGGTAATCGCTACGGCCAGTGGCAATGATCACATCACTGCGTGTAGCTTTAGCGACATGAGGATCGATTTCTGGATCGGGGTTAGCCATGGCAAAAACAATGGGATTCTTAGCCATGGATTTGAGCATGTCTTTGGTCATAGCTCCAGCCACGCTCAAGCCGACGAAGCAATCCGCACCTTTAAGGGCATCAGCAAGAGTTCGCGCCTTGGTGTCCACCGCAAATTCGGCCTTGTAAGGATTCATTCCTTTCGTCCGCCCCTCGTAAATAACCCCTTGGGAGTCACACATGATGATATTTTTTTGTTTCACACCCAGGGAGATAAAAAGTCTGCCACAGGCAATCGCTGCAGCGCCAGCACCGTTAATAACAATGGTGACTTTTGAAAGTTTTCTTTTGGTGATTTCGCAGGCATTGATCAGCGCGGCTCCAGAAATGATCGCTGTCCCATGTTGATCATCATGAAAGACAGGGATGTTCATTTGCTCGCGCAGGGCTTTTTCAATTTCAAAGCACTCAGGTGCTTTAATGTCTTCCAGGTTGATGCCGCCAAATGTAGGTTCAAGCGCTCTTACAGTTTGCACAAATTCATCGACAGTTTTGGTGTTGAGTTCGATATCAAAAACATCGATGCCAGCAAAAAGCTTAAAAAGGTTTCCTTTACCTTCCATCACCGGTTTTGAGGCTTCCGGGCCGATGTTACCTAAGCCAAGAACAGCGGTGCCATTACTAATAACGGCAACCAGGTTTCCTTTTGCTGTGTAGTCGTAAACTTTTTGGTTCTCTTTCGCGATTTCTTTACAGGGGGCAGCCACACCTGGCGAGTAGGCCAGTGAAAGTTCGTACTCAGAGGAACAAGGTTTAGGAGATGTCACACTCACTTTTCCAACAGGTTTGCTGGCGTGATATATCAGCGCTTCCTTTTCGAGATCCATAGATTCTCCTTCAAGTTGAATCCTCTGTTTTTACTATAGCTATAAGTTCCTGTCGACAGGTGGTTGATGGCACAAATATTAGGCATCGCTAAGGATTAAGCGATGCGTCCAAAAGGGAAAGCCCTATTTAACGGCGACAAGCCCATGGAAAAATGGCAAACTGCCCCCCGATTTCGGAGGAAGAGAATGGAAAATGTTTTCCACGGTGAGCACGACAAGCGTGAGGTTGGCACTATGAGTATTCAAGAGAGTTTAAGAATAGTACCGAAAGGGGATATTGCCCTTTTAGAGTGGGATCACATTGGCGAAAGCGCCAACAAGTTGAGCACCCCCATTATGACCCGGTTTCGAGAAATTTTGGATGAACTTAAGCAGTCCTCTTATAAGGCTGTGGTCATTATATCTCGCAAGAAAAAAATCTTTATTGCGGGCGCTGACATCAATGAAATTAAGAATTTAAAAAGCAAAGAGGATTTTGCCCAAGCTGTTTCTCAGGGACAGGGCATTATGAATAGGATCGAAGATTTACCGATTCCTGTGATCGCTGCCATTCATGGGGCTTGCGTAGGCGGTGGGTGTGAGATGATCCTGGCTTGTGATTATCGAATCGCCTCGGAGGATAGCTCGACCAAAATTGGGTTGCCAGAAACTCAGCTTGGCATCATTCCGGGTTTTGGTGGTTGTGTGCGCTTGCCTAAAGTGGTGGGGATTCAAGGAGCCCTCGATATCATTATGGCGGGTAAGACAGTGCCAGCTATCAAAGCCAAAAAGATGGGGCTTGTTGATAAAGTGGTTCACCCCGCGATCTTGGAAGAGCAAGCTTTAAAGATGGCCAGTGACATTATTGCTGACGGTGGCAAAAAGCGCCATAAGACTTTTAAGCCTAAAGGTCTTATGAATAGTGTTTTAGAGTCCGCTTTAGGGCGAAACATTGTCTTTAAAAAAGCAAGAGAAATGACTTTGAAAAAAACCCATGGCCATTATCCAGCGCCATTGGTGGCCCTGGATGTCGTGAAAAATAGCTATGGAAAATCTCGCGATCGTGCTCTGGAGATTGAGTGCGATGGTTTTTGCCAGGTGGCCGGTGGCGAAGTGAGTCGCAATCTTATCAGCCTCTTTTTTATGATGGAGAATGTGAAAAAGAGAAACGGTGTTGATTCAGATGTAAAAGGACATCCGGTCAATCATATGGCTGTTCTGGGTGCAGGCACCATGGGTGGGGGGATTGCTTATGTCGCTGCTGACAAAGGCATTCATGTTCACCTTAAAGATATTACTACAGATGCGATCAACAAGGGTTTTGATGCTGCTCGCAAAATTTGGAAAAAGAAGCTGCAAAGAAGACGGCTCAGTAAGTATGAATTTACCAACAAAATGACTTTTATCACTGGTGGCCTGGATTATGCAGGTTTTAGATTAATGGATGTGGTGGTTGAAGCGATCGTTGAGAATATGGGAATCAAGAAAAAAGTGATTGCGGAAACATGCACTCATCTCAAAGAAGACTGTATTTTTGCAACCAATACATCATCCTTAAGTGTTACAGAAATGGCAGAAGCCCATCCTAAACCCGAAAATTTTGTGGGGATGCACTTTTTCAGTCCTGTGCATATGATGCCTTTAGTAGAAGTGATCCGTGGCGAAAAGACCGGCGATGTGGCTACAGCCACAGTTTACAACCTTTCTAAGAAAATGGGCAAAATTCCAGTGGTTGTAAAAGATGCCCCGGGCTTTCTGGTGAATCGTCTGCTTGTTCCTTACATGATGGAGGCTGCTTTCTATTTACAAGAAGGGGCTGATATTAAGGTTGTAGATAGTATTTTTGTCAAAAAATTTGGCATGCCCATGGGGCCTTTTGAACTCATGGATTCGGTGGGGTTAGATGTTTGCGTAAAGGTTTCAAAGATTTTTAAAGAGTCTCTTGGCGAGCGCATAGAGCTCCCAGACATTCTTTTGCGTTTAGAAACCACCGATCGTCTTGGGCAAAAAAATGGCAAAGGTTTTTATAACTACGAAAAAGGTAAAAAAACCAGTGTCGACACCACCATATATGGTGTTCTTGGATTATCGAATCCAGTGAACATTTTGTCAGAAGAAGACATTATCGGTCGTGCTATGTACAACATGGTCAATGAGGCCGCCCTTGTTCTTTTAGAGGAGAATGTAGTAGGGTCTGCCGAAGATCTAGACTTGGCTATGATCATGGGGACAGGTTTAGCTCCTTTTCGTGGCGGTCTTTTGCGCTGGGCTGATACCATCGGTGCCGAAAAGATCGTGAATGATCTTGAGATGTACGCCACTAAGTATGGACCTCGATTTAAGCCGACAACGCCTTTGAGAAACATGGCAAAAACCCATCGCACTTTTTACTAAACTTGCTGTATAGGATCACAAAGAGATTAATCCAGCTTTGCCATTGCATTTTGCTAGGCAAGCTGGAATGCTATCTCTTATGGCCACCAATCTCTACTTTCGTAGACAAGCCTTAGAAACCCTTTTAGGAGGGAAGTCCGTTTTGGATGCTCCAAAGCTTTCCGTGCGTGACTTAGAGTGGGCCAATCGTTTTGTTGAAAGTTACGGTTACCACTGGGAGGATAGTGAAGATCAAAATCTGATTTACTCCTATTACCGGCAGGCCGCAGCTTTTTTGCAAACCTTGTTTCCAGAGGAGGAGGGAAAGTTTCCTCCTGAAATTTTTGATGCCAATCAATTAGGAGATGTGCGCAAGCTTTTGGTTTATGCAAGCTCGCGCAATCCCGACCTTAAAAATATTCAGAAATGGTCCTGTGCCATGCTTAAGGTCATGCATGTGACATTCCATTTGAATAGCGATCTCTACGCAGCTTTCGAGAGTGATATTCGTAGCCAAATCCTTGGACCTATTAAGGAAAGAATTTATCAAGATCAGGTGCAGAATCGGGTTTATCTAAATAGTCTCACTTCTGATGAGAGAGTTCGCATTCATAAACTAGAAATCAAGCCTAAGAAAAATCAAACCAGTGCAGTGATTAAACTTTTGGCTAAACGGCGTTTGGTGGCCATGAATATTTTAGATCGAGTGGGGGTGAGGATTGTCACTCGCAATACCTTCGATATCTTTCAATCCATTCGATTTCTAACCAACGAATCTTTAGTTTGTTATCCCCATGCCATTGTCAATGAATCAGCGAATTCTGTGTATCCGACCAATCTATTTTTAGAAGCTATGGATGGTCTTCGCTCAAAAAATATGATGGCTAGTGAAAAGGAAATTAATGAAGTTCTTGAAAAGAAGCTTGTCGACCACCAAGAGCGAGCTGAATATAAGGATAAGGATAACGTATTTACCGATGCAAATTACAAGTTTGTTAAATTTATTAGTAGGAAACTCATTCGAGTGAAGACGGAAAGGGAAGGAAAAAAAGAAACCATAAAGTTTTTTTACCCCTTTGAAGTGCAAATCATGGACTACCCAACTTATATTAATAATATGCGTGGCCCTCTTTCCCATGAAGAGTACAAAAAAAGGCAAACTCGGGCTGCACGCCTACGTTTACTGCATTTGCCGGATCAGGGTGTGTCCGAAACCATTGACTGATAGACTTAAGCCATTCAGTTCTGATGTGAGCCGATAGTCGAGGGCTTTATCTTGCTTGGTCATTCAAACTTCTTAATAATGGCTTTATGGAGGGGATATGAATTTCATCAACCTATTGTTTTTTTCATCGATAGCAACGGCAGCTCCATCCTTAGAAATGTCCACCTTAAAGAGTTATTGGGAAAATGAGCCTCTCTCCATTAAAGCCTACTTTGATTACCCAGATTATCGATTTTTGCTAGCTACGGGCAGTGGTAGGGGAAGTCTGACGAGTTCCGAACGAAGAATGCAATTCAATCCCGCTAATCACCCTGAAGTGGGGCTCACTCTTTCAAAAGGGATATTTTTTCTTCACTACCAGACGGCCCTTAAAGGTTGGAGCAATGCCGCTTACCGAGATTATGATTTAGTGCAGACCGACGTTCAAGACTGGGAGGTAGGAACTCAGTGGAAGTACTTAAAGCTCACATCCTTTTATCATCGCTTTAAAGGCTATTATGTAGATCTCAATGCGACAAACGGCTTTACCGTCGATCATGGTGATGATCAGACCAGTGTTGTGATTGGGCCAGGAAAAGCGGGGCCAGCAGACATTTGGCAAAGGCCCGACATGGCCACTTACAATTATGGCCTGCGCGGAGAACTGGTTTTGCCCGTGCTTGGCGAAGATTCTTTTCTATTTGGTGGCTTGCAGGAGGATGGTGCAGGTTTTATTGGACGGCTTTGGGAAATGGATTTCACTCTATTGGGTGGGCTGCAACGATTAGCCATCGAAGGAGATAGTTCCTTTGTGCCAGATAGCCGACAAAAGTATTTCCCAGAGTTGGTTGGACTGACTGGAATTTATCAAAATGCGGCTCAATTTATGTTAGGGATGAACAATAGGATATTTTTTAGCCCTCACACCCATTTTGTTTTCAATGGATCTGGTGGAGGAGAACTTCTTACGCAAACGAGAAATCAAGCTGATGGGGTCAAGAGGCAGTATGCGACCGGGCAAATCGTAAAAATTGATTTAGGGATTGCTTATGCCGTAGAAAAGCACAATTTATTTTTAGGTTGGTCAACCCTTTTTCGAATTTCTAATTTTGAAGACCCTAGCCTCGATTCCCAGTTTTCTCGAGTGAGTGCGAATTGGAGTATGACTTTTTAATTATTGCAAACGCCAAGAGCGACCAAAATCAGGAGTGTAGACTTGAACCACTCGCTTTTGCCCAAACTTGACTGATAAGGAGATGCGCTCGGGGCGTTTTTCGTTGGGTTCCACATTCAGAATTTGGATAGGAGCGTGACCAAGTCGTCGTTCAATGGGGATGGCTCCTAAAATTTTATCCCAACGGATGTACTCATTAAAAGACTCGCCGTGATCAAAGCTTACTTTGTCGCCGATAAAAAGAGTTCCATTGCTCGTGATTTTAATAGGGTACCCGTGTTTGAAACCAGGTAGAGGCATCCAAGTTTTGCCGTCAAAACTTCGAAAAACTCCACGCAAAGTGGAAGCAAAAACAAGTCCTGGAATTTTTGGACTGGGTTCTACCTGCATCACTTCATTTTTGCTAAGCTGTATGGTTCGTGGCTGGAGGGTTTCTAAAAACTCAGTATTCGATTCAATGGTTTTATCAGGCCACCAAAGGTCGCCCCATTTATATATTCGGCTTTTACCCCAACGTTTGATGGAGTAGCCTTGCAAAGTCAGAGTTTGCCAAGGGGACACTGTGGTGACAGTGTTTGAGCCCATATTGGGCTGGGATTTGAGTTCAAGAGTGTA
>JAGQZY010000087.1 GCA_020435205.1 Bdellovibrionales bacterium | reverse complement strand
TTCAGTATATCGCTGAGCAAGTCTTTGCTGCGCCCTCCTATCTCGAACAGATCCTTATTAACTTAATTGAAAACGGGATTAAGTATTGTCCACCAAAAAGTGAAATTCGGGTGCAGTGGTCAGAAACTCCAGGAGGGGTTCGCTTGAGCGTTAAAGATAATGGGCCTGGAATCGAAAGCTACCACCAGGGAAGACTGTTTGAGCGTTTTTATCGAGTGCGCGATGAAAGCACATTAGAGGCTCGGGGGACAGGCCTGGGTCTATCTATTGTTCGAAATGCCATGGCTAAAATGGGTGGTTATGTCGATGTTAAAAGTGTTCCAGGATTAGGGACAGAGTTTATCTGTGAATTCCCTAATCATTAGGCGGCGTCGCTCAAATCAAGATTAGGGTCAATTCTTCGAAGAAGGATAACTTTTTCCTCATCCATCTTACGTACGGTCTCAAGCATATGGTTTTTTGCGGAAATAACCTCAGCTTCAAGAGGATCGGCCATATGCTCGAGAATATCTCGAATGTCTTTAAATTTCTCTGCTCTCATCATGTTCTTTACTCGACCGGTAAATTCATCACCTTGAATTTTGAAGAGAATCGCTGAGTGTCGAGAGAGCATGGACTCGAAAATAAGAGTCAGGGTTTCATCATCCCAGCTGAAAACCATATCAGGATTGATCATTTTATTTTCGACCAGGTCGGCCCAGTCAGGGTCTTCGTTGCGAATCGCCTGCAAAAGCTTTTCCTGTTTTGCTGGTTGGCTGGTCTCTACCAATTGCAAAAGTTGAAGAAATCCACCTGGTTTGCGATATCGATTCAAAACTGACATAATACATCTCCCACGTTCTACATATCGGCCGTCGAGGGGGTTCGCTTTAGTTATCTTTTGAAAATGGATGACGCTGTGATTTTTTGGGCGCAGGTGTTTAAAATCCTGACAGAGGCCAGACCTTTAGCGAGGTTTGAGAAAGCGAAAATATTTTTGTTCGACGACATCCGGCTCCATCTCACAGTCATCGCGGCCGCACTTTTGGTCCGGTATTGTTAACTGGAGTTGCCCGTTCTCAACGGAATATTCGCGACCGGCGACAAATGTGCAAACTGTGTCTTTGTCACAGGTTTCACAGTAGTAAGGAACTTTGAAAGATTGTACTTTCGAGTTAGAAGGTAAGAAGCCTTCCACCATGTTCATTTGGTCAACAATAGCCTTAGGGCAATTGATGAATACGAAACGAAGGTGAGGGCGATCGGCGGTGATTTTTTCCACCCACTGCACCCAGTGTTTGATTCCAGTTGAGTTAATATGAGAGACGTCACCGAAATCAAACACAACTTCATCGGTAAACTCGGCCTCTATGGAGCCATAGTCCGAATGCTCATCCATGGCACCTTCGATCTGCAATCGAGTTTTCATGTTGTCGTCAATTTTTTGTGTTACTTTAAATCCAGCCATTTATCACCCGAAACAGTTGATGTGGAGTTGTTTAGGAACATTTTCAATCTTTTTTAAGCTAATGTTAAGTCGCATGTGGCAACAAACAAGACTTCTTTCCCTATGTTGCGATAAAATGTATAAGGATCGAGCTCGGTCCAGCATCATCCGCAAACCAAACCCAGCTCCCTTTGAGTCTTCGGTCACTTTACGTTCGGAATAAGCGCGATGCAAAATGTTAGAAATATGGTCTCGGTCAATAGAGCCCCAGGGGTCAATTGTGCCTATAAACAAGTCATGCTGAGTGTGAACTGCAAAAATACGAGCATTTTTATTGCCTGGGTACTTCACTTTTTCATCCCGTTCCATGTTTTTAAAAATGGGGTAGCCGTTGTCATCGACCGGAGCATTGAAAAGGGCATTTGAAAAAAGCTCGTCAATAATAATAAGAATATTTTCCGATAACCTGTTCATCCCTTTGTTGTTACCAATAAATTTTTCAATACTATCGAGCACTCGGGCTTTATGTTCAGTGCAATTAAAATTTTCTTGCCATACATTCATCGCATTTGCTGATCCATGCTGAGAGTTTAAGATGGTGAGTGGATTATTTAAAAACAGCAGGGGCTTCTTTAAGATGACAGCCGCAATAAAAAGTTCGTACATAAGGTCGTCATTTGAAGTTTGAACAAAGTTGCTAAGGCCATTGTTAACAAAGGCCTCTAAAAAAGTTTGAGTGCCCACATGGTCTCCAATGCCCACATGGTCACTCAAATCCGCGCCCTCTTCGGGGAGACCTTTATCGAAATTAAAGGCCTTGATTCCTCCAATGAGCGTGTAGAGAGGGCTGTTCTGAATGGGCTTGAAGGAGTCTGCGTAGTAGTCTAAGAGTGTCATGTAGCTATTTTAATTGCCTTTTTCATCCTTGAGTACGAATTCTATTGGAGACTAGAAGAAGGTCAGGGAATCGCTCAAGGAGGTCATTATTTCTAAGGAACTCAGAAGGATCAGTTTGATGGTGAGGGAGGACCAGTATCAACGCCTCCTCGACTCTGGTCTGAACATCAGTGGCCTGATTCGCGACCTTATTGACGACCACCTGAGCCACCATAAAATTACTCTTTCTGTGAGTGAGGAGACCCGCAAAATTTATGATCAAGTGGTCTCAAACACTGGCGCGACTGATGCAGATCTAGAAAAATATGTCTTAGAATCTCTTAAAAAGCTTCTCAGGGGGCGTATTGAGCAAATGCAAAACCTTGAAAAGAGCCTCAAGGGCTAATTGTCTCAATTTGATATTTATGCTACGCATTATTTCTATTGTGACAGTTCTGTGACACTTTAATCCCAGTTTTCATTTATATTTCATTTATATGTTGGCGGAATTTAGACTCTATCACAAAGCAGGCGGCAATCATCAGGACCTAAAGGTTCCTGAAGGCTTCTGGCACTTTGGCACCTGCATGCGCTCCATTGTCGTCAGTCTTGAAGATCATATTCCAAATTCTTTAAAATCCTATGATTTTTATAGAGGAGAGTCGGCCTATCGCTTTTTGCTTGAGGTTATCTGTGGGATGCATTCGCCACTGATCGGTGAAACAGAGATTCTTGGACAGTTTAAAAACTTTCATCGAGAGTATGGAAAAGTTTGGCCAAGCTTGCTTCAAGAAATCTTCCAAGCCTTAAACGCCGACGCCAAACAGGTGCGGCAAAAGCATTTGCAAAATATCGGCTGCCACTCCTACGGGAGTTTGCTGCGTAAAACCTTAGCTGCAGACATCAAAGCGATGCACTTTTTGGGAGCTGGGCAACTGGTTGAGGAAATTTTACCTTGGTTTAAAAAAGCTCAGTTTCCCATGTCTATTTTCACTCGCGATCCCGAAAAACATAGAAATCTAAAGACATTGGACGAAAAAGTTCATTTGCATCCTATCACCGATATAGCTGGTGAGGAAAAAGGAGCTGTTTTAGTTGTTGCGGCTCCGGTATCGGCCCAGTGGATCCAGAGCCAGTGTCAATTACAAGATTATGCTCAAGTCATTGATCTGCGAGGAGATTGTCAGCAAGACCCCTTGCCTCATCACAATCTTAAAACTCTCCATCAGATGTTCCATAAAATCGAAAAGCAAAAAGAGAAAGCTGTAGAAGTCAAAAGTAGTGCGCAGCAAATGATCATTGATACGGCCAACCAACGCTACCTCATGGAAAAGCCTCGCCCCTTTGGTTGGGAAGATCTATGGGCGTGCTCCTAGCTTCCAGAAAAAGTGATCTTGCTCGTCTGCAAAGCTATCAAGTCGCAGAAGCCCTAAAAAATGCCCATCCTGGTCTTGAAATCAATTTCCATTTTCGACAATCTCTTGGAGATATTAATCAAAATGACCCCCTTTGGAAAATGCCTGAAAAGGGAGTCTTTACAGAAGACTTTCGCGAGGGTTTGCTTGATGGATCCTTTGATATGGTTGTCCATTCTTGGAAAGACCTTCCTGTGGAAATGGGGGCGGGGACTGAAATTATTGCCACTCTTCCAAGAGCTGACGCCAGAGATTTGTTTTTATTTAAAAAATCTTGTTTTGAAAAGGTAAAGACTCAACGAAGTTTAAAAGTTTTCACATCATCCCCGCGACGCATTTATAACCTAGCCCCTTTTTTTAAAAATTATTTTTATACACCACTCGACACTATCGAATTTGAATCCGTGCGAGGCAATATCCAAACTCGAATTGATAAATTGCTAGCCAGTAACGAAGTGGACGGTTTGGTTGTGGCGAAAGCGGCCATCGATCGCCTTCTTTTGAGCGGCGAGGAAGATCTGCGATCTGGTAAGGAAAAGCTTAAAACGTCACTACAAAAATTGTATTGGCAGGTTCTACCTTTAAGTATCAATCCCACTGCGGCTGCCCAGGGAGCTTTAGCTATTGAAATAGCTAATCACCGTCAGGATCTTCGCGATCTTTTATCTGTCATTCATTGTCAGGACACCTTTCAGGCGGTGTCTGAAGAGCGACGAATTTTGAAGTCCTACGGTGGGGGGTGCCACCAAAAAATTGGTATCCATCAAACAAATTTTGATTTTGGCCGAGTGACCTTTTTGCGCGGCTTAACAGATGCTGGTGAAGTTTTAGATCACCAATCTCTTGAAGTAAAATCAGGTAGTGATGGTGCCTGGACGGAGTTGGCGCCACCAGAAGACTTTGACCCCTGTCCCATGTTTAAACTTTTTGATCGAAAACCGCTCAATTCCAAGAAACCTGTAGATTGTGATGCTCACTTCATAGCCAGAGCCAACGCCCTTCCTGAATCCATCGAAATAGGGCCCGATGAAATCCTTTGGGTCAGTGGACTGCAAACATGGAAGCGATTGGCCTTTCGCGGCCTATGGGTTCATGGCAGTTTTGATAGCTTTGGTGAAAGCCAGGGGATGGGCTTAGAAGCCCTGGCTCCTCAGCGCCAATGGGCCAAGTGGACCCACAAGGGGGCTCCTTCAGGTCCTTGGCAGGTGACGGTTCCAAGTTACCAATTGATTGAGACTTGGCAGACCCCTGAGGAACCGGCCGGCAAGGATTTCTTTTGGACCAGCGGGAGTCGCTTTGCAAAGGCCGTGGAGTGTTTCCCAAGTCTTTTGTCAAAGCGCCATTACTGTGGCCCTGGAAATACTTTTCAGCAAATCGTGCAGGTGCTAAAAGAACATCAAATCAATCAGAAACCTCAGGTTTTAATGGGCTTTGAGCAATGGTCTCAATGGTGCGAGAGGGAAGGTCAGACATGAATTCAGTGGAGCTATTTAAGAGATCTTTGAAAGTTTCTCCCGGAGGGGTTCAATCACCGGTGCGAGCCTTTAAAAGTGTTGGGGGGCAACCCATTTTTTTTAAAGAGGCTAAAGGGGCTCATCTTCGTTCTGTTGAAGGTGCTGAGTTTATCGACTTTTGCCAAAGCTTTGGCCCGCTCATTCTTGGTCATCGCGATCCAGAAGTAGCACAAGCGGTTGAGTCGATGATGCACAAGGCGTGGACCTTTGGAGCTTGCGAACCCTACAGTCTTGAGTTGGCAGAATATATTGTTGATAAAATTTCCCATGTGGATTCCGTTCGGTTTGTGAATTCAGGGACCGAGGCTGTGATGAGCGCTTTGCGAGTGGCTCGTGCAGCGACCGGACGAAATAAGATTCTCAAATTTGAAGGTTGTTACCACGGCCATGTGGACTCTTTGTTGGTCAAAGCGGGCAGTGGTTTGGCTGGAGAAGCTGCCAGTGACAGTGCTGGTGTATCTGCTCAGGTGGCTTCGGAAACTTTAATCGCACCTTTAGGGGATAGCCAAAAGGTTGAAGATATTTTTCAGAGTCATGGCAGTGAAATTGCCGCTATCATTGTTGAACCTTTGCCAGCCAACTTTGGACTGTTAAAACAAAAAACAGAGTTCCTTCACTTTTTAAGACAGATCTCAAGTCAACACGGAACTCTACTCATTTTTGATGAGGTCATTTCGGGATTTCGCATCGCTTTTGGTGGAATGGCCGAGGCTCTTAGCATTGACCCAGATTTGGTGACTTACGGTAAAGTCATGGGTGGTGGATTTCCTGTAGGTTGTTACGGGGGTAAACAAGAGTATATGAGCTTGGTAGCCCCCTTGGGACCTGTTTATCAGGCGGGAACTTTGAGTGGAAACCCTGTGGGAATGGTGGCTGGCCTGGCCACCTTGAAGAAGGTCTATGAACAAAATATTATTCCTCAACTCAACGCCCGTACGGAGCAACTCGTGGGGGCCATTCGAGATTTGATCACTGAGTTTGCTATTCCCATGAAACTGAGTTGTCAGGGATCCCTCATGTGGTTCCACAACAGTGCCAAAGAGGATCCTGAAAGTCTTGCCGATATTCCATCAAATCACTCTGAAAACTTTTATAACTTTTTTCATCAATGCGTTGAAGAAGGTATTTATCTTGCGCCCTCAGCTTATGAGGTGGGTTTCATGTCATGGGCTCATGACGAAAAAATTATGGTGGAAACCATTCTGCGCTATCGGAAGATATTTCAAGCTTTGAAGGGGAAATAGGTTGCGCTGGATCTTTTTATTGATCTCTATTTGGCTAACTTTTGTCCTTTCGCTTGCAGGGTGGTGGCTTTATTTTGGGATCCGCACCTTGAGTATGGTAGGGGCCAGCGTGGCCCACACAGAATTGGTTCGTCATCAGCGCATGATATTTTTTGAGGGAATCGTGTTAATGGCTTTTCTTTTAGGGGGAGGTATTGCGCTTTTTTACTTTTCCTATCGAACCTATAAAGAAAAATCGGCCAAAGAAAAGTTTTTTGCAAGCTTTGCCCATGACTTAAAAACGGCTATGTTTCGCTTGCAATTGCAAATTGAGAAATTGGGAAAAAGTTTAGGTGAAGATAAGGTTGAACCCGTTTTAGTGCAAACTCGTAAACTCCATCTTCATCTTGAAAACAGTTTGGATTACGCCTTAGGTGATGAAAAAAATCTTTATATTGAAAAAATTGAAATCCAAGATTTTTTTGGCGACCTTCATCACCAGTGGCCCGAGCTGCGCTTTAAGGTGAAGGGAAAAGGTTTAGCCCTTGCCGATCGAAAAGCTTTGAATAGTATTTTCAAAAATTTGTTACATAATTCTTTTGTCCATGGCCATGCCAAGGAGGTCGCCCTTGAGCTTTCCGTGAAGGGGCGCATGCTAAATATTTTGTACAAAGACGACGGCCAGGTTTTTGAAGGGAACTTAGCCCGCCTCTCAAGCAATGTGGCATCATCCTATCAGGGTTCAGGCTTCGGGCTGTTTCTGGTGCGCTATTGGCTGGACCGTTTGCATGGAGAACTGGATTTTACTCAATCTGAGGAGGGGCGATTGCATGTTAATATGCAATTGCCGACGATTTGATGTCGATAAAGATCCTGCTTTTAGAAGATGATCATGAGTTAGGAAGTCTCATTAAAGAAGAGCTCGAAGGCCGTGGCTATGAAATGCAGTGGGCGCGTGATCTTCAGCAAATTTCAACACTCAATAGATCCGTCGATCTGGCTATTTTGGATTTATTCCTCCCTGATGGTAAAGGCTTTGAGGTGGTACCAGACCTGTCCTGCCCCATCATTATGATGAGCGCCCTTAGTGATGCACAAAATCGTTTACGAGGGGCTGAGCTAGGCGTGGTGGATTTTATACCTAAACCTTTTTTAATTGATGAGTTGGTTATCAAACTAGAAAGAATTTTGAATTCGAAAATTCAAAAATCCCGCCTTTGGATAGGTGGGGCAGTAGAGCTTGATTTAAACAAAAAAACTATAACCGTTGATGGCGAAGTGCAGTGGCTTAATAAGCGCGATGCTAGGCTTTTGGAGATCTTAACTCAAAGGTATCCCTCAGTAGTATCTAGAGATGAGATTATTGATTTTGTTTATGGTAAAGAGCAAAACCCATCACACCGCACCGTAGACAATGCAGTGGTGGGCATTCGCCAAATGTTAAGAGATGAAGATAATCAATGGATCCGTTCTGTTCGCGGCCAGGGTTATCAGTGGATGAAAGAAGGAGAGTGAGTGTCTAATCAAAAATTTCAAAATTCTCTGAATCGGGTTCCTCAAAAAACACCTCCGGTATGGATGATGAGGCAGGCTGGTCGTTATCATGATCACTATCAAAAGCTGCGTGCCCAGCACAGCTTTATTGAGCTTTGTAAAAACCCCAAACTTGCTGCTGAAGTGGCCATGGGTCCAATTGAGGATTTTGATTTCGATGTAGCTATATTATTTAGTGATCTATTGTTTCCGTTGGAAGCTATGGGCATGGGATTAAAGTATGAACCAGCCCCTGAATTGGATTGGTACATCCAGTCCTCAAAGGACATTTTAAAATTAAAAACTGTGGATGAAGCCATTCCTCAGTTGTTTTTTCAAAAAGAGGCTGTTGAATTGACTCGTAAACGCTTGCCAGAAAACAAAAGCTTAATTGGCTTTGTGGGTTCACCTTGGACTCTTTTCGTTTATGCCGTTGCCGGCAGTCACAAAGGTCATCTCATTGAAGTAAAACAGATGATGGATATTTTCCCTTCATTCTGTGAAGTGATCATGCCTATTCTGAAAAAAAATATCCAGTTGCAGCTGGATGGGGGAGCCGAAGTGGTGATGCTTTTTGACACCGCGGCAGGGGAGCTGTCGCCAGCTATGTACCAAAACAATATTGAACCCCAAATTAAGAATCTCATTTCCAGTTTTCCTGGAAAACTGGGTTATTATACTAAGGGCACGGTCTATGATCATCTGGTTGGATTTGAGGGTTTCGATAAGCTGGCAGGACTAGGGTTTGATCATCGATATTCGTTAAAAAATTGTTTTTCCGTATTTCCTGGATTTATCCAAGGTAATTTTGACCAAACTCTTTTGTTTTTGAAGCCAAACGATTTCGAAAGGGAATTTCGATCTTTCCTCAAAGAGTTTCAAAATTTGTCTGAGGTTGAGCGTGCGGGTTGGGTCTGTGGACTAGGCCATGGTGTTTTACCGCAAACTCCAACAGAAAATGTGCGCCGATTTGTCAGCATAGTGAGGGAGATTTTTTCATGAGAGATGAACTGTTCTACAAATACGATGTGCCAGCTCCACGTTACACCAGCTATCCTACGGTCCCTTACTGGGAGGATTCACCGACGACAGAGGAGTGGGTGGATTCATTGAATCGTGGGTTTAGCGCCAATCCCCCTTGGGCCTGCTATGTTCATATTCCTTTTTGTGAAACTCTTTGCACCTACTGTGGATGCAACACCTCTATTACCCGAAATCATGATCGAGAAATGCCCTATATCGAGCTTCTGCTCAAGGAAATGAAAGCTTACCAAGAGAGGATTCAGGGGATTGATGCGTCTCCCTTGCAAGAGCTGCATCTTGGGGGAGGCACTCCAACCTTTTTAAGTCCTAAAAATCTAGCCTATTTGGTATCCTCAATCATGAAAGGAAAAACGATTGCAGAAAACTTTCTCGGCTCCATAGAGGTCGATCCTCGTCGAACCACCACAGAACATTTGCAAGTTCTCAGAGATCTTGGCTTCAGCCGCGTGAGTCTAGGCGTTCAAGATTTTGATGCTGAAGTGCAGAGATTGGTTCACCGCATCCAACCCTTTGAGATGACAAAATCTATGACAGAGGTGGCAAGAGATATGGGATATTCCTCTGTCAACTTTGATTTGATTTATGGTCTGCCAACTCAAACGGAAGAATCTATTCTGTCCATGATGGAAAAGACCTGGTTGATCAAGCCAGATCGGATTGCTCTGTATAGTTTAGCAATTGTTCCGTGGATCAAGCCTGCACAAAAATTGTTTAAAGATGAGGACCTGCCACGCGGAAAAGAGAAACGTAGACTCTATGAAATTGCCAGACAGTTTTTAATTGATAAAGGCTATATAGAGATCGGCATGGATCATTTTGCTTTACCCACTGACACTTTAGCTATTAGTGACCAACAAGGTGAGTTGCACAGGAATTTTATGGGATATGTTGAGCATAGAACTCAGATTCTTTTGGGTTTAGGGGTGAGTGCGATTTCAGAAACTCCAGACTGCTTTCATCAAAACGAAAAGGCCCTGCCCGTTTACGAAAGACGGGTGGCAAAGGGGGAGATACCCACTCTGCGTGGCCATAAACTCACTGTTGAAGACCAAGTTCGTCGGGAACAGATTCTGCAATTCATGACAAAGGGGGAAACTCGCCTTGAGGATGAAAAGCAAGCTTTGAAAGTTAAAGAATTCTTATCGGAAATGATTGATGACCAACTTGTTGAAGTGGAGTCGGGTCTTTTGAAATTAACCAAAAAAGGAAAGCCTTTTTTGCGTAATGCTTGTATGGCTCTTGATGAAAGGCTGTTGCGAAATAAACCTAATTCTGAGGTGTTTTCAAAATCCCTATGAGTCAGTTAAAGAGTAACAAGGTTAATGTTGTGGGAGCCGGCTTTAGTGGTTTGGTGACCGCCTATTATCTATGTCGACGGGGCTATCAGGTCGATATTTATGAAAAGGAAGACCATGCTGGTGGCTTAATAGGAACTCACAAGACATCCTTGGGATTGATTGAGCAAGCGGCCAATGCTTTTTTAGCAACTCGCTCTCTTGAAGATATTTGTGATGAAATTGGCATTGGTTTAGTGAGTGTAAAAAAGGAGGCTTCTCGCCGCTACCTATTTCGAAAGGGAAAGCCGGTCCGATGGCCCCTGTCTTTGTTGGGAAGTTTGCGTTTGTTTGTATTTTTCATCCCTTTTTTATTCTCAAGAAAGCTCTTTAGGCCCAGCTCCGGAGAAAGCCTTTACTCGTGGTCAAAAAGAACCATGGGACAGGAGGCTGCGGAATATCTTGTGAGCCCTGCCTTTCAGGGGATTTATGGGATTTCGGCGCAACATTTGAGTGCAAACTTGGTGCTGAAATTTTTATTTAAAAAAAGA
>JAGQZY010000086.1 GCA_020435205.1 Bdellovibrionales bacterium | reverse complement strand
TCAGCCCGATCGGAATAAATGTTGCTAGAAACAATACAAGCTTTAAACTTATTTTGCGGATTGATTAGCTTTAAGCAAACCACTGATCCCGTATCAATGGGAAAGCCGTCATAGGCCACCGTTCTAGATTTAAGACCTCGCTCAATGTTCGCCTCATTCCAAGCCTTAGCAAACTCAACATCCATTTTAAATTCATAGGGGATGCTACCCAGCTCATGCCATTCATCGTCTACTAAAGTCCATTTTGGAGTTGGATGAGCTTGGATCTGATGACCTAAAATGCTTGCCCAATAGGTGCTATAAAGAATGATGACATCAGGATTTAATTGTTCAATCTCTTGTGCGATTTTATCAAATGCCTTTCGCACCTTAAGCCATGGCTCTTTGCGGTCGGCACACAAAAGGGGGTGGGGAAGGCCTGGCAAAACAAAAGCTTTTAAAACATTTTTACAGTGCTTATCCGTGTATTCAGGTTTCATCATGGTGCTCTCCATTCGGCCACCACGTTACCTGTGCCAATCACGGTGCCATAACCATGGATCTTAGCGGGATAAGTTGGCATCCCCATGGCAGAAAGCATCCACATCATGCCGCCGCCATCGGTTTCACTGATGGTTTGCTCTGTGAAATCCGTCATTACGTCCAAAATAGTTTGAGTGTCCCCCTTTTTCATAAGATCGATCATCTTCATATCCCACAAATATTGGCCGTGGTGGTAGATGTGCTCGGCACTCATGTCTTCAGGAATTTCAGGTTCTTCGATAAAATGTCTGTGGGAAAGGGAGTGACTGGCGAGCAATACACATTTTTTGCCCGACTCTTCGATGGCCTCACGGGTGGCTTCACCTAACTTCATCATTTCTTCTTGCATGACGTCCATAGAAAAGTAGGCCGCACGCCCAACGCTGGATATTCCAATAACGGGTTTATCCCAAGCGGGGTTAGTCATATGCAAAGAAACAATGGTGCCATAGTCGACGCGAAAATCTGGATTTTCCATCATTTTCACGAGCATATTTTTACTTTTCGCTTTGTCGTGAATGGCTCTGGCCAAATCCACATCGACCTTCATGTCGTAATTAAAACGAAATAAGTGGGGAAAGATAGGGTCCACTGATTTTGACTTAAAGGTAGGACAACCCAAAAAATGAGTCCCAATTTGCGTGCGCCAATGAGGTGAGTGCACTAATAAAACATCATAATCGATGTCTTCTAAAGATTGACGAAGACGCTCATAAGCCCAACGCACGCTCTCCCAGCCGCATTCGGACTTGGGCTCGTTTTGTGGAGGATTTTCCCCATACACCAGGTGCGGGGGATGAGGCGCCATACAACCAGCTACAATTTTACCTTTTGTCGACATGGGCGCACTATATGTGGTGCAGAAGGCCTTGTCCAGCAGAGAATCAAACCCCTTGAAATCATTAGAAATTTTAAAAGCTAGCGCCCAGCACTCCTATCAGAAAAAGCTTTGCGGCGCAGGCGCTCAGCTTCACGAGCCGTGCAAGTGTGTCCACCGCAATCAAAGGGTATAGCATATCGATAGCTGACCTTTTTTATTTGTCCATTGCCTTGAGTCTCCATAACTTGAATTTCCAAATTAAAGTGACCGCCATGAACTTCGTCATGATCGAGGCGAAGTCGAGAGTAAAAGCCATTATTGCCGTGGACTTCCCAACCACATGTTTT
Organism: Bdellovibrionales bacterium; assembly: GCA_020435205.1. Classification (GTDB taxonomy): domain Bacteria; phylum Bdellovibrionota; class Bdellovibrionia; order Bdellovibrionales; family JAGQZY01; genus JAGQZY01. Next base: position 9,487 of record JAGQZY010000086.1, on the reverse strand, counting down.
ACCATTAAACGGGCTCGAAGGTAAACGACACACATAGGGATTGCGAACCCTTGACGAAGCAAATTCGGCTTTAAATCCTTTGGTGTCAAACAAGGGGAAATCCATCATAAAATTTCGAGCTCGCTCATAAGACGACATTCTGATACCTTCAAATCTGTATTCATTGTTTCGACCAAGAGCTTTTAATTTTTGTGGATTTTCTAATAGTAAATTGACCATTTTTGAGTCGCCCTTGAAGTACTTCAGAAGTTGCTCACGAGACAAAGGAGCATGGGTCCCCCCCACTTGGCGCAACCAAGAATGATTGCGATCATTGGCAAATCCACCAATGTCATCGACATACCTCTTTCCCTTAAGGGTCTCAATGGCCTTTAAAAGTCTAGCTTTAAGAGCAGGAGTGATCCCCGCTTTTTGAAATCGCGTCAACTGCTCTTCTGTAAAGGCTTTCGTGCTCCGCAAAATTTCAGCACCCATGGGACTGAGCTTGGAACCCAAACGTGAAGCATTTGCATTATTCGATATATATAGGCTTTCTGCGACCTCGAGTGCCTTCTCCTTTGACCAAGAGACGACCTCCTTGGGATTGAGCTTAAGAAGTCGAGCATACATACCCTTGCCACATTGGGGCCTCTCGTTTGCAAAAACTAAAGAACTGCTAAATAGAATGAGGACAATCATACTGATGGGGCTATATCGCACAGTTAAAAACCCCCACGGCAGACTTATAGTCAGCTTTATTCGTAAAATATTCTGACCAATCCAGAACCCCTTTCGGTAGATTGGGGTTCAGTGCCTTGGCAACGATGTCTTTAATTTTTTCAATTCCACCGGCGATGTGGCCTTTAGAGATGGCAGCTAAAAGTTTAGCAATGCGCACAAGCTTAGGAACAAGAAGGCTCATACGCAATCCTAATTTTGCAGCCCCGGCTCCAGTGAGCGCTAAAGCAATATCAATAGAGAGCATACCCATGACCTGGCAAACCACAGAGCGGAGGTGTTCAAGAGTTAATCCAGAAAGAGCTTCCATCGCTGTCATAAATCCATCCCTAATGACTGGAATGATATTTTTGATACCTTGAAAAGCCTCCACCGTAGAGTCCCAAAACTTTCCAGGATCGGTAAATAATGTATACAAACCCTCTTTGACAGACTCATAGGTGCCGGTCACATTATCGAGAGCTCCGTTAGCGACCTCCCAAAAGCATTGGTTGAAGGTCCCTAAAAACCCCTGACTCCCCTGCCTTTGTGTATCAGGCTCAGGTCCTTGTTCAGTCCTATCGATACCATCATCACGGAATGGGGGTGGTGGTGGCGCGCCCCCAAAAGTGGTTTCAGAGGCATAAGATCTCGTCGAACTTTTTAAGATCTTCTGAAAGCCTTCAAGAATTTTTTTATCAGTATTGTGAAAAAACCAAACACCATACTGATGACTTTTACGATAGGCCACCTGCGTACCTTTAGAAAGTTGAGTGATTTCGTAGTAGGACTTTTGTTTTTTTTTGGCATTGGCAAAAAAGACCACAGACTCTTTATCGGGACTGGCATAAATTTGATGAACCGGAAACATTTTCAGAACCACGGGGTGCATTTTATGCAGGGGCTGGAAACCGTTGGCCACAAGGAACTCATCCAGCACGATTTGCTTTGTGCGGCTGACCTCGGCGTAGCTGAAGCTTGCCGAGAGTATCACTATGATACTGATGAATACTCGCATGGTTTGGGCCCTTTACCTGGTTTTTTACTGAGCAAGCCCTGTGCCAAGAAATTTTAAATTTCACCCCGTATTTTTAGCTACTTACAAGGCTTTTCCTGTCTAGTTTTTAGACAGGCGCGAAGCTCCACCCCCCCCCTATACATTCCCTTTGCACAGGCGGCTGGGAAAATATCCACGACGCCATAAGACTGGACTTACATAAAATATACATATTAAATAATATGTCCAATTGAGGGTCTTTCATGTCCGAAAATGCACATACATTAAGCTCCGGCCACGTCCAGGCCGATGCCTGGTTCGGTGGTGGCCTCCACTATGGCAAGCTCTACGAGTTCGGCATGCCTAAGGGTGTGGAGGCGCGCCGGCTTCTGCTTTTATTTTTTAAACACACCCGCTCTCCCCTTTTGTGGATTTACAATGATGAGGAGCGCTTTGTGTACCCACCGGCTTGGTCAGCTCTCGGCATGGACTTAAGCCAAATTTATTTTGTGCGCAGTGGATTGCCGCTGAAAGAGCTGCGTCCCGTATTTTTGCAAAAATCCTTTCCTATTATCGTGCTCGATGGCCCAGAAAAACTAAACAAAGGCGAGCAAAGTTTTTTAATCCACCAAGTGCGCACACAAAAACTTTTAGTGATCTTACTTCGCCACTATTATTTAAGCCCGCGCACCGGAAACCCTTTTGCCCATATTCGCGCCAATTGTGTGTGGCACAAACCTCTCAAATCCATTCAAGTGCGCGCGGTGAAAAAAGCAAGACTGGATAGTTTTATTTATTCTTTTGCGGGGGATCTATGAATAAGGCCATTTCCTTATCCTTTCACGGAAGGCCCGCCCCCCAACGCTTTGTGGTCATCCACAGCGAAAGCCCTTTGCCAGAGGAGCTTTGTTTTTTACTAAGTCCGCAACTGATGATTTGGTCTGATCGATGTTTTATTTTTGATCTCGACCCAAGCCTGCGCTACTGGCAGTGGCAAAGCGAGCAACAAAACCTTGAGCTCTTTGAAGTTTTTGACCAGATCTTAAACGACCTAATAAAAACCCCCTTCACTGCTTGCTTTTGCCAACACCCTTTTCAGGGTTTGTTATTTGCCAGCTACGATTTATTTTTAGGTAGCATTCTATACTCCTCAAGTCTTGCGCAAAACCATTTTAAGGATTTCTCTTGGGATCTATGGATAAGCACCTTTCAAAGTTTTTTAAAAAAACAAAAAGAGTTCAAAAAAACGGACAAAGACAAAACCCAATCTAAGCTCAAGCAAATGCAAAGGTCGCTGGAGCGTTTAGGCTCCCTGGGTCCCAATGAGTTTCGCCATGTGGAGGCGAGCGCTATTGAAAGGCGCTATGGTCAAGGCATTGCCCAGGCTTGGCGCTGGACCTTTCAAGAGTCCCAGGTTTCTGATCTCCCCTTATTTAGAAATTATGTTGATCTGGATGGCTTCCCATGGCGGGACCATAAGCCGACAAGCCCCCCCAAAGCCCGTCGTCTTTTGGATTATCCTTTAAGCCAATGGGAAGCCATCCTCACCCTTTTGCAAGAGGACCTTGCCAAAGTAAAAGCACAAATCGCCCCTTCGATTTTTGTGCAAAAATTTGAGTGGCATTTGACCTTTTACAATCTTGAAAAAAAGACCTTAGAGGTCAGCTTTCGCAACCCCCACAATTTAAATAGTGATGGTGAAGGCTTTCCCACCACCTGCGCGCAGTTTTACTACGCCTATGATGAGCTTTGCCAACAGATGCAAAGCCAAAACCAGGACTTGGATCTACCGGATCACAGCCCCATCATTGAGTGGGACTTAGAGCTCACTGGTTTTTTGCATCACCCAGAATCAATGACCGCTTTTTGGTCCTCTTCGCAAAAAGAAACCGAGCTGAGCATCTTGGATCTTGAAAACAGGCTTCCGGTCAGACTTGAGCGCTATCAGATCGAGGCTGACTTTTTGGTGCACAAAAGTTTTAAGGATTTTTTAAAAGACAAATCGGGGCCACCGCTTACCACTTGGCAACTGGCCGGGCGCCATCGACCGCTTTTTATCCACAAAAAGCCAATGGCCATGCTAGATGAGCCTTTTCAAAAACAACTCTGCGAAAAGGTGATCAGCCCTTGGTGGCAATCCCCCCACGATTATCAACATAGCTATTACAAAGATTTTCACAACAAACAATTGCGCTGGGTTTTTCAAAACAGCTTCGGAGAGTGGTTTGAACAAGCTTTCTACTATTAAAAAATACGGCTGGCACGAGTGGCTTTGCAAATCCAACTTTAGTTTTTTGGCAGGCGCCTCCCATCCGGGTGAACTGCTCAAACGGGCCTCTGTCTTAGGTTACAAGTCCCTGGCTTTTAACGACTTTGACGGGGTCTATGGGCTAGCGCGCGCTCATATTAACAATCGCGACCTTAAAAAAGAGGGCTTTGATGTGAGTTCTCTTATCTATGGGGCCGAACTTCACCTTGAACCCGACCACGATCAACCGATTTTGCTGCAAAACACGGTGGCCTTGATTGCAAAAAGCAAAAAAGGTTATCACAACCTGTGCAAAATCTTTAGCCTGGCTCATAAAGATAGCAAATTGAAAGCTTTTTTAAGCCTGAGCGATCTTTTGAAACAAGATGTCAGTGATCTCGCCTTGATTCAACCCATGCGCGGGGCTATTCGCAACTCCCAGGATCTTTCTTACATAAAAGATCTCAAAGATCATTTTCATGACGATGCTTACATGGCACTCAGTCGCCACCTTCATCCCAGCGAGGACGTTTGGGTTCAACGCTCCTTGGGCCTCGCCAAAAAATATGAGCTCCCCACTTTGTTTTGTCAGGATGTATTTTTTCATGAGCCCGAGCGCAAGGTGATGAGCGATCTTTTGCAAGCCATTCGCACCAATCTGACCATGGATCAAGCTGGGGCCCACTTCTTTCCCAATGCAGAAAGGCATTGCAAGGATCTTAGTGATTTGGCGGGTCTTTTTGGGGGCTTTCCTGATTTTGAAAAAAGCTTAATCGCAAGTCGAGAGCTTTTTGAAACATGTCAGTTCAGTTTTGATGAACTCAAGTACCAATACCCCAAAGAGATGATCCCCCAGGGTTTTACGGCCCAAAGTTTTTTAGAAAAGGTCACTTGGGAGGGCGCACGCGAGCGCTTTGGTGAGCATCTCCCCTGCAAAGTGGTGCAAACTTTATCTAGGGAGCTTGATCTGATTGAGCAACTGGATTTTGCCGATTATTTTTTAACGGTTTGGGACATCGTTCGCTGGGCTCGTCACCAAAATATTTTGTGTCAAGGCAGGGGCTCTGCGGCCAACTCCTCGGTGTGTTTTGCTTTAGGCATAACTTCGGTGGACCCTACCCTTTTTGATCTTTTATTTGAGCGCTTTATCAGCATGGAGCGTGGCGATCCCCCCGATATCGACGTGGACTTTGAACACGAACGCCGCGAGGAAGTCATTCAATACATTTATCGCCATTACGGACGCAAGCGCGCGGCCATGGTGGCTAATGTTATCACCTTTAAACACAAAGGCGCGCTAAGGGCCGTGGGTAAAGCCCTTGGCATGGATGAAAACACCTTAAGCATGGTTGCAAAACTCATGGGCTCAAAATACTTTCGCGGCAAAGGCCTTAATGAGGTCTTAAACGAAACCAAGAACCAAATCGATAAGGCCACGGGCATTAAAACCAGTGATACCACCTGGAGACTGTGGGGAAGGCTCTCCCAAGAGCTGAAAGGCTTTCCAAGACATTTGGGCATTCACTCCGGTGGTTTTGTTTTAACGGATCAAACCATCAACCATCTGGTGGCGCAAGAGCCCGCCACCATGGAAGGCCGCACCGTTATCCAGTGGTGCAAAGAGGACATCGAAGGTCTTAACTTTTTTAAAATTGATATTTTGGCTCTTGGTATGTTGACCGCGGTTCGCAAATCCTTTGCCCTTTTAAAAGATCATTATAATCGCCCCTTTGATCTTTACGATATTCCACAAGAGGATGAAGCCACCTACACCATGATCCAAAAAGCCAACACGGTGGGGACTTTTCAAATTGAATCCCGAGCGCAAATGTCCATGCTCCCCCGCTTAAAGCCAAAAACTTTTTACGATCTTGTCATTGAGATCGCTATCATTAGGCCTGGCCCCATTCAAGGGGGTGTCATTCACCCCTACCTTAAACGCAGACAGGGCATTGAACCCATTGTCTATCCCGATGAAAGATTAAAACCCATTCTTAGTCGCACCTTGGGGGTGGCCATCTTTCAAGAGCAAGCCATGCGCATTGCCATTGCAGTGGGGGATTTTACGCCGGGTGAAGCCAACGAACTCAGGCGTCACATTGGCTCCTGGAATTTATCAAAATTTGAGCAGCGCCTGGATCCTTGGGTGCAAAAACTTGAGCGCGGCATGCGTAGGAACAACATTGCCGAAGAGTTTATCCAGCAGATCGTTGAGCACATGAAAGGCTTTGCCCATTACGGCTTTCCGGAAAGTCATTCCATATCTTTTGCGTTTATTGCCTACGCCTCTTGTTATTTAAAATGTCACTACCCTGCGGCCTTCTTTTGCTCCGTGCTCAACTCCCAGCCCATGGGCTTTTACTCGCCCCACGCTCTTTTGCAAGCCGCCGGACGTGATGGGGTTGAGGTTTTACCCATTTGCGCGCAAAAATCCCAGTGGGATAACAGCCTTGAAAACATCGCTAAAAATAATCGCCCACCCCTTTTTGCCATTCGCTTAGGGCTTCGTTTAGTCAATGGTTTGAGTCAAAAAGCCGCAAGACACTTGGTGGATATGCGCGGCGAAAAACCTTTTAGTGATTTTGACGATCTTTTACGGCGCACAAACCTTTATCGCGATGACATCACAGCCCTAGCGGCAGCCAATGCTTTTCAAAGCTTTGGTTTTTCAAGGCGCGAGGCGATCTGGAAGGCGGAAAGTGTTCCGTTAAAGCCGCTCATAGACATTGAGGAAACAAAAATCAAATGGTCTGTTGAACAAAAAATGCAAAGCATTCAATCGGATTTCATGGCTTTTAACACAAGCCTTGGCCCCCACCCGACCCAAATCATCCGCGAGGATCATTGGAGTTATGACATCCCCACCGACAAAATTATTTTAGCTAAAAACTTTGAACACATTCCACGGAATCACGTCATTGAAGCCTTTGGTATGATTTTAGTCAAACAAGCGCCCCCCTCTGCCAAGGGCATGGTCTTTGTCACCATGGAGGACGAGACTGGCTTTATAAACTTAGCTTTCACCCCGCAAGTTTATGAACAGTACTTTAAAATTGTGGAGAGCGAGTCCCACTTGCTCATCACCGGCCGCATGCAAAAAGAAGGGGCTGGGCACTCGATTTTAGTTAAAAAAGTTCATAAACGAAAAGCCCACACCGCCAAAATCCTCAACAGGGGCCGTGCGCCTTCCCGGGACTCAATGGGCCATTCGAAAACAGGAAGCGACGACAGGGACAATGTGGTTTTACAAAAACCGAGGGGGTATTTTTAAGAGAGGATTGAATTGGTCGCTCACTTCATCATCAACAATCAATCGAAATTTTCTGCCATCAGATGCAGCAGAAGTATAGCTACCGACTGAGTCACACGTAGTAGGCGAAACTAAACCTAAACTGTTATCAAACGCATTTGAAAAAGTGTTGGTGTCTTCATAGTCGACTCCTGATTGTGTACCATCACCCAGCTTCAAGGTGAACAGTCCACCTGAGTTACTCATGTTTAGGTTATGGATTTCTTGGTAAAGCAAACACTCCTCTGCACCGGGTGAGTAAATCTCTACCGTGATATTAACGGAGTTTCCTTCAACGGGTTGTCCGTTGGGATCAATGATCTGACCTTGCAAAGTGGCAACGTTCGGCGCTGCAAATGTGATATTTGCAAAAAAGAAAATGGAATAAAGAAATATCAGCAAACGAACCAAAGAATCCTCTGTCTATATATAGGCCTATAGAAGACTTTTCGGATTTTCAGGTGTTTACTTGAATGAATTCTCAATTCAGAACAAAATTCACCACATTTAGGAATCCAATTTTTTGTCTCAAAATAGATCAACTTTGTAGCAAGCTGATCTTTATCCAAAAATATAAGTTAAGACAGCAGCATCTATCATTAGACTAGTAAGTGTCTCTAAGGGGGGGTGTATGGGAGGTTTAAATAGAATTAAATTTAAATTCGCCTTATTATTTGCGGGCTTTCTTTTAATATTGGGCCTTTTTCAAAACTGCTCTCATGGTTTTTCTCCTGAAAAACCAAATTTTATCCTTAATAGTGGAAATGACGAAGCCCAGACCTCTCAAAATAGCCAGGAAGAAGGTGCTGCGAATATTGATGTGAACAATGAAACCCAAAGTGAATCTCAAAATGAAACATCTGAGCCAGAAAGCTCAGTCAGTAATGAAGCTAACTCAACTCCAGCGACCATATCCACCCCACCTACATCAAATGGCACCACCTCCAACTCGGAAAACGATATTTTGGCTGAGCTCATTAAAAATCCACAAAAAATCACTAGCGCAAATGAGGTGCAAAAATTAATGGCTGATGAATGGACTTATAAAGAAATATTTCGCAAAACCGACATTCCACCCCCAGCCGATGTTCCAGGCAGTGTGGTCAAAGCTATTTATTCTCCTAACGTGGTTTATTCAAAATCCTATGGTTATGTCATGGTGTTTGGCGTGTCTGTGCTTTGTCAAAACGGCACAGTGGCAAGAGACACCGTGGCTTGGGCCAACTCTCAAGATGGACTCAATTTCCAATTTCAAAACTACCTTATTACCCCTGATAGCCATGTTTGCACACAAAGCCCAAGTCAATGGCCCGAGGGAACCGCCTTTCAAATCAATGATCCTGCTGCCATATTAACACCCTTAGCTGATGGTCGAGAAATTCTTTATGTGACTTATACGGTATCTACCCATCGCTTGCGCTCTGATGTTAGTGAATGTGGACGCATTGGTATGTCCATCTTTGACATGGGTAAAGGTTTGCAATATCGCAATGACAACTACTTGAGACCGAATGATCGCTTTTGCAACCCCAATGGTTGGTATGGCTTTAGTCGCCCAGCTTTTAACCGCATTAACCAATACACTACGGAGCTCTGGTTTGACAGCACCGGGAGAGCCTTTAAAATTCCAGTGAGCAATGTGACTCAATTGGATCCCGCCAATATCACTAATGTTGGCATCGCTGGTATTCTTGACGTCGAAGTTTTCACATTAGGAAGTGTTAATATTCTCATGACCAATGGTAACGTTGGCGTCCCCTATACAGTTTCAAAACGCAATGTGGCCTCATGGACTGGCTTTTCCTATTTAACTGATCTTTCCGGGCAACAGTGGGATCGCGACGGACAGGGCAGCGCCCACGTATTTGTGCACCCAGAAACCTGTAAAAGTTTTGTTTATATGGGTGGAGTGGAGTTAAACTCCAACAAGACCAATTATGAGACCATCAATATAGGTGCTGCTATTCCAAAAAATGGAAATTTAGGTAAAGCTTTGTGCAATCAAATTTACCAGTGACAATATCTACGTTTAAGTATTGTCACTCGCTACTTTTTTCCTTAAGAAGCTCTTCAATTTTTTCTAATCTGAGCTTGATATCTTCATTTTCATTTTTAAGTTTTTTGATCTCTTGATCTTTAGATTGATTTTCTGCTTTTAAATTTGCAATTTCTCTAGCTTGCTTTTCGTCATTTAAAAATAAAGCTTTGATTTTTATATGGAGAGCTTTTATTGAATCGACTAAGGGCGCTACAAGGT
>JAGQZY010000085.1 GCA_020435205.1 Bdellovibrionales bacterium | reverse complement strand
AGCATGGAGCCCATCTTGGCAAAGCATTTTCCGGAAGACGAAACCATTCACGTCACCTTATCAAAAACCAGTCCAACCAGCTTTAAGGTGGGGATGCAAGGTCATATGAAAGGGGAGAATATCGTTTCTCACCATGAATCCCATAATTTCCATAAGGCCTTAGAGCTCTGCAAAGATCACTTTATTAAGCAGGTCGAAAAGAAAAAAGACATTCAAAAGCACAATCGGAGGTAGCTGTGGCTGGTAAATGCAAAATCATTTGGCCCATCCAGCCCTTGGACTCCAATGATGAGTTAACAAAAGCGACCCATCAGTTTTTTTTAAATCTCAAAAAGCACATGGATTTTGAAATTCAGCCTGTTTGCGTGACCAGTGCACGGATGACTCAGGTGAGTGCCTACTTTGAAGCGGCTCAAAATGAGGTTTTGCGGGATCAAATGCAAAGCGAAATGAATCGCTTTACCAATCACTTTGCCGATTTGCCAATGAGTGAGCCTGTGGTCATTGATGATTTCAGTGGCCTGCTGAGTGAGGAAGTTCAGTTTTTTGCCAATCATGTGAAACAGCAAAAACCTGACTTTGTGGTTATGGCTTCCCATGGGCGCAAGGGATGGTCGCGAACCTTTTTAGGAAGTTTTACAGAAAGCTTTCTTTTGCGTGCAGAAGTACCTGTTTTTGTGATCGGGCCCCATAGCTCCGGGCAAGGGGATTTATCAAAGGCTCTGATGCCCGTAGAGATTAATGATTCCTCGGCTAAATTCGTTGAGCATTTTTTAGACCAAAACTCCCTGTCGTTTGTTAAAAACATCCGTTTGTTCCATAAAATTTCCATGGTGGACTATGAGGATGTGGCCTGGGCGCCGACTTTTTATGGCGTGGCTGACTACGCTCAAGAGGACTTGGTGGCTCAAGCTACAAAAACCAGTGAAGAGTTTTTGTCGGCTTTTATGAATCACCCTTTGGCGCAGAAGCGTCTTAGTTACGAGGTGTCAGACCGCATCGACTCGGTTCCTGAGGTGATTTTGGACACCCTGACCCAAGATGGTGAGGGTTTGGTGATCATGAGATCCCAGTCAGGATCCATTTCTTCCCGAGTGTTAGGAAGTATGACTAAAGAAGTGATTCGGGAGAGTGCAGTTCCGGTTGTGGTGTACCCCCACCATTACAAGTAAATAATACTGGATATCCGGTATACTTGGATTCAGGTATACCTGATATCCGGTAGAGTTAGAGGTCGCCGCGCAGAACTTCAACCAAAGCGTTGAGGGCATCTGTAGCGGTGAAGATTCCAATAAAGCCTGTGTCTTCATCGGTGATCACCGTGCAGCCAAATTTGTTTTTCGACATTTCTAGCGCCACTTCATAAAGCTTGGTGTCCGGTGTCGCCATAAAAAGATCGGTAGCCATCACATCTTTGGCTTCAATCTCCTCAAAGTCTTCGGCCTGGGAGTAGGTGCGTACATCCCGCTCACTGAGAAGGCCACAGACCTGACCCTCATCATCTCGCACCAACATGTGGCGGATCCCCTCGTTGGTCATAAGGTCCCAAACTTCACTGAGGGATGCAGTCACATGCACAGATTGTGGACTGGGTGTGGTGAATTCTTCCACTTTGAGTTCGGCGAGTTTCATAGTTTCTCCTTCGTGAGGCTTTGCTCCACCCTATATTAAAAAAAAGCAGAAAGGCCAAGGCGGATTGTTGTTTAAAAGTCCCAGTGACGGGAGCGAGGGGGACAAGCTGTCCAAGTTCATAGCCATTGGGACATTTTGTCATTTGATGATCCTCTGAAAAGCTTGTCATTAGGTACAAATCTTGCTTCATTGAGGGCCAACGAGAGAGTTAAAGTTTGAAAAGGGATTCGGCTCCAGTGGATAGGCTGTCAGTAGAGGCACTTCGCCCCTTTACCAAAGTTGTGGATGAAAAGCTCCAATTGGACCTTTTTTTAAAAGGAGTCCGTTGTGGCCACTGTGTACACAAAATTGAAAAGGCCCTCAATTCTGAAGAAAACCTAAGCCGCTATCAATTTCAAGAAGATGGACACAATCTGCAAATATCAGCTCCTCGAGTGGAAGATTTGGCTAAAATCATTTCTTTGATTTCCCAACTAGGCTTTGAGGCCATTCCTATCCAAGAAGGTGAAGACCATAAGCAAAAAATCCTGGAGTTCAAAAAAGCCTTGAAGCAGTTGGCAGTGGCTGGGGTTTGTGCTGGTAATATCATGCTATTTTCAACGGCTATTTATCTAGGGGCTCCAGAAAACTTTCGCCAGTTTTTTAATGGTCTTTCCATGTTGCTTGTGGCTCCCGTTTTATTCTATAGCGCCCAACCCATTTGGAGGGGGTTCGGGAAGGCTCTCCGTCATCTGCAGTTTAACTTGGATGTCCCCATTGCTCTCGCTCTTGTTTTTGGAACAAGCCTGAGTGTGGTTTCCTATTTCACGGGTGGTGAAAGTTTATATTTTGATTCCATTGCCGTGGTCGTTTTTATCATCCTAAGTAGCCGCTTTTTACTGAACCAGTATGTCAGTGGAATCTATCGCCGCAATTTAGTGACCCTGATTCCTGGGGTCTTCCAGGCTCGGGTTTTTCGTCAAGGTAAGGCTCAGTTTGTGGCACCCTCAGATCTGAACAGAGGGGAAGAAGTGATCTTATATAGAGGAGAGAGCTGTCCCGTGGATGGGGAGCTGATCTCAGAGGTTTCTGTTTTTGATCACGCCGTGATTAGTGGAGAAGCTGAGCCATTATCCTTGAGCCGTGGTGACAAAGTCTATGCTGGAGCAAAACTTTGCCAAGGAGAAGCTCGCGTGCGGGTTTCTCGAGTTGGTGACCAGACGCGAGTTGGGCAAATCGTCAGCGCGGCCCTTTCTTCGGTAAAAACTGGAGATGAGGTGGGCTTTCGCTACGTCCAGTGGTTCACTCTTTTTGTTTTAAGTTCTAGCTTTTTAGGTTTTCTGTACTTTTTGATCACTGCTGGGCCAGCTCTGGCTTTTGAGCGCTCCTTTGCTTTAGTGATTGTGGCCTGTCCCTGCGCTATCAGTTTTGGCTTGCCCCTGATTCAATTTTTGTCGGGAAGGCTGTGCTTAAAAAATTCTATGTTGGTGAAGGACCCTTCCAAGTTGCATCAGTTAAAAAATATCAATCAGGTGTGTTTTGATAAAACAGGAACAGTGACAGAGCCTAAAGTGGTGGTGAATAAAGAAGACTTGTTTAAGTTTTCAGAAAGACAGCGGCAGCAAGTGTTGGCCTTGGAGTTGAGTATAGACCATCCTATTTCCAATGGTTTTAAAGCTTTTGTTGATGGGAATGAAGAGTTGCCGGCGGTGACCGATTTTACCTACCTTCCGGGTCGAGGCATTGAAGGCCAGGTCCTTGGCCAGAAGGTTTCAGTTTTGGCGACTGATGCTGGAGCTCAGGGAGAAAAGTTTCTTTCTGTAGTGATTGACGATCAAGCTGTGGGAAAGATCGGGGTGAGTTCCGATGTTAAATTGAGCTTTCAGCCCCTTTTGCAGTTTCTGGCTCGCCAACAAAAAAAGATTTCTATTATTTCAGGAGATCAGGCCGAACAGATCGAACCGATTTGGAAGTTGGTGCCGAAGGAGGCCCGTCACCAATGCTTAGCCAGCGTCACTCCGGAAGAAAAAAAGGTCTTTATCAAAAATATTTCAGGCCCCTCTCTTATGGTGGGGGATGGGGTGAATGATGTGGCAGCCCTCAACGCTGCTACAGTAGGGGTTTCTATGCCGGGGGCCCTAGAATCGAACCAGGACTTCGCTGATGTTGCATTGCTTAAAGGGGACTTAACTTTAATTCAGACTCTCTTTACAATTTCAGATAAAGTGAATGCTACTCACCGAAGGCTATTTACCTTTACAGCTGTGTACAACAGCCTTTGTGTTATTTTGGCCTTGATGGGATGGATCACCCCGGTGTGGGCAGCCATTTTGATGCCTGTGAGTTCGGTGACGGTGATTGCTTTAGTAACAACTCGATTAGGGGTGAGACCGTGGAAATGATATATGTGCTCGTGTTTTTCTCACTTGCCCTATCCCTTGGCTTTTTGGCCCTATTTTTTTGGGCCGTTGATAGTGACCAATTTAATTCCATGAGCTCGGTGCCATGGTCGATTTTAGAAGATGAAACAACAGAAACCAGTGAGGAGTTACCATGAGTCAAAAGATTCAGGTTCGTTACGACAATAAGATTGTCGCGTTCTTTGTCCTGGCCTCAATTTTTTGGGCAGGGGCGGCTTTTTTAGCCGGAGTTTTAGCGGCATTGCAGTTGGCCTATTGGCCTTTTAACTTTGAGTTGGAGTGGCTGACTTTCAGTCGCATCCGTCCACTGCATACCAATGCGGCGATTTTTGCCTTTGCAGGAAACGCCATTTTTGCCGGGATGTACCACTCAACCCAAAGATTGTTAAAGACTCGACTCTTTTCCGATGCTTTGAGCTGGATTCATTTTTGGGGCTGGCAGTTGATCATTCTCTCCGCAGCCATCACCCTGCCTTTGGGTTTTTCTCAAAGTAAAGAATATGCGGAGCTGGAGTGGCCCATTGATATTGCGATCACGCTCATCTGGGTTGTCTTTGCTCTTAACTTTTTTGGAACCATTGTAAAACGTAAAGAGAAGCACATCTATGTGGCGATCTGGTTTTATATTGCTACGATCGTGACCGTAGCCGTCCTTCATATCGTGAACTCCCTTGAAATCCCGGTGGGTTTCTTACAAAGCTATCCGATTTTTGGTGGGGTTCAGGACGCTCTCGTGCAATGGTGGTATGGTCACAATGCGGTGGCCTTCTTTTTAACCACGCCCTTCTTGGGGTTGATGTATTACTATATACCCAAGGCTGTGAATCGCCCTGTTTATTCCTACAGACTTTCCATTGTTCACTTTTGGTCCTTAGTCTTTATCTATATTTGGGCAGGTCCTCACCATTTGCTTTACACATCTCTACCGGATTGGGCGCAAACCTTGGGAATGATTTTCAGTTTGATGCTTTGGGCACCGAGCTGGGGAGGGATGATCAACGGACTTTTGACTTTGCGAGGAGCTTGGCATCTTTTAAGAACAGATCCTATTGTTAAGTTCTTGGTGACTGCAGTGACCTTTTATGGAATGTCCACTTTTGAAGGCCCACTTCTTTCCATTAAATCGGTCAGTCTTCTTGCTCATTATTCGGATTGGATTATTGCCCATGTCCACGGTGGTGCTTTGGGATGGAATGGTTTTCTATCTTTCGGAATGTTCTATTACATCATTCCAAAAATTTGGAAGACCAAGATGTACAGCACCCGTTTGATGAACTACCACTTTTGGATCGGTTTGTCCGGAATTCTTATCTATTATATTTCCATGTGGGCTTCTGGAATCACCCAGGGTCTCATGTGGCGAGCCATTGATGATAGTGGTTACCTTGTTTACCCTGATTTTGTGGAAACCGTGATGCAGATTGCTCCACTATATTGGGTGCGTGCAGTGGGCGGAATTCTATACCTCACAGGTTATGTTCTTGCCGTTTACAATATTGTCAAAACCATCAAATCAGCTAACGCTCTTGAGGCTGATGAAACGGTTGAGGTGAATGCTACAGTCGATTTGAGTGTAGATAAGAGCGAAGGTTTTCATCGTCGTCTTGAAGGCATGGTGACCATTTTCTCAGTCCTTGTTTTTCTCAGTATTGCGGTGGGCTCTATTCTTGAAATTGTTCCCACGCTTTCGATCCATAAATATGTGCCTCAAAGTGATGAGGTCTTGCCATACACGGCTCTTGAACAGGCGGGTCGTGATGTTTTTGTTACTGAAGGTTGCTACGTTTGCCATTCCCAGCAAATTCAAAAGCACGTTTCCGATGTTCTTCGTTATGGACCTGCTTCCACAATTGGTGAGTCCATATATGATCACCCTTTTCAGTGGGGTTCTAAAAGAACAGGTCCGGATTTAGCCAGGGTGGGAAGAAAGTACCCTGACCTCTGGCATTTCCGTCATATGATGAATCCACGGTCCATGGTGGAAAAATCTATTATGCCGTCTTACCCCTGGCTTCTCGATAAGAAGGTTGATTTTTATTCTTTGAGAAAAAAGCTTTCTGTCTTGAAAATGGTTGGTGTTCCCTACACAGATGAGCAAGTAGCCCAAGCCGACCGATGGGCGGAAGCGCAAGCTGATGAAGTGGCAGCCTCTTTGGCCAAAGAGGGTGTAGAAGGAGAAATTAAGGGCACAAAACTTGTCGCTTTGATTGCCTATCTGCAGGCTCTTGGTAAAAAATCTAAAGACGATGAGAAAGCCAAAGCCCATCTAGAGCTTGTTCCTGGTGGCGGGGGTGAGCAATGAAACAAGCAGCCCTGAGCTATTTTACCAACAATGAACTTTCACTGATTGCGCTGATTTTATTTTTAATAGCCTTTAGTTTTTTGATTTTCCGTCTTTACTTTTGGGACCCAAAATCCAAATACGACAAATTGGCGCAAATTCCACTAGAAGACAAGGAGGCCACTGATGGAAGACGATAAGAACTTAATGTTAGATCATGAGTACGATGGTATTCAGGAATTGGATAACAACCTACCTAACTGGTGGCTGTGGACTTTTTTTGGCGCCATTATTTTTGCCTTTCTTTATTGGATTCATTACGATGTGTCTCAATCGGGCCCCACTCTTGACCAGGAGTTAGCTCAAGGGATCGCTCGGGTCGAGCAGCATCGAAAAAATGCACAAAGCAGTGGTGGCGGTGAAGAGGTGAGCGAAGAGGAAATGCTCGCCGCAGGGCAGACTGTGTTTCGCAATTACTGTGCGGCCTGCCATGGCCAAAAAGGCGAAGGTGGAGTCGGTCCTAACCTCACTGACGGCTATTGGATTTATGAAAAAGGGGCTCCTGACACCATTAAGGGTTTAGTCACCAAAGGAATTCTTGATAAAGGGATGCCGGCTTGGGAATCCATGCTGAAGCCCAATGAGATTGACGCTGTAGTGAAATATGTTTCATCAATTCGCAATACTAACGAAAAAGGGAAAGAACCCCAAGGGAATAAAGTCGACGAATGAGCACACTTGATTTTAGAGATCTACCGGAAGAGCGACTGGCGACAACTGATGCAGAGGGAAACCGAATTTGGATTATTCCGGCTCGGGTTCGTGGAAAATGGAAAAATCGTAAAAGGATTTTCCATATTATCTTGCTAGCTATTTTTGTTTTAACTCCTTGGCTGCGTTGGAATGGTGAACCTTTAGTCCTTCTTGATTTATCGGAGCGACAGTTTATTTTTTTTGGTAAAGTCTTTGGGGCCCACGATGGCCCCATTATTTTCTTCGTCTTGGGAATCTTGGGTTTTGGACTCATCATCGCAACGGCATTGTGGGGAAGAGTTTGGTGTGGTTGGGCCTGCCCACAAACAGTTTTTATTGAACAGGTTTTTAGGAGGATCGAAACCTTGATTGTTGGCAATCGAGCTGAGCAGATTGCCTGCCGAAAAGATCCATTTAAACCAAAGCATTTGATGAAAACCATAGGCAAGTGGGTCGCCTTTTTTGTCGTGTCCACATTCTTAGCTCACACTTTTATCTCCTATTTTGTGAGTTGGGAAAAACTCCTGCATATGATGTCGAAACCTCCAGCAGAAAGTTGGACGGTCTTTTTGATAGTCAGTTTTTTTACAGGAATTATCCTGTTTGATTTTGCTTGGTTTCGTGAACAATTTTGCATCATCATGTGCCCTTATGGCCGTTTTCAGTCTGTGTTGATGGATCAAAATTCTGTCACTGTGGCTTATGATTATAAAAGAGGGGAGCCACGAGGCCGCAATTTAAAAGACAAGGAGCTCAAAGGCGCCGGTGACTGCATTGATTGCTATAAATGTGTGTCGGTGTGCCCAACGGGTATTGATATTCGCAATGGTCAGCAACTAGAATGTGTGGCTTGTACGGCTTGTATTGATGCTTGCGATGAGGTCATGGAAAAAATCAAAAGACCCAAAGGTCTTATTCGCTACGCGGCTTTGGCTGATATTGAAAAAGAGGGGCGCAAGGTGGTGCGTCCACGCATGGCGCTTTATGGGGCTATCATGCTTGTACTTTTGATTGGCTTTACCTATGTGGTGAATGCCCATCGATCTTTCTATATTTCTGTACTCAGGCAAAATAAGCGGCCTTATGCTGTTTCTGAATATGAGGGGCAGCAGTATCTAATTAATAATTACCGAATCCATGTTAAAAATCCTTTGCGTCAACCGGCAGAGTACAAGATTCGCTTGGTGAATAAGGAAGATATGGAAATGGCGCCAAATGAGATCAAAGGAACTTTGGCGGCCAATCAAAGCCTGTATTTGCCGTTTTTTATCCGCTTACCTTTAAGTCGTTGGCAGGAAAAGCGCAACCTAGACCTTGAGTTGGAGATTCAATTTCAAGAAAAGGGTGAGTGGGTTAAGCGTCCATTTAAAAGTCACATCGTCGGGCCTTGAGTCGCTAGCCTTTGGCTCAGTGGCTTTGGCCTATGGACTTCGGTCAAGATCAACGAAAAAGTCTAAAAGTTTAACGGGTTTCCTCCGAAATAAAGAATGACTCTTAATTTATAAGGAGAAGCCCATGTCGGTCTTTTTTCAATGGATGACAACCTTAGTATTTGTACTTTCCTTTGGCCTCAAAGGTTTTTGTCAAGCGCCACCTCCTCCTCCGCCCAAAGTGCAATCCTCACCTTCGGCAGTGGCTCCGACAGTGCCTCAGGTTCCTGGTGTGCCTGCCAAGGCTGCGGAAGAGCCAGCTAAGCAAGAGAAGAAGAAGGAAGAAGAGTCCAAGTCTTCTAGCCATGGTCCAAAAGCTGTAGCTGAAAAGAAAGGTGAAGAGAATGAGCCTAAGCCTGAACCTGTAAAAGAAAAACCAAGTTTTAAACATCATAAAAATGTAAAAAGAATTGGTTCTGAAAAAAGTATTCCTGCCTATGCTGGAGAAAAGCGCCCAAAAGTAGAAAAAAAGTTGATCAAAAGAGAAACGAGCTCACAAAAAACTTACCTTGAAATCTTAAATGAGAAAAAAGAAAAGGAAAAGCAGGAGCGTTTGGCTCGAGAAAAGAAGCGCCAAGAAGAGATCGCCAGCAAAAAGGCGGAAGCGGAAAAGAAAAAGCAAGAGGAGCTTGCTCGCAAAAAAGCGGAGTTGGAGGAAAAGGCGCGATTAAAAGCTGAAGCCGAAAAAAAGCGTAAAGAAGAAATGGAAGCTAAAAAAGCTGAAGTTGAACGCAAAGCCAAGGAAGCTGCTGAAAAAGCTCAACAGGAGCGCGAGAAAAAGCAGCAGGAATTGGAAGCAAAACGCAAAGCCGAAAAAGAAAAGAAGCAGGCTGAGCTAGAAGCCAAGCAAAAAGCCGAAGAGGAAGCAAAAGCCAAAGCGGAAGAGCAAGCCAAAATGGATGCTAAAGCAAAGGCAGAAGCCCTGGTTAAAGCCGCTGCTGAAGCTGCCAAAAAAGAAAAGGCCCCACGCAAAGTGGCGAGTACACCCAAAATCCCAACTCAGCCTGAGAAGATTCAATTTCGCAAGCCCAAACAGTACACGAACCCGGTGGTGGTCGATCATCAAAACAAAGGGAAAAAAGGAGCGGTCCCATTGGTGTGGACTCGTTTTAAAAAGGCGCCTTTTTATCAAGTAGAGATCAAGCGCAATGGCAAGGTTTCGCAATTTGTTGAAAAGCGAAATGTTTTTCATACCATGATTTATTTTGATCAAGACTATCAGTGGCGCGTTCGAGTCTTGAGTCAGGATCAGAAACCAGTCTCTGAGTTTACGGCTTGGCGAGATCTTAAGGTCACCCATGGCGACGGCCGCAATCTCAGCCATCAAAATTACGAAGCTCCTGATGTGGTTGAAGATGAAATTGAAGGGGTTTCCGTGGATTTTGGAGGCGGGGAGTAGTCCCCAGCCTAAGGGCAGCTTTTGCCCCAAGTATTCGCGCGATCATCACCCACACCAAAATGCAGGGCCGTTGTTGGATAATAGCCGATGGCCCGAATCCTTCCAGCGGCTCTCATTTTACAGAGCTCATCAAATGCTAGATCTTGTTCCTCCTTGCTTTGAAAGCGTACATCCACTGCAGTTCCAAAAGGGTGACGAGTGGGCGATCCATCAACATTGGCGTTGTAGGGCTCAGGGCGCCACCAATTATAAATGATTTGGGCTTTTATATCCTTGGCTTCGAGTTCCCCGACAATTTTA
The DNA here is from genome assembly GCA_020435205.1 of Bdellovibrionales bacterium. GTDB lineage: Bacteria > Bdellovibrionota > Bdellovibrionia > Bdellovibrionales > JAGQZY01 > JAGQZY01. Next base: position 1,102 of record JAGQZY010000085.1, on the reverse strand, counting down.
ACGGCCTCAAAAGCGTGGGCCCAGGTGGACTCATCGGGATGAATCAGCTGATGCACCTGTGAGTTTCCATAGGTGCAAAAAAAAGAATCAATGCTATCGGGGTTGGGGCGCACTAGCTGATCACACCAACATGAATTTTGTGTGGCAGAGTAGCAGGCGCTGAGAAACTGCTCTTTCTTTTGGTTCCCTTGATTCACCATTTGTAATTGTGCCGCCGTTGCCGGCGTGCACTTGGCAAGTGCTTGCAAAGGAGGCTTCAAGTTAGCCATTAAGGATTGTAGGCAAGCTGGGCCATTGGTTCCGCCCACGGTGGCACCAGGAGGTGGTGTCAACGAAGGTTGTTCGCTTAAGGATTCGCCCCATTCATTATCATGACTTTGGCAAGCCACAAGTATTGGCATCAAGCTTATGAGCAAAATGAAAAGTTTCATTCTCCCCCCATAGAATAATAATATCCAAGAGCGGGGTGCCGTTGAGTCTATTGTCGACATAGGTCCTGGAGGGAGGAGGGCCATTTGCAATCCATTGAGGGCCCAGGATAAAAATAGACTTAAGTCCCAGGTGGTTGCATGCATAGGCTCAGGCATTTATAACTGACAGCTATGAATCAAAGCCCCAACTATATGACACCCATCGGGATGAAAAAATTGCGTGGCGAGCTCGAGCAGCTGGTTAAAGTGGAGCGACCGCAAGTGGTCGCTACGGTGGCCTGGGCCGCGAGCAATGGTGACCGCAGTGAAAATGCCGATTATATCTATGGCAAAAGACGCCTTCGCCAAATTGATAGCCGCATTCGATTTCTGAATAAGCGCATCGAAGCTGCTCTTGTGGTGGATCCAAAAACTTTGGATTCAAAGACCATTGTATTTGGGGCAACCATTACAGTGGCAAACGAAGAGGGTGAGCAAAAGACTTACCAAATTGTGGGCGAGGATGAAATTGACACCACTGGTGGCAAAATTTCTTGGAAAAGCCCTATGGCCAAAGCTCTCTTGGGTAAAAAAGAGGGGGACGAGGTTCTCGTTAAAAAGCCCAATGGGGAGAGTTGGCTAGAGGTCGTCAAAATTCAGTTTATTTGAGCTTGCATGAATGGCCTGCTGTG
>JAGQZY010000084.1 GCA_020435205.1 Bdellovibrionales bacterium | reverse complement strand
GGAAGCAGCATCATTTTTATCAATCTCTCCCAACGCTTTAAGAATCATGGTCTACCGTGAGCAGATTAAAGCCTACAAGTTTGGTAGAAGGTTGAGGTTTAAGTTAAGAGATTGCCAAGGTCTTTTCAACATGAAAGGAGCTTAAAATGGCAATCAATTTAAAAGAAATTAATGGAAAGAAATTCTATGAAGTTTACGTTGGCGGATTCGATGCTCGTGGAGTGAGAGTTCAACGAAAAAGACGTAAAATCGAAAGCCTTACAAAGGCTAAGAAAGTTGAGTTTGAACTTAAACGAGAGTTGGCAAAACTCAAAGAAGAGCGAGTCCCCTTCCGATTTGGAGAATGGTTCGATCATTGTATGAAACAAATGAGGATCGATAAAAGAGCCTCAACAGTTCTCAATTACGAATCCCAAATCAACAAATGGGTCATTCCACACTGGAAGGATATCGAAATTAGAGATATCACTCGGTCAGATGTTCATGAATTGATTTTCGTAAAATGTGCTGCAATTAAAACTGAAAACAACCGCAAAACAGTTCTGAAGCTTATCAGAAGAATTTTTGCGCTTGCTGTAGAAGAAGGTGAACTTGATAGAAACCCATGTGCAGGAATCCAGGTTAAGGCTCCAGAGGTAGAACAAAGTGTTCTTACAGCTAGTGAGGTAAAAACCTTCCTGTACCAAGCTGCCATTACAAAACACCGATTTTATCCAGTATGGTCTATGGCTCTAATGACTGGAATGAGATCTGGTGAGTTGTACGCACTCAGGTGGTCCGATATAGACCTAGACAGTCGGATCATTCGAGTGGCAAGGCAGTGGACTTCTAAGGCTGGCTATGGCCCCACCAAAACCATGAGAACAAGAAATGTACCGATCTCCGACCCGCTTTTGACTTTCCTCAAAAAGTTGAAGCTAGAAAGAGGACACGAAGAGCGAGTACTTCCAAAGCTCAGGGATTGGTCCAATGGGGAACAGGCTCGAATAACACGCGAGTTCTGCCAGACTATAGGCGTCACTGAGGTTAAGTTTCATGATCTTAGAGCAACTTTCATCACCAATTTGTTGGCCCGTGGCGAGGCTCTAGCAACGGTTATGTCCATAGTTGGTCATTACCAATTAAAGACCACCAACGGCTATTTAAGAAAGGCTGGAGTGGATGTTATAGGCGGTACAGACAAGCTGGGATACGCTCCACCAGAGATCAATGAGGCACAAGTTTTACAACTGAAAAGACAGGACTGACTCCTATCTTCCAGTATCTTCAAAACCACTCTATTTTCTAGTTATTTCAGATAGTTGCGGGAGTTTTTTCCCCGCAACCATTTCTCGATTCTAGAGAATGGTAAGACAGAAAAAATCAAGTTAGCTTAACTACTTAAAAACACTGGAAAGAGCTTCGCATCTCTTCACTTAATCTTTCGTGACGTTTCACGGTATTTCGATGTTTTGCTACATCTTTGCTACAATTTTGCTACACCCACTCAACCCCACCCAAATCGCCTGATTCCACTACTGTAAAGGTGTTTAAGGGTTTTGCTCCTCTTCAAATACCCTATTCATAAAACCGTAAAAACCATTTTTTAAACAAGGAGGAATCCCTATGATTTTATCTTTTTATTGGAAATTTAAATTCTCGCTTCCGGAACGAGTAGAAAATCAACCAAATCCCTGAAGCACTCATCGATACAGCCAGTAGAGCCGCTAAAACCAGCCACCAATGATTGAAATTTTCCCGTTCTTGGTAATCCATAATATGAAGCATCCACATAAAATCATAGATTCTCCAAAGTGTGCCCCTTCTGGATAAAAGCTGCCCAGTCTCTGGGGAAACATAAAATGTAGAGTTCTCACTGTTTGCAAAATCGATTCTCCAAACTGGTAATTTTCCTCTATACTCTATTGGTGCATCTTCTATCAATTCAGCGCCCTTGATTTGGGCATCTCCTAAAAAATGTGATACAGCGATTCGGCTTGCCATATCTTTGTTGATGGGAGTTATTCTGTCCCCAGTGAGAGCGTCATAGAGTTCCATTTTTTCGGAGAATTGAACCTCATAAACATATTTATCTATTAAAGATCTTAGACTTATCTTTATAGGGCTTTCATTATTTTGAGAGAGGATTTCTTTGATTGATATAAATGATTCTCTTTGATTTAGCAGAACAGGTTTATTTTTTTTAACAAGATGTTCGCTTCTTATTTTCTCTATTGGAACAAAACTCATAAACAGACCTGTGGCCGTCCAAAGTAAAACCTGAATTCCTATAATCAATGCCAACCACTTGTGGATTTTTCTAACCAAAACTCTAAGCCTCAATTAACCCTCCCTATTCTATGATCTAAATACTTTTCGACCTCAACCTTAATGAGTTTGCAATAACTGAAACTGAGCTAAAACTCATAGCCGTCGCAGCAATCATAGGACTCAACAAAATACCGAAAAAAGGAAATAAAATTCCTGCGGCTACAGGCACACCTAATGCATTGTAGAAAAACGCAAAAAACAAGTTCTGCTTAATATTGCTCATTGTTGCGTGGCTTAATTTTCTCGCCTTGACAATACCTTGCAGATCTCCCCTTACTAAAGTCACACCAGCACTTTCCATAGCCACATCGGTTCCAGTCCCCATAGCAATCCCCACATCGGCTTTAGCTAGTGCTGGAGCATCATTGATTCCATCACCAGCCATGGCAACAATCTGACCCTTTTCTTGCAGTCTCTTGACCTCATCCACTTTTTCTTCGGGTAAAACCTCTGCGACGACGCGATCAATATTGAGCTTTTTTGCAACAGCCTCAGCCGTTGTTCGACTATCACCTGTGAGCATAACGACTTGCAAGCCCTCACTGTGAAGTTCTTTAATAGCACTCACCGTGCTTTCTTTAATGGGATCAGCAACACCGATAAGACCCGCTGGCTTACCATTAACCGACAAAAACATGACTGTTTGTCCTAGAGAGCGAAACTCTTCTGCTTTCACGAATCCCTCTGCAAAATCGACTTCGCTATCTTCCATCATGGCCTTATTCCCTAAGGTGATCTCATTTTCTTCCACTTTTCCTTTGACCCCTTTGCCAGTAACGGAGCTAAATTCACTCACTTTTGAAATTGAAATTTCTTTTTCTTCTGCTCCCTTTACTATCGCCGAGGCCAGCGGGTGTTCACTTCCCTTCTCTAAAGAAGAGGCAAATTTTAAGACCTCACTTTCTGAAAAATGTCCCATGGGGTAAACTGTCACAAGTTTAGGCTTACCTTCTGTTAGAGTCCCCGTTTTATCGACAACGATTGTAGTCACTTTTCTCAAAATTTCTATGGCCTCAGCATTTTTGAATAACACCCCCAAGGATGCTGCTCGACCCGTAGCCACCATAATGGACATAGGCGTTGCCAATCCCAAAGCACAAGGACAGGCAATAATAAGGACAGCAACCGCATTGATCATTCCATAGGCCATAGCTGGAGAAGGACCGAACATTGACCATACAATGAATGTTAGAATTGCAATAAAAATGACTATGGGGACAAAGTAGCCTGACACCAAATCGGCTAATTTTTGTATGGGAGCTTTACTTCTTTGTGCCTCAGCCACCATTTGTACAATCCTCGACAACAATGTTTCAGTTCCAATCTTCTCAGCCCTCATCAAAAAAGATCCACTGCCATTGATCGTGGCTCCTACAACTGAACTACCTACATTTTTTTCAACTGGAATTGGCTCTCCCGTGATCATAGACTCATCAATCGAGCTACTCCCCTCTACAACAACACCATCAACGGGGACTTTCTCTCCTGGCCTGACGCGAAGAGTGTCCCCAATTTGAACCTCTTCCAAAGGGATGTCATCTTCTCTGCCATCAACACCCACTCGTTTTGCCGTCTTTGCAGCTAAACCTAAAAGACCGCGAATGGCCGAACTCGTAGAGTTTCTCGCTTTGAGTTCCAAAACTTGACCAAGCAATATTAAGGTGACAATGACTCCGGAAGCTTCAAAATAGACAGCAACATGCCCTCCCTCCCCTTGAAATGAACTGGGAAATAGATTTGGAAATAAAGTGGCTATCAAACTGTAAAGATAAGCAACGGTCACCCCGAGGCCGATGAGAGTGAACATATTAAGACTCATTCTTTTGATCGAATCAATAGCTCGCACATAAAAGGGCCATGCAGACCACAAACAAACTGGAGTGGCCAGCGCCAACTCAATCCACACTCGAATTCCAGGTGAAACAATTTGAGAAATAGGCTTGCCAGGAAGCATATCTCCCATTGCCAGAATAAAGAGAGGAAGGGTAAAAGCTGAGGCAAACCAGAATCTCCTCGACATATCTTTTAATTCTTCATTTTCAGAGTCATCTGCGATGAGTGGCTCCAAAGCCATTCCACACTTCGGACAACTTCCTGGCCCAATTTGCCTAATCTCTGGATGCATTGGACAGGTGTAGATCGCATTGTTATCGATATTTTTACTTTGACTCACATCACTTTTTTTATGGTGATGATGGTCGCAGCAGTTATGGTCACTATCTTTTGATATTTCCATCACTTCCTCCGGCGTTGTTCAAAAATCACTATTCAACAATGATCACTCCACCAAGCATCTGCTTCATGGCGCAACCAAACTTAATTTCACCTTTTTTCGATGGTGTTATTGCAACCGCAACCGTCTTATTAAAAGGCAATTCTTTTTCAATGTTCATCGAAGGCACTGTAATCTTTTTGGCACAGGTTATCTTGGCTTTTCGAGTGATATTGAGAGTGATCGGCTCACCCGCTTTTGCTGAAATCTTAGAGGGTTCAAATCCTTTGTTTGTCACAGTAACCTCGACAGATTGGCCTGCAAAGGCAGGGTTCACTACTCTAATTAAAATTAACATTAAAAATATTTTTTTCATTCTCTTCTCCTTTTTATTTTAAAGTGACGTCGTTTCAGTTTTTTCTAAATTTCTTTCTTTCCAAAGAGCAAAGATGGCTGGATAAACCAGTAGTTCCAGTAAAAATGAGGTAAAGATCCCACCCACCATGGGTGCTGCCATTCTTTTCATGACGTCAGCTCCACTGCTCGCCGTACTGGCCAACATTATAGGAAGAAGTGCAATAAAAGTGGTCATAACAGTCATCATTTTCGGTCGAATTCGCTTAACAGCACCAATGTGGATGGCTTCTTTTAGATCATTAAAAGTTTTTAAACTTCCTTCCTTCTTTTTCTTCTCATAGGCTAAATCGAGATAAAGTAGCATATATATAGCTGTCTCTGCATCAACCCCCAAAAGCGCAATGAGGCCCACCCATACGGCAATACTCATATTGTAACCCAAGACATATAAAAGCCATATGGCTCCCACTGCTGAAAAAGGAATAGCTAATAATACAATAGATGTTTTTATTCCTGATTTTGTATTGAGGTAAATTAAAAATAAAACGATTAAAAATGTAATTGGAAGAACCACTTTGAGCTTTTCCACAACACGCCCCATACTTTGATATTGCCCACTCCAGTTCAATGAATAGCCTGGAGGAAGATCAAGGTTTTCTTTAACAGCCTCTTTAGCCAATTTTACATAGCCACCCACGTCTGAGCTTTCGATATCAACATAAACATAACCTGTAAGCAGACCATTATCATTTCTGATCATTCCTGGGCCATTTAAAAGTTGAATGCTTGCCACTTCACTCAATGGAATTTGATATCCTTTAGGAGAGGCTATCAAGATTTGTTTTATGTCCTCTTTATTTTGTCGAAAATCACGAGCATAACGAACATTCACTGAATAGCGCTCTCGCCCCTGAACCGTTGTAGTTACGTTCATGCCACCCATGGCTGTGCCCAATGCTGATTGGGCCATTCCAATTGAGATCCCATGCCTTGCCAGAGCTTCTCTATTAAAATCCACATCAAAAAAGAAACCGCCAGTGACTCGCTCCGCAAAGACACTACGAGTTTCTGGAACTTCAGAAATTATTTTTTCCAGCTCTACACCGATCTTTTCAATTTGTTTAAGGTCCCCTCCTGAGATCTTAATTCCAATAGGTGTTCGAATTCCAGTGGTGAGCATATCAATTCTTCCCTTAATAGGAAGAGTCCAGGCATTGGTGACCCCTGGGAAATTCATTTTACTATTCATTTCTTTTACTAGTTGATCCCAACTTTTGCCACCCCACTCCCTTTGATCTTTTAATACCACAAGAGTTTCCATCATTGACAAGGGTGCGGGATCGGTCGCAGTACTCGCCCTTCCGGCTTTACCATGCACACTTAAAACCTCAGGAAAACTTTTTAATATCTCATCTTGTTTTTGTAAAAGCCGTGCAGCTTCTGTTACTGAGATTCCAGGCATTGTTGTGGGCATATACAGAATGGTTCCCTCATTAAGAGGCGGCATAAATTCAGAACCCAATTTAAAGTAAACAGGCACAGTGACTAACACCAAAGCGATGGCAAAGCCCACGACCCGTTTTCGGTGATCCACCACCCAATCCACCACAGGTCCATAAATTTTGAACAAATAAAGGCTTATGGGGTGTTCGTCTTCACTTTTTGTATGAGGACTAAAAATAAAATTGAGAGTTTTCGTCCACCAGACGGGTCCCCATTTAAACTCTCTACTTTTTGATAGGATTACTAGCAGTGCTGGAACAAGTGTGATCGACAAAACCGAGGCCACAAGCATGGCGAGAGTTTTAGTATAAGCCAGTGGTTTGAAAAGTCGGCCCTCTTGAGCTTCCAAGGCAAAAATTGGCAAAAAGGAGACGGCAATTACGAGAAGTGAGTAAAAGCTGGCTGGCCCCACTTCTTTAATTGCAGAAATGATCACGTCTTCCAAAGAGCCTTTCCCTCCTGACGATCTCCATTCCTCTAATTTCTTATGACAGTTTTCAACCACGACGATGGCTGCATCCACCATAGCTCCAATAGCAATAGCTATTCCACCTAAAGACATAATGTTGGCTGAAACACCCATAAAATACATAAGAACAAAAGATATCACCACAGCAGTAGGCAAACTAATAATCGGAACAAGCGCACTTGGAATGTGAAGGAGAAAAACTAAAATGATCAAGGCAACGACAAACATCTCCAACATCAGTTCATGAGTTAACGTACCAATGGATCGTTGGATCAGTTGTCTTCGATTGTAAGTCTCCACAATTTCAACACCCTCAGGCAGTGAGGGCCGAAGTTCTCTAATTTTTTTCTCAACTCTTTCGATCACACGATTGGCATTTTCTCCAAAACGCATGACAACAATTCCACCAACAGTATCCCCCATCCCATTCAAGTCAGCCACTCCCCGACGCATCTCAGGACCTTCAATGACTGTTCCAATGTTTTTTACATAAATAGGAACGCCATTTTTACCAACCCCTATTACTATGTTTTCTAAATCCGCCCGGTTCTTCGCATAACCTTTAAGGCGAACCATATATTCAATACCTGAAAATTCGATCACCCGAGCTCCTGTTTCGGAGTTCCCCTCTCGAATGGCTTCGCTGACTTTGGAAAGTGGAATATTGTAAGCTCTCAGTGACTCTGGATTGACCTGCACCTGATACTGCTTTTCGAACCCTCCAAAAGAAGCCACCTCAGAAACTCCTGGAACAGCTTGTAGTTGATAACGCAAAAACCAATCTTGAAAGGAGCGTAAGTCGGCAAGATTGTGTTTGCCAGATGTGTCCTTAAGAGCATACTGATAAACCCAACCCACTCCAGTCGCATCAGGACCCAATTCTGTTTTGGACCCCTCGGGAAGTTGAGGAGTAATTTTAGAAAGGTATTCGAGCACGCGAGACCTAGCCCAATAGATATCGGTGCCATCTTCAAAAATCACATAGACATAAGAAGCTCCAAAGGTGGAGAGCCCTCGAATATCCTTTACTTTTGGAACACCAAGAAGGCTAGTTACGATAGGATAAGTGAGCTGATCTTCAACAATATCGGGACTCACATTCCATTTAGAATAAACAATCACCTGAGTATCAGAAAGATCCGGAATGGCATCAATAGGGATGTTTTTCATACTGAACCATCCCGCAACAACAGCGACTAAAACCACAAAAAGTGTGATGAATTTATTTTTAGCGCAAAACTCTATGGTTTTAAGAATCATAAATTCACTCCTTAATGATTATGTCCACTTGAAGAACTGCTGCCACCTTGAATCACTGATCGAAGTCGTGATTCCGAATCAATTAGAAAATTAGCTCCGACGACAACTTCATCTCCAGAGCTAATTGATCCCGCAATGGCTGCTTCACTAGCTGTTTCAATTAAAATCCTTACATTTTTGGGCTCAAACTTTCCCTCTCCTTTATTGATAAAAACAAATTGATCCGTGCCAGTATCCATAATTGCCTCCAAGGGAACAGACAGGTGTTTGCCTAATGGAGCAAAAATGATAACATTGACATAGGACTCAGGACGTATTGAAGAATCACTTTTTAAAAGTTCGATCCTTACTTTTGCTGTTCGAGTTTCAGGACTGATCACTCGGTCCACCGATATCACTTTTCCCGGAATGGTTCTCCCCTGTAAAAAGCTTGCAGAGATTTGCGCTGACTGCCCCTCTTTAATGTAAGGGAGTTCAACCTCAAAAACGTCAGCATAAACAATGTTATCTCCTCCTCCCACGAGAAGGCCCTCAGATTGAGACCCTTTGCTGGTAAGTGCATCTATTTGATCATCAGATAAACCCAAAACTCGTAATCGTATTTTTGAAGACTTAATCATTTGCTTGGTGTTTTCTTTAACGTCATTGATTGGCGAGTTTTTAACTCGACTCCATTGCTTTAAAGCTTCAAGATACTCACTTTGCGCCGTATAGAGTTCTGGATCAAAAGCAATGCGCCCGGGCGCCTTGATGGATTTAAATAGATTTTTTTCTTCTATCTTAGCAAGCTTGACCCCGATCATTTGTTGCTTGTTAAGTGTGAGTTTCACAGGCGCGCGCCCGTGAGGATCTTCTTGCATCCCCTGATGTTCTTTTGAGTGCTCCTCAGTACTTGGCTGGACCTCATCACTTTCATCTTTATGGTTAGAATGATCAGTTTCGTCTTCCATCTCACTTGCCAACACCAAGTCCATTCCACAAATCGGGCAAGTTCCCGGTTTGTTTGATGTGATCTGAGGATGCATGGGGCAAATATACTTTACTTCTTGGTGAGAATTTTGATGCGCGGAATGCTCATTCCTATTTCGATGACCATAATTCCACCAAAAGAAAGTCCCAAAACCTAAAATGACCACTATAAGAATAATGACTTTATTTTTCACTGCGAACCCCTTTGGACACTCCTAAATTTGAAACCTCATAACCAACAAGGCTTTCTAATTGACTCAAATACATGACATATTGGCTTAGCGACTTGTAATAACCTGTTTTCACTCTATAGAGAGATCTCTCACTATCCAATAAATCGAGAAAAGAAGTTTTATTGGCTTGATAGGCTGAACGACTGGAATTATAAGCCCCTTGTGCCTGCGGCAATAAACTCGTCTTGTAAATCTCGATTGTTTTGAAACCAGTTTTTACTTTCCCAAGCAAGTCTTTTACTTGAGAAGACAACTGCAAAGTCAGATCATTGAGTCGATATTGCTGCGCCTTTTTCTTTGAAATGGCTGCTGATGCATTAGAATACTGATTCCAAAACCAGAGCGGAATAGTAATTCCCACTGAAAATATACTAGAATCTGTCGGGTCACCAGCGATTCGTTGCTGGTATTGGACCTGAAAATCAGGGACAAACTCCCACTGAGCCAATCGGGATCTAATACTAGCTTCCTCCAGTTTAAAATTTGCAGACCGCAATAAAGGTGAGCTTTCCTTCAGAAGGTTTTCAATTTTTTTATCTCGACTGGCAATCTTATACTCAAAAAACGAAGGTGGATTCAACTCCACCTCAACTAAATTTAAACCAGAGAAATTGGAATTACCGAGAGTCGCTTTCAGTTTATCCTGAAGGGCCTGTTCATCCTGAACCAAACGAATTTTCTCAAGCTCTAATTGGGTCAACTCAAAGTGAGCCTTCATTGAATCGGACTGAGAAGTTTGACCTGCGGCATATTTCTTTTCTGCGACCCGTGCAAATTCTTTGACCGATTCAATATTAAAATTTGTAAGCTGTATTTCTTTTTGAGCGGAGTAGATAGCAAAATAAAGGCTTGCTACTTGACTCCTAACCTGAAGCTTAGTTGCTTGCAGTATAGCTTTGGAACTCTCCATCACCGCTTCCTGTGCATTGGAGCTCATAAAATACTTGTTCGGAAAACGAATTCTTTGGGAGATCGTGGCGTACTGTGTCCGAAGTCCCCGGTCAAGAGTTGAAATACCAACCATGGGGGAATCTAGGCCCGAAGCCGAAGTGCTTAGCGAATCTTGAGCTTCAACCTCTGAAGACTGTCCCTTAATAGCTTGATTACTATCGTAGGCCATTTCAATCAATTGTGACAGCTCTTGAAACTGTGCTCCCTTTGCTTGTGCACCTATGGAAAGAGCTAAGAGTATTGCGATTACGAGATATCGCATAGAATTTCTCCTTATTAAGTCATTCAAATAAAACTGCTAAAAAATAGATATAGGGATGGATATCCCAAAAGAAGAAACTAGCAAAGGCGTAAGCGTTTAAGAATTATATAAAGACCGAGCTTATGCCTTGGCCTCAATTTTAAGATTTGATACGGTCGTTCGTATTCATTTGCAACCGCATAAGTATTATAGTCTAAAAAATTAGGAATCAGAACAAATAGAATCTTGTTTAAAGATTGCTGAGTTAAAGAAAAGACTTCAACTTCAGGTGAAAGAGAAATGGACTGCAAACAGCCATCATCATCGCAATTATGGGAATCTTCTTTTTTGTTTTGGCCAGCCAATTCCTTACAACATGAATGGTCAGCTTTTGTTTCAAGTTTTTCCTCGGTTTTTTGAATCGCACAGTCACCAAAACATTGATGGGCACTGGCCTGGGTCGCCAAAAAAGAAAATGCCATCAATATCGATACAATTGTTCTCATAACCTACATAATCCTATACCCTATGGGGGTATGTCAAGTGAGGAGTTTCTATTTCTTGCTCCACTTTAGCAACTCCTTTATTTCCTTTAACTTTTCTTCAGTAGCTGCCTTGTTTCGAGACGTCATAACCTCGTGGACGCAATGGTCCAAGTGGTCTTCCACGATTTTGCTCTCAATCGAACTCAAAGCCGCCTTTACCGCTTTGATTTGATGAACAATATCAAGGCAATATCGTTTTTCCTCAACCATCTTTGAAATTCCACGAACCTGGCCTTCAACTCTGTTCAAGCGTTTCAACTGATCGGTGTGCGAGGTTCCCTTTTTCATATTCATCCTTATAACTATCGGCAAACGCCAGTATACCCTATAGGGGTATAAAGTCTAGTATCACTGAGATCTTAAATGACTTTAAAGTCCCTCATCATTCCCATAGATCCAT
>JAGQZY010000083.1 GCA_020435205.1 Bdellovibrionales bacterium | reverse complement strand
AAACAAAGGAGAATTCATGAGCACAATTGCAGCCAGCCATATTTTAGTTGAGCAAAAATTTGAAGCCGAAGATCTTTTAAAAAAACTTGGTGAGGGTGAAAGCTTTGCTGATCTAGCCAAAAAGTTTTCTAAATGTCCTTCTGGCCAGAACGGTGGGCAACTGGGTGAATTTGGCAAAGGGCAGATGGTTCTACCTTTTGAGCAAGCCGCCTTTGGCTTGGACGTGGATCAAGTGTCGGAACCCGTGCAAACCCAGTTTGGCTACCACCTTATCCTGAGAACCAAATAAGACCAATTTAAAAAATATGCAGGCTCCCACAAAGTGGGAGCTTTTTACAATTTCCCCCTTTTCTTTGATCTTTTTTGACAGACTTTATGCTCCCTTTTAAAAATGGCCCATCCGTTTGGGGCGGATGATCTAATATTTTGAGGGGGGATTCATGAGAATTTTACTATCTATTTTTGTATTTGCTTTTACCATGGCAGCCCAAGCTGATTTTGCTTGCAAAGGCCAGTTTCAATTGACCGACACCGCCGGGAAAACCACGATCCAAGAGATCGAACTCGCGACAGAGTATGAAGATCCCAACTTAATTAAAGTGTCTGGCGACATTGGTGAGTACCACTTTATGGTGAGAGGCAATAAGCTCTCCCAGGAATACCTGATGATGATCACCCTTGGGCCTTACTATCAGAATGGTGTGACGGCAGCGACGACCTGGAATGCCAGCGGCTCTATGCGTGTGGCTCGTGTCGATGGTAATAATGTCTATCGCGTTTTGTGCCAGAAGCAGCCCAACTAAGAAAATAAAAAGAGGAGCCACAGGCTCCTCTTTTAGAATTTCTATTTTAACAACAGATTAAATGTCTACCGCTTGGTTTCCGCCGGAACGAATTTGGTTCGGGTGATAAACCCCATCGTTAAGCATCATGTCGATGTATGCCGGATCTTCTTCGGTATTTTCGTTACCAAGTTGTAGATTAATTTTGTTCACGTAGGCTGAAAAAGCACTGGTGGGGTCGCTCGAGTTGAAAACTTCATTTTGGAAAGCAGAACAGCTGATTTGTTGTCCATCTTTTCGTTTAACGCCTGCACAATATCTGCGACAAACAGAACTGGCTGTGCGCACAAGAAAGTTCTTCCATTGGGCATCGGACATATCACTATATTCGCCTTTAAAATAAGCGGCCGTCATGGATCGCTTTTTTGCAGCAATCGCATTAAGGCATCCCTCGCGGGAGCGTCCTGCGTGGGCTGGTAATACGATCATAACTGTTGCCAGCATTGTTAAAGCCATACTCAAAACCTTCATTAAGGACCTCCTATATATATATTGTCCAAACAGCGGTTCTCCCCTCGCCTGTATTATTACTGCACACCTGGTGCCAACCCTCTCCTCAAAATGAGAGGGGTCTCGGATGCCAAAAGTGCCTAAAAGGGGCACCTGGGAGTGTAATAAAACCAATCGTAAAAGATATCGACAGGCCTTCTGAGCCCAGCTTCTCGAGGGCTTTTTATGGACTGGTGCCAAATTGGTAGGAGCTCAATTTTGCCCTCATTTTGGGGGCTCAATTCGTCCTCTCTTTTGAAAAGATGACTAGGGAAAAGCCATTTCATTGGCTCTGATGGCTTTGAAGAGTGGCACAAAGATTGGATAGGTTCAAACCCCGTGGATCGAGTTTCTTTTTTAACAATCACACAAGATTCATAGGAGGTAGGTATGGTTTTAAGTAAACACTTGGTATTGACCATGGGGTTTCTTCTTTTGAGTTATCAAGCTCAAGCGAAAGTTCCTTATGTACCAAAAAAAATTGTGAGTGGGGATAGCTCCATGATCCAAAATGCTAAAACGAGCAGCGGTTCTGAATATATTGTTGGCGAAGATATCGTTGTGCCGTTGATTGCTGTGGAGGGAGGAGAATCTTTTGCAGGTCTCCAGCCACATGAAGTCGCAATACCCAAGGGCGCGGAACTGAGCGTGTTAGAGATTGTTGAAACTCCTGATGGTAATGAATATGTGCGTTTTGAGGTGCAAGTAAACCCATTTGAAGTGCTGACATTTGTGGCCATAGAAGGAGACTTCATAGAGGCGATTGTGGATGTGAAAAACATAGCTGAATGGCCTGAAGATCTTGAGATGGTGTTGCTTCCTCAGTTTGCGGCGCAATTCATCAAGCCGGTTCGAGGTCGATTGACATCTAAACCAGGAATGCGTCGTCACCCGATCACCCGAAAAAGAAAGATGCACAATGGTTGGGATTACGCCGCTCCAACAGGAACGGCGGTGAAGGCGGCGGCCTCGGGTAAAACCTCTTGGGCGGCCCGTTGTCGAGGTTTTGGAAACTTGGTGGAAATCAACCATGGAAGTATTCGTACCCGTTACGCTCACTTATCGCGAATCTTAGTAAAAAACGGACAAAAAGTGAGCCAGGGAAAAGTGATTGGCAAGGTCGGGACTACAGGTTTATCGACAGGCCCCCATCTTCATTATGAAAAACGAAAAACCGGAGCGATTGCCAGTTGGTGTCGTGGGCGTAAATAAAACTGAAGACTTCTTCCCCCAATGAAGTGAAAAACAAGAGGGTTTTGTTTTAGGGCCGCAGGTGCGGCCCTTTTTTCTAGTTCGCTGGCATTCCTTTATGCTAGAATAATAGTATGAATGAATCAGCTTTGCGGTTGGGGTTTTTTATTGGTGGACTGGTTGTGTTCACTATCATGGGTTATTTTTTTCCTCGTAGAAAGTGGCAGAAACCCAGGTTCATGATTTTTTTACATAATCTCATTTTAGGAGCTGTGAACCCCTTGCTCATTCGGTTGATTTTTGGTTCGAGTCTGGTGGCTTTAAGTCATTACTTGCAGGAAAATTCCGTAGGTTTGCTTAATAATTTTACTCTGCCACTTTGGGGAGAGGTGATTGTTGTCGTATTATTTCTCGATTTCGTTATCTATTGGCAGCATCGCTTATTTCATCAAATTCCTTGGCTGTGGCGTTTGCACCGCGTGCACCACACCGATACAGAATTTGATCCTTCCACAGCTTTGCGCTTTCATTTCGTGGAAGCGATTTTATCTTATGTGGTGAAGGCTGTAGCCTTATTAATCGTCGGTGGACCTATGCTGGGCGTGATTGTCTTTGAAATCATCCTTAATTTTTCGGCGATGTTTAATCACTCCAATTGGCGAGTCTTCGCAGGCTTGGACCAGTGGCTGCGTAAGCTCATTGTGACCCCGGATTTCCACCGCATTCACCATTCAATTTATCCTAAAGAAACCAATTCTAATTATGGTTTTTTTATGTCGGTGTGGGACTATATTTTTCGTTCTTACGTCTCTGAACCTAGAGATGGACAGGAGACCATGTCCATAGGCTTGAAAGAGTTTCGCGAGGACTCTGAGCAAAATTGCCTTTCCCTTTGGGTGCAGCCCCTAAAATAGGGTTGTTTTGGGGTCTTGCGAAACCCTAAAGAGGCCCTTTGCCTTCTGCCAAGGCGCGACACTTTGAGGAGCGCTTTACTTCAGCTAAGGTCTGAGTGGAAAATAGTAAGATGTTTAATATCACTTTTTCTAGCCCCCATAGCCGTATTCACAGTCTTTCTTTTCGCAAAACCAAAATTGTTGCCACTATTGGCCCCGCCTCTTGGGATGAAGACAAACTTCAAGCCTTAATCAAAGCTGGGATGAATGTGGCTCGCTTGAATTTTAGTCATGGAACGTTTGAGCAGCATCAGTCCACAGTTGAAAAAATTAGAAAATTGTCCTCTGATCTGCATGCACCCGTCGGCATTCTTCAAGATTTGCAGGGACCTAAAATTCGATTGCAGAGCTTCGAAGGAGAAAGGGAGCTCGAGTCTGGTCAAAAAATTATTGTCACGGGCAAAGGCAGCAAAGACGATGAAAAGTATATCGTGGACATTGATCATCTTTCTCAATTTGTTGAAGTGGGACAGGCTATTTTTATTGATGATGGAATTATAGAGCTTAAGGTTACCGATAAAAAAGGCGAAGATCTTCACTGCGAAGTGATCCACGGAGGATTGGTGCGTGGGCGTAAGGGGGTGAATCTTCCTGATGCTAACCTTCCTATTGAGAGTATGACGGCTAAAGATATTGCTGATTTAGAGGCAGGGGCCGCGCTGGGCTTTGATTACGTGGCTTTAAGTTTTGTGCGCACCAAAGATGATATTAAAAAATTGAAGAAAAGATTAAAAGAGTTGGGAAGTCATTCGCGAGTGGTCGCAAAAATTGAAATGAAAGAGGCGATTAAAAATATCGAAGGAATTATCGATGAGTCCGATGCTATCATGATTGCACGGGGGGATTTGGCGGTCGAAATTGGTCAGGTTCATCTGCCAGTGGTACAGAAAAAGATCACCAAGCTTTGTAATCGCAAGGGCAAGCCTGTCATCACAGCTACGCAAATGCTTGATAGTATGCAACACAACTCACGGCCTACCCGCGCTGAGATCACTGACGTGGCCAATGCTGTCCTTGATGGGTCAGACGCTTTAATGCTCTCTGGAGAGTCAGCTTTTGGCAATTATCCAGTGCGTTCGGTACAAACCATGCACGATATTATTATGGAAGTGGAGAAACAGCCGGGGATTTACTATAAATTTAAAAATCGGCGGCCGGATCGACCGACAGTGCCAGACACGATTGCTATGTCGGCGGTGACCTGCTCTGAGCAATTGCAGGCGCGTACCATTGTTTGCCTCTCCACGACAGGCAAAACAGCGCAAATGATTTCAAAGTATCGCCCCAAGGCAAAACTCATTGCAGCGACTTCTGAAAAAGAGGCTCTTTCGCGACTAGAGCTCTGCTGGGGAATTCAAACTTTGCAAATTGATCGATACTCGAATATCGAAGAAGCTTTTTCGCAAATTGAAGGTCTCTTGATTGGCCATGGCATTATCAAAGAAGGGGATTACGTTGTTTTAACTCTTGGTTTGCCGGTTTTAGAGGGTCAAAAGACCAACTCGTTGCGGGTCTTTACTGTGGGTAAGGAACAAGCTCAGACGAAATATAAAAAAGGGAAAAAACCTATCCGTTTTTTCGCAGAACAATAAGAAGAGGCCAATGGTCAGAGACTCCATCGCGATGGATGGGGTCAAAGCGTTTTGGATGTCCATCCTCAATGTGGATAGGGTGTTGAATCACTTGGGTTTTGTCGCTTTGCAATGCCCACCCCATAGGCTCGCCCCTTTTTACAAGAATCATATCTAAAAAGGACCAAGAGTCTTTGCCCTTGTAATAATTAGTGCCTTTGCAGTCCTTGCAACCTTGTCGATGAGCAATCGTCCATTGGGGGGCTACAAAAGTATTTAACAGTTTAAATTTGCCATCTTCTTCACTAGGGAGATTAAAATCGCCTCCGGCGACAACGAGTCCACTTTCTTTACTGGCTATGCGATTGAGCTTTTTAAAGCTATCGATTCGCATTTGCCGAGGGTGAAAAGGGGCGGGGAAGTGGTTGGCAAGCACTGTGATACTATCATCCTCGTCAACTTTGAGTTTTACTTTTAAAATACCACGGGTGTCTCTCATGCGGGCTTTGCTGGTCCCTTTAGAAAAGGGAACATATTCGAGTTTAGCGGGTTGTACTGCCGGAAAACGACTCAGTACGGCCACATCAATTCCGCGTGCATCCATACCTTCTAATAGTATGGGTTTTTGGTATCCAGCGGGTTGCAGATACTTTTGGTTTAAGACATCAAGAACCTCTTTGTTCTCGACCTCTTGTAAGATCAAGATATCGGGCCCCTTTCCATCATTCACGGAAAGGATAACTTGGGAAATATTTTCCATTTTTTTATCAAGTACATCTTGATTCCAATCCCACCTTTGGCATTGCACTCGCCATTTTTTAACGGGGATTTTTGCGCAGATTTTATTAAGAGGTAGCTTTCTTTTTGTGGCCATGGGTAAAAACGTTTCATCGTTTTTGCGGGGATCATCGATAGTATCGAAAAGGTTTTCCACGTTAAAAGTCATCACTTGAATTTCATTGATGTGATGGCCTTTAGAGGGGGCTTGGCTTGAACACTGATTGAAAATAAAAAAACAAATGGCGAGGCCAACAAGGGGAATAGCTCGCTGAGGACTCCAGCCAAAGCGCTTCATCATGGTGTTTGACCTTCTCCTAGGGAATTTTCCAGTGGTGCGGAATCGGAATCCGTGTGGTGAGCACAGGTCTCGCTATGCTGGTGTATGTCTTGGTGTTCTTGGTGATGGCAGTCGTGATCGCAAAAGCAGTGGCAGGCTCGGATATTCCATAGATGGCCGGTGATCAAAAAAAGACCGCCCAATAATGTCCAGGGATTCCAGTGGGTAGTGGTGTGGTGCATGGGCTCGCTATGGGCACCAAATTGAAGAAGGCTTATGCATAGAAACAAAATACCAATCATTCCCAAAATCAACGGGTAGATAATGCGATGTCTTTTATAGCTCGTAACAAAAGAAATGCTGCCGATGATCACCCCAAGTGCCAGAACAATGATTTCCACCCAGTGATGGCGAATCAGGGATAGGGCGGGAAGAACACCCACGAGCAGAGGGAGAGCTAAACAGTGCACAAGGCAAAGAGTGGCTACGATGATCCCGCTGCGGTCCCACTTTTTGCTATGGCCAATGAGGTGATGGTCTGACATGCCTTTTTGTTCCATTATTAACATATGATGTCAATGGCAAAATCTCTGTCTAAATGCCTGATAATGATAGAAAATTGCACCAGCGAGGAGCAGAAATGTCAGAGCTCAATTCAGATCTTATTGAGGCCCATAAAGCGGCTGTTGGCGTTTTAAAAAACTCCCATTCCCCCTATTCCCATTTAAAAGTGGGGGCGGCCCTGAAAGTGAAAGGGCAAGAGGAGTTGGTGCTGGGAACCAATGTGGAAAACGCAAGCTTCGGGGCCACTATTTGTGCGGAACGCGCCGCCATCCTGCAAGCGATCAGCCGTTATGGCAATCCGGGTTTTGAGTACATGGTCATTGTTTCCGACTCGCCCTCGGGAATGATTCCCCCTTGTGGGATGTGTTTGCAGGTGATGCAAGAGTTTGTTGATGAAAATTTTCCCATTCATTTGGGGACGCAAAATAAGCTGGTCAAGACAGTGCTTTTTTCTGAAATGGTTCCGATTCGGTTTTTAAAAGAAATGCTTCCTAGGCCATAGTCTTAATCCTGAAGTCCATACATTGCATTTAAACCCGTCAATACTAGAATAGGAAGGGTATTGGGGGCTTATGTTTCAAGACCGAACCCAACATCCAACTCCAGAACATCCAGGAGCGGAGGGTGTCCGCTTTTTTCAAGGGCCCCTTTTTTCAAAAATCAAAAAACCAACAAAGGAGCACCCCGGAACCTAGGACATCATTTTCCACAGCTAATGAATGGGATCATTGACACTTAATGAGGAGAAACTCATGGCAACTTTGACAGAAACTTTTGGGCCCACAACGATCATCGAAACGGAAACAGCACCGACGCGTCCTTGGTCGGCGGACTTCCTCTCTCGACACAACCTTTATGGTTATGCTTACCATAAAACTCAAAGTAAAGATTACTATCCGCAGTGGAAATCTCAGCTTTCTCGCAATTACATCATAAAATCAGAATTGGAAAAAATTGGTGAAGACTTAAAACGGGAAAGTCTCGATGTTTGTTTATTAAAAGGCTATTCTTTGATGGGCGCTATTTATCAGGATTGGGGTGAGCGCTTTGCCTCAGATGTGGATCTTCTTATTGCAAGGGAAGAACTTTGGAAATTGACTGATATCTTGCGTATGCATGGCTATAATAAAAAGACAGAAAAAAAGTGGCTTGAAAATCAGTTCAAATATGTGTTTAGTAAAAAGATAGACGGAGAGTCAGTCATTATCGAAGTGCATACCCAGCTTTTTTGGCACAAGCCCATGCAAGCCAGAGCCAATCTTATGGAAAGTCATATCGATGGTTTGAAGGTCTTAGATAAGGAAAACCAACTGATTCATCTTTGTGGCAATATCGGATTTCAACATACCTTTGATAAATTATTTTGGTTAGTCGATATCTACAAGTTTGTTGAAAAATTTCATAAGCAAATGGATTGGCAGAGATTTTGGAAGTTAGCCACTGAAGCTAGGCTTTATAAGTCTTGCTACATGACTTTGTTTTTGTGTCAAAAATTGGGTTTGAATATCCAATTGATTGTTTACAAGGCGCCACGCAAGTCAGTGCTTTCTGTATGGATGCTTAAAAAATTAGTGAGTCTGCAGTTTTTATACAATCCGCAAAAGTACCCCTTGCGACAATTTGTAGTGCAGAATCTCATAAAAGATTCCATTGGGGATAATTTTGTGTATTGGTGGGCTTGGCTGCGCAGTCAGAAAGCTTAGGCTTTGGCCCAAAAAAAATCCTCATAGTCTTGAGGATCGACAAAACCACTGGCCCTCATCTCATTGTTGAGGGCTTTTTTGTTGGGAAAAAACTCATGGGCCATCTGAAAGCGATTGGCTCCTGATAAAAGCAAAAAATCAGTTTCCAGACACAGAATGCCCGCAGGGACTAAAAGCTGTTTGGCTTTTTGCAAGAAAGCAACCCTTAGCTCAAAACTGGGAATGAGATTGATCAAAGAATCGGTAACAAAAATAAGGCCGTACTTTTTGCTATCGGGAAGTTCTGTCAAAGATTTACAATCAAAGTGCAAAGGCAAATTGAAAACAGTGCTCAGGGAGCGAGCCCTGCGCACTAAAGAAGCTGAGTCATCAATCCCGTCCACGGCATAACCTTTTTGCGCCAGTGCAATGGCTTGTCGGCCACATCCGCAACCAACTACGAGTAAAGGTAGATTTTTAGAAATTCCATCCAGGCGTTGATTAAAAAAGCTCTCTTCGTGGGGATGGAGGCCCATTAAAGCCATCTGCTCTTGTTGCTCGATAAATTGTGGATTTTCTAAATTTTGGTAGCGAGTGAGTGCGACTTGTTCATCTTTTGGTGTGGGGTTTTTTGCCAATAGATTGGAAAGTCTTGACCATTCTTTTAGGATTGCTAACACACTCACCCCCTATAGATCTTCATTTTATGGAAAAAGAGGGGGGTGGCCAAGACTCTGCCTATTAAGATCTATGTCTAGGCTTATTTTTCTTCGGAAAGTCGTTGCAACTCTTCGTATCCAGGCAGTTGCGAAAGATCGGGCATCAGTACCACTTCGATGCGGCGGTTAGCCTGTTTACCCTCTTTGCTGTCATTGGCGGCAACAGGGCGAGTCTCACCAAAACTGGCAGCACTGATGCGATTTTCTGGCATCCCGGCTTGCACCATGGTTTTTAAAACGTTGACCGAGCGAGCAGAAGCGAGCTCCCAATTGGAAGGAAAGCGGCTCGAACGAATGGGGACATTATCAGTATGGCCTTCGATTTGAAATTTTTTATCAGGTATTGTGACTAAAAGCTTAGCCACCTTTTCAATGGTTTGTTGACCTTTGCTAGAAAGCTTGGCGGAACCGGAGGCAAACAATACGTCGCTAGGCATAGCGACCACCATGCGGCCATCGACAATTTTAATAGAAAGCTCACCGGCATCGGTTAATGCTTTGAATTGGTTCACGAGCTTTCTGTATTCCGCCATTCTTTTTTCGACTTCTTTCTTGCGCGCTGAAGCGTCTGCAAGAGCTTGCTTCATATAATCAATGGACTGGCTGAGTGACTTTTGATCGGTGGAGGCTTTACCCAGTTTGCGTTCCAGTTCAGCAACCAAGGCTTCAAGGTCGGTGACTTGATTTTTGGCGGCATCATGTTCGGCTTGCAAGGATCCATATTGAGTTTCCAATTCTTCATATTTGCTTTTGGAAACGCAAGCGGTGATTGTGAAAAAAACTAGGATAAAAGAAAAAATTTTAAAGTTCATAGTGTCGCTCCTCGCAGGAGATTTTATTGCGGGAGAGGAAAGTCTGGGTAGTACAACTGTGTCAAACTGGGATACTCATATCGGAAACAGCTGTATAAAATCTAGTAAGTACCGAAGAGTGGAAAGCCATTAAAATGGCCTAGAAAGGTTTTTTTTGGCATCTGCTTTGCTTTTTTAAAAGGCAAAAGTGGTAGGGGAGAAGTTTTATGAACAATGGAATCATCATAATTTTGTCGACAGCTCTTCTGGGTTTTTCTGCCCTTGCCGAATCCAATGTTAATTCCGGGGCCTCTTGCCAGCAGGCTATCCAACAGTTTACTAATGAATGCAATCCCCTGAATGTGTATATGTCGGAAGCCGATATTCGCAATGTCTCAAGCAAGTGCAAGAAAGGTAATAAGAACAAAAGTGTGCGGATTTTGGAGTCGACTAAAAAAGGTGCCCGCAATTGTCAGGTGATTGAAGAGCGCGCCGATGGAACCCGGCACATCACCCGCTACATGGACGGTGGCATTAAAACGGTTTTAGTAATCAATCCCGATAAAACGCAAAAGCTATTTTATTATGGTCAAAATGGACTCCTTGCTAATCGCAATGGCTCCTGGAACTTTTACCCCTCTCATGGAGGCGTCTATCAGTTATCAAATCCACCCTCCCGTGATGAGCTTAATAGCTTTATTGAGGGGGGTGCTTTTACAGCCTACACTCCCAGTGTTCCGCAAAATGATGCCGGTAGATCAGCTGTTAATAATTAAATTCTGATAGTCTCAGGCCGACGGGCCTTCACAATCCCGAAGGCATTGTGAGGGCACATCTCCATCGTCTCATTGTATTCGACTTTTACTCGTGGAGCCTCGTGCCTTCGGCACATCTCCACGAGTGGTAGGGAACATCAAACATCAGGCGAACCCTTACAACCACATGACATCATTAACTATTTTCCCACTATCAAGTCACGCATTTTTCACGATTGCGCCCCTCTGTTAAAAAAAGGACTCTCTTATCGCGATATCTCCAAGCTGACAAATGTGCCTGAGAGCACTTTAAAGACTTATTGCCGAAAGAATAATCTAAAGCCGCCTACCGAAGTCCTCGCCCGTCCCAGCTCCAAGTACCATTTTCGCAAGAAAGAGCTGTCACAACCCTCCTACGGCTTTACAACCCTACAAGGAAAGGTGGTTATTGAACCCAAGGAGTATGAAACTTTGCTGATGATGAAAGATCTCAAGCAACAAGGCCATTCCTCTTACCAGATTCAAAAAATCCTAAACTCAGAAGGAAAATTGACTCGACTGGGTAAAAAATGGAGCTATCAATCCATTGATTTAATTTTAAAAAGAAATGCTATAAAGGCAGAGACTAAAAATGTGGAACCATCATAAGGCAAGCCTTTAAGACCAAGGCCGCTTTAAACAAACAAAAGCTCTACGTTAAAACGTAGAGCTTTTCATCTTTATCAAGAAGTTCTATTCCAGAACAATCAACCTACCAATCTAAAAATCAGCAACAGGTTTTAGTAACCCGAAATTAAATAAGCCTTGAAGTAGCGCTTCTTCGTCAAAATTATTCTGCTCGGTACATACCAATTTATAAGATGCCCCAGTGGTTTGAGATTTTAAAGTTAGAGTAGTTTCATATATTGACAGGTCACCATTCTTAATAAGTACATTATACTCTTTTAGTTTTTCAATTACTTGCTTTTGGTTCAAACCATCAAGGAATTCATCAGGCACATATGTAGCTTGATACTTCTGTAGTTCCTTAATAATGTCAGAGTTTGTCATTTGACGCTTTAGAATAGGAGTGCTATTTACTATTTCAAAAATAGCACCCTCGTTTATTTTTCTCTCAAAAGGCGCAGAACTAAATTTTAAATTACAAAAAATTTCATTTTTTTT
>JAGQZY010000082.1 GCA_020435205.1 Bdellovibrionales bacterium | reverse complement strand
CGATAATGCTCAAAAACTACAAGATGATCTTGAAGCCATCTGGCCCGAAACCCATCCCGATGACAAACTCCCGGCTTACCAATTTCTTTACCATGCCAAACAATGGCAGGTGTTTCTCTTCTTGTTTCGTAAAGACATTAGTGAACGATCGGCCAAGGTTCCATGGGATCTATTTTTAAGATTGATTCTCAACTTGAATATTGTTGTGCCAGAAGAGCACGACATTCTTATTAAAAAGGTTTTGAAAAAGCAAAGGATCATTGCTCGTAAGTCTTTCACGGTAAAAGAAATGATTGCAGCGATTGTTTTGAAACGGAAATATGCTTTCATGCAGGACTTACAAGACAAAAGGCAAGAGCTGTTGTCATCAGCCAACATTGCCAAATCAGAGAGGCTCTTTGACCAACAGATCCAATTTTTAAAAGAACTTAAAAAACTTTTTCCTAATGACATCAATGTAAAACAAATTTTATTTGACCGTGAAAAAATAGATGCTGAACAAGTTTTACAAAAAGCCTTACGCGCCAACCGCAGGAGCACTTACACCCCTAGAGCTGTTGATGAAGATGAAAAAGCCAGTCTTGAGCACCTTAGCCAACAAGCCAAACACATTCTCGACACCCATCCAGAACTCGCCCACGACTTTGCGATTATGTTTAGACAATTTGGATCTCTGCGCATTGCCTGCGATTTTCTTTACCTAGAAAAGGATAGCGAATCTCGCGACTGGCAGCTTCTTGATTTGCTCCTCATTGATCGGCAGTACTTAGCTTTGCTAGACCATGCTGAGCAACTCAAGCTCAAGTACTCAAATCAACCCTTAGCCCTTTTCTCGATTTCTTATGCGGAAGCTCTAGCCTATTGGGAGCTGGGCGAAAAATCAAAGGCCATCCAACTGATGGGCCAAATTGCCAATATGAAACCGGATTTTAAATCAGCCAGCGATCTTCTGATTGAATGGAAAGAGGATCATCTTGAGTAAAAAGAAAATCATCCTTCTTTCCCTTCTCTCAATTGTCATCGCCTCTGTCGTTGGCGTTGTGCTTTGGCAAAAACCCAAAGTGGAGGCCCTTGCAAAAATTTATATCGAGGCCCTTTCTAAAGACAAAGACATTCCTTTTGTTATTAAAGTGGAACGCACTAATATTGGATTTTTTCCACCGCAGTTAGAAATTGAATACGCAAAAATTAATCCTAGAGGAGACTTAGCTAAATCTTTAAAACCTCTCGAGGTGCAGTGGATTGCCATTCGACCAAGCTTTTTAGATTTACTAATTGGGAAGTTCTGGATCTCCCACCTTATCATTGAGGGCACAGATATCCGTTATCATTTAGCCAAAGCAGCGAATGCGCCGGCTAAAAAGACAGGTCTCCCCAACATTGACCTTGGCAAGCTTCTTTCGCGAATTCCTGTTTCACAAATTCAACTCAAGAAAATCAAAACAGATATTAACTATCAAGATGAATACTATATCCAAAATGAAAGCCTCTATCTTAGAGCTTACAATAAAAAAACATCTCTCGTTGCTGTTATCAAAGACCCCGAAGTCACCTTACGAAAGCATGGCGAAAAAAAGGGCCTGAACTTTTTGCTCGATTCCCACGCCATGATCACAAAAAAAACTTTAACCATTTCAAAAGTAAAAGTGGTACGTGAGGATGCCTTTTTTCTAGCCTCCGGCAATATCTATTTTGGCGATAACCTCAATAGCATTGAGGAAATGCACCTCAATACCCGCATTAAGGTCAACTTTGACCAGATTAACGATTGGGCTAACCGCTTCACTCATCTCGAAGATTTAAGGGGACTTAAGGGCTCCATAAAAAGTGATATTAATATTTCAAAACAAGGGAAAAGTAATCTTGAGGTTATCGATCTACAGACCTCGGTAACGGGGTTTGTATTTGATAAAATTCACCTTGGTGATGTTCACTTAAAGGCAAAAATTCCCAATCGAGAGAGTGCAGAAATTCCTCGCGCCGAAGTGAGTCTTGCTGGTAATAATAAAGTTCTCATCGAAAATGCTAAAATCAATTGGAAAGAGGGCGTTCATTTTTCCACAGGAGTAAGTATAAAGGATGCCCAGCTCAATAGCTTCCTTAAACAATCGACAATTGCTGACATTCCAGTTTGGCTCAAAGTGAATGGCGACCTTTCCTGCCAAGGTTCCTATACTGATAAGCTCAATGTGGAATGCCCAGGAGCCATGACGGTTACCAATGTATTGGTACAAAATGGCGAGAGAAGCAAAAAAATTATAGCTATTGATCAAGTGGATGGTGCTGGCGATGTACAAATCACTGAAGAGTTCATTCGCTATAAAGCCACAGCTGCCATCGGTGAATCTAAAGGAAGGTCTGATGGAGTTATTAGTTTCTCTAAAGGATTTACTATTAATTATGAAACTGAAAGTTTAGATTTCGATGCCGTCAAAGAAATAGCTGAGCTTAAATTTGCAGGGCGAGCTAAGATTAAAGGTTCCACATCCGGTGACTCTCGCTCAGCAGTCTTTGCCATGGATATTCAAGCCGAAGACTTTGAATTTGAGGAGTACTATTTCGGCAAGCTCAACAGCAACCTCAGTTATAAGAGCGGCACACTCTTTTTTAAATCATTGGATGGACTGATCGAGTCCACTCGCTTTCGAGGCGACCTTAACATTGATCTACTTAAGGAGCGCATTGTCGGCGACATACAGCTTCCCTTCTTCCGCATGGAAGATGTGCAGCAAGCCATCATTAAGCATGTGGATCTAGAGAATCGATTTCTTGGCTCAGGCTCTGGTCGTATTCATCTCGATACTCCCTTTGACGTGGATAAACTTGCATTTGACCTTGATGCGAGACTCTTCAAAGGCAATATCCTCGGAGAAGACTACAATGAGGCCAGTCTTGCGCTGGAGGCTCGTGAGGGAGTCATCAAATTCAACAAAGGTATTTTGCAAAAAGAGCGGAGCACCCTCGAAGCCAAGGGAACGATCAATACTAAGCTCAATGCAAACCTTCATTTTGATATTGTGAATGGATACTTACAACACTCCACTCTTATGAAGGGCTACGACTTACCCGTTTCTGGTACTTTTGTCGCCACTGGTAAAATCACTGGCCCTTTACAATCTCCTGGCCTGAAGGTTCGCGCCAAAATCGAAGACCTAACTATTAATAAAAATTCCTATGGCCCAGCCATATTCTCATACAATAACCTAGAAAAGAAAACAGCGATTCAAATGAACCTGCCAGAAAAACTAGATTTTATTGTTGTCCTACCAGAAAAGGGATTTGATAGTTTTTTTGTTGATGTCAATGCTAACAAATTTAACTTTGCTCCTATCATAGGTTACGCGATCTCCAAGGAGCCTACTCAGAGCTATCAAATTGAGACCTCAGGCGAGATGTCTGGTCATATCAATCTAAAGGACTGGTGGGATTCCGAGTTCTCCTCGACCATTAAAGAAATTGTGATCGACTATCGAGCCAATAAGATCTCGTCCACACTTCCATTTAACATGGAGTTAAAGAACAAAAAACTTTACCTAAATGAACTAAGTCTGGTCGGGCAAAAGCAGTTTCTAAAGTTGCTACAGTCGGAATCCACAACTCACTCAAGTAAGTTTGTTCTCAATGGCCGACTCAATATTTCATTTTTTAAATTGATTGCTCCCTTTATTGAAAAAATTGATGGTTTTAGTAGTCTACGCTTGGAGCTTACTTTATTAAAAAATGATATCCGTTTGATTGGCTCATCTTACACTACTGATGCATTTATTAAATTTCCTGGATTCCCCCATGCCTTTGAAAATTTGAGTGCAGATGTTCTCTTTAACCAAAATAAGATTCTCATAAACTCCATCACTGGTCGCTTTGCTGAAGGCAAAGTCCTTGGCAATGGGGACCTCAAGTATACCGATGCAGGAAAATACAATTTAACCATCAATACGAATCTTGAAGATATCTCCCCTAACTTTCCAGAGGGCATGAAAACCTGGGGAGATGCAAACATGATATTCTCCGGTTCCGGACTGCCTTTTACTCTCAAGGGCGACTACAAAATCAAAGGGGGTTTGATTGAAAAAGAATTCGGAGGAGACTCTGGAGACGATAGTTCAAACATGCTGACTGAGCTTCTCAAGCAAGAACAGGCCTCCCCGATCAGCTTAGATCTTGATATCGACGCCAGCAACTATATTGAGGTCAAAAATAGCCTTGTCGAAGGGGACGTCAACGGGAAACTTAAAGTCTTTGATACCATTAATCAGCCACGCATCCGCGGTCAAATTCGTTTTAAGCGCAATGCACGAATCAAGTTCCGTGACACCGAATTCCAAGTCTCTGATTCAAACTTTGAATTTAATGGGAACCACCCCATCAATCCCACCCTTTTTGCCAGAGCACAAACAAGGGTCAATAGCTACGACATCAATTTATTATTGCAAGGAACAGCTGAGGCCCCAAAATTGAATATGACTTCAAGCCCTCCCCTGCCGGAACAACAAATCATTTCAATGTTGGCACTCGGTCAATTACCCACTCAAGTCAACCAGAACCTGAGTGGGCAGCAACAGAGTACTGGACCAGGTTTTCAAAATAACAGTAGCTCAGGTTTCCAAATAGGAACGTCCTTGCTTTCGAACAATCCTCTTGGTCGCGAACTCAAAAACCAAATTGGGGTGGATATTCAGTTTTCGTCGTCATTTGATGATGAAAGTAACGTGGCTGTACCAAAAGTGACCATCAGCAAACGTCTATCCAAAAAAATGGAAGCTTCCGCAAGCCAGAAAACGGGAGCCGTCCAACAAACAGAGGGTAAGTTTACTTACGAGCTGAACGATCAGATCTCAACAATCTTTCGCCTAAGAACCCGAGAAAAAAGGGAAACGGAAACCTCAAACACTAATAACAACAAAACGGATACCCAATTAGGATGGGACATTGAATACAAGAAGGAGTTTGATTGATGTCGGCGCGCGCTAGCCACATTTTTATCTTAAGCATTTTCACGGCCTTAATTTTTTCCTGGTCAGCGCCTTCTTTTGCTCAATTTCGCCTCAAGGTTTCTGATAATCCCATCATTGAAAATATGACCAAAGAATATAGAGGGCGCTCGATAAGTCTATCTGAAATTGACCATTTGGTACGTGAACTTTCACAGTCTGGACTTTTCCAGGTCGTCTATGCAGAAAAACTGGACAACAATGAGGTTGTTATAAGAGGCCAAGCTACCCTTCTCATTAAAAAGATCACTGTGCGAGGGAACACCTCTTTTGCAAAAGACGAAATTATTGACACTATGAACTTACCCGTAGGTAAAAAAGCCAGTTACCTCGATATCAAAATTGCAGTGGACAATATCAAGAGTCTATATGCAGAATCTGGCTTCTACAATTTTGATATTCAAACCGAAAGAAAGCCCGTAGATGATGGGGTTGAACTCGTGGTCAATATTTCGGAAGAGGATTTTTGTATCATCGAAGATATACGTATTTTTTCTAAAAACAAGGATCTCAACGAACACTTGAAAATCCTCCTCGCTCCTCATCGCCTACAGAGCTTTAAAAAGAACTCTATCAGTGAAATCAGTAAGGAAATCGAGACCTACCTCCTTGATAATCGTTATTTGACGGCTAGAATCTCCGAGACCTCCAACGTCTTCAATCCCTCTAAAACCCGGGTAAAGATTAGCTACAGTATTAGCAATCCTATTCAATTTGAGTTTATATTTCATGGTAGCAATTACTTCTCTCATTTCGATCTTATTAAAGAAAGTCAAATTGGAGGAAAGTTTCTTTATCTTAGCGATTCTAGCGGAGAAATCGTTGAAAATATCCGTCAGCTCTATATTCGCAATGGTTTCCCTGAGGTTAAAATTGAATTTAGCGAAACCCACTTTCCTGACCTAAATAAAAAGGTTTTGGTTTTTAAAATTGATGAAGGTCGTCGTGTCAAAATTGGTGACATTAAGATTATTGGCAAAATTTCTAGACCGCGAGGTTACTACCTTAATCTCCTTAAAGATCGTCTCGCTAAAGCTGACCACCTCGTTTATTTTGTTCGTGAAGAATTTAATAGTGCGACCGAAAAAATGATGGACACGCTGAAAAGAGATGGATTCTTGCAAGCTCAGCTCCTCTCCCTGGACGTAACCCTCTCTAAGGAAGGGTACGCCAATGTGACATTGCAAATTGATGAGGGTAT
Source organism: Bdellovibrionales bacterium (assembly GCA_020435205.1). GTDB lineage: Bacteria > Bdellovibrionota > Bdellovibrionia > Bdellovibrionales > JAGQZY01 > JAGQZY01. The sequence goes on along the minus strand of JAGQZY010000082.1, from coordinate 6,202 downwards.
CCTTACTTACGTCCGCCAGGTCTTATTCAGAGGAGCCAAATCTTTCAACAATATGGAATTGCGCAAGGTCACTGAGATCGAAGCCAACAAGCCTCTTCATTTAGACACCATTGAAGAAAGTTTTGAAAAGCTAGAAATATTCTACCAAGAAAAGGGCTACCTCGAATTCCATATCAAGAACAAAAACGCCTCCGTCATTAAGTATCGTGCGGGGCAGCCTTATGCCGACGTTGTTTTTCAAATTGAAGAGGGGCCCAAGATCAAAGTCAATAGCATCGCTGTCAAGGGAAACACAAAAACCAAGAACTATGTGATTATTCGCGAGCTTGAATTCAAAGAAGGCGACACTCTGACCTTAAGCAAGGTTAACAACTCGATTGAACGTTTAGAAAAATCTGGATTGTTCTCTAAGGTGTACATTCGTTCTCTTGAGCAAGGTTCGGAGGCGGCGGAAAGAACAATCCTTGTTGAAATTGAGGAACGCAGGCCCGGCCTTTTTGTGGCAGGAACCGGTCTCCTTTCCCAAGGGAATTTAACCTATCGCGGGTATTTGGGCGTTCTCTACAACAATCTGGGCGGCCACGCTCGCGGGATCAGTAGTCGAGTGGATTTACAGTACCAAGAAAATCGTGCGGTCAACTATTTGGAAAACCGAGCCGCCATTGCCTACTACGAACCCTTCCTCACTCAAAATCGAGTGCGCGGTCGAGTCTCACTTGTTCGCGCTGAGGAAGTCTTCAACATTTCTCAGGATGGAGAAAAATCGACAATTATTTCCAAAAACGAAGTCTTGTTCTCCACCGAAAAGGAATTTAGCAAAAAGCTACGCTTTACCTACAATGTTTGGGGTTTTTCCAACCAAACGACATTTTTAAATAGAAATAAAAACGACCGCAAAACGATTAACATCGCGACCACTGGCCCTATTGTAGAATATGATCGACGTAACGATCAATTTTTGCCGACCCAAGGCAGTTACAGTCGCTTTGACTTAGAATACTCAGACCCCTTTATTGGTAGCTCCCGTGACAACCCGAGTGTTAATGGTTTCTTTCTCGATAAGAATAAAGAGGTCAATTACTACCGTGGCACCCTGTCTCATTCTTTTTATGTGCCCATGAGTCGTTCCCAACGTTGGGTATGGGCAACCTCAGTTCGTGGTGGATATTTACGTAATATTAGTAGCCGTGAAGACTCCGGAGTTCCCGCCTCGAAATCCTTCTCTCTCGGCGGAAGCTCAACCCTGCGCGGGTACTCCACCGGAGCTTCTGAGAGTTTTCCAGGGACTCGTGAACTCTGTATCAAAGGTGGGCTGATAAATCTTGGCGATCCGACCAGCGCCTGTAGTATCGATGAATTCTTTGTACGCAGCAATTCTTCCTACTTTCTGGTGAAAACAGAAATCCGCTTTCCCATTCGTGGCAACTTAGGTGGTCATCTTTTTTATGATGGGGCTGGCGTGTATTTTGGTGATTTTAAATTGGAAGACCCTTATCGGGATTCCACAGGGTTCGGTATTCGCTACCAAACACCGGTGGGCTCCTTCACTGCGGAAGTCGGTTACAAACTGGATCGCAAACTCGGGGGACCAACGACTTACTACGACAAAGAAAGTGATATTGCCTTCCATTTAGCAATTCGCGCTGGTCTTTAAGAACCTTTTTCGAGCAAAGCCATAAAAAAACCATCGAAGCCATCTCGCGAAGGATATATATGCCTTTGTTTTAAAAGCCTATAGTGGCTATTGTTTTTTAAAAAGTTTTCTACCTGTTTTTCATTTTCTGAGGGTAAAATACTACAGGTGGAATAAAGCAACAAACCTCCCGGTTTAAGCATAATGGAATAATCTTGCAAAATTTTGGTTTGGATCTCGCGGAGCTCTTTTAAACGTTCTTCGGAAAGTTTCCATTTACTATCAGGATTGCGTCGCAACACCCCTAGACCGCTGCATGGCACATCGAGAATCAATCGATCCGCTGAGGCCTTAAGCCTTTTAATAGTTTTACCACTTTCGATGGGGCGGGTTTCAATATTGGAAATTCCATTGCGACGGGCCCGTTTTTTTAACTCATCCAATTTCCAGGAGTGAATGTCCAGAGCGATCACTTTACCTTTGTTTTGCATTAAATTTGCGATGTGCAAACTTTTGCCTCCGGCACCAGCGCAAGCGTCAATCACCCTCATGCCCGACTCCACATTTAAATAGGGCGCCACCATTTGGCTGGATCCATCCTGAACTTCAAAACGCCCTTCTCGAAACACTTTCGTCGTAAAAACATTCTTGCGTTCTTTAATGATCAAAGCAGAGTCTACACCCAGCATAGGTTCAGCTTCGATCTCCTCTTTTTTTAAGTCTTTTATCAATGTGCTCCGATCTCCTTTTTGCGAGTTGACTCGCAAGACCAGGCGATTGGGATGGTTGAGGTAGGGAACAAGTTCATCCCATAAAGGCCCCAGCTCCTGTTTTCCCCACTGATAGAGCCAGTAAGGAAAGGCCTCCTTAACATAAGCTTCTTTGACCTCTGCAAACTGCTTCAAAAAAAAATTCTGGTTTAAACCCTCAAACTCATCAAAGTCAGGGATAGCAACTCCACGATGCCAGAGGGAGGCTGCAAGAATAGGGAAGCACTTTGGTGATGCTTTTTTCCCCACTAGCTGCCAATATAAGGACCACCATCGAACACAGTCATAAACAGTTTCTGCAAAAAATCGGCGATCACGACCACCCCACTTTTTGTTTTTCTTAAAGTAGAACTCGATGCATTTATCAGCATGACGATCTTCAAAGAAAATCGACGCCAAAGCTTGCTCACAGGACTGGAAAAGGTGATGGTGATACTTCAAAATTTGTAAGCGACTCCCGAGGCCAAAAACCAACTACTCAATTGACCATCGGATAGCACATTCACATGGTTTTTCACACCACTTTCTAGGAAAAACTGGCTATGATCTTGATTATAGCGAAGCCCAACAAATCCTTTGTAATCAAGGGTCAATAGGGATTCACCAGCCAACTGCTTTAGAAAGATTCCAGGTCCCGCCGCCACCCCAATATAAACTGGGAACTCAAGGTTTTTAGGGACAGTGACTCCAAACAAAAAGGAAAGCTTGGATGCTTCTCGAGGACTGGTTTGGAACTTTTGCATTTCTAACTGATAAACTGTGGCAAAAAAAGAAGACTTTAAACGACGGTGATAGTCCAACTGCAAACTCCATCCGGTCGGAGATTGTTGTTCAGCCCAATTGTAACTTTTGCTGGCAAAAAGGGTCCCCGCCGAAAGCGTGAATAGGCCTTTGTAGTTCCCTGCCGAAGTGATGGAGGTCGATGCGGTAGAACGCCCTTCTTCCCCCTTTTTAACAAAGTACTTCTGCGCTGCCTTTTTGCCCGTCTGGGCAGCCCAGCAGGGTTGCGTCAAAAAGGTTAAAGCTAAGGAAAGGAGGATTTTCGCGCCCATACTTTCATTTTAAGCAGAGTCCCTCCACAAGGCCATGAATAGTACAAAACAAGACCCCAAACCACTTGACCTAAAGTGTTGAATTTCATACGTTTGGCCTGATGAAATGCCCTGCCTGCCAGTCGCCAGACACCAAGGTCCTAGACACTCGCACCCAAAAAGATGGGGAGTCCACTCGCCGTCGCCGAGAGTGCGAGCGCTGCCAACACCGCTTTTCCACCATTGAAACCATTATTGCCAACCTTCCTATGGTGGTGAAAAAGGATGGTCGTCGCGAACCTTTTTCTACTGACAAGCTCTTGAGCGGATTGAAGGCGGCCTGCCAGAAACGTCCCATCTCCAGTGCATCGATTGAACTCATGGTAGAAAACGTCACTAAAAAAGTTTTAGACTCTAGCGAGAAAGAGGTGTCCACCGACTTTGTCGGCCAAGCCGTCATGGAGCAGTTAAAGCCCCTCGATGAAGTGGCCTATGTGCGCTTTGCTAGCGTTTATAAAACCTTTAAAGATGTTTCGGAGTTCGTCGCTAACCTGTCGGACCGACAGGGCCCACACAGCACCCAGGACCTTTCCCAATGAAGCCAAAGCGCAAAGCCCGCGAAGCTTGCTTGCAGGTCTTATTTCAACGAGAATTTCATGAATCGACAAATGCTGAGGAGCTATTCTCTGCTTTCGCCGACAACTTTATTTTAGACGATGAAGTGAGAGATTACGCCCTTCACCTGACCCAAGGGGTTCTCAACAAAGAGCAAGATATTAACGCTATTATTGAACGATACAGCACCAATTGGCGCCTGGATCGAATGGCCAGTATTGATCGGATTTTATTGCAAATTGCCATCTTTGAGCTTTGCTTTATTGACGACTTGCAGACTCCTGCCAAGATATGTATGAGCGATATCATTGATTTAGCCAAAAAATACAGCTCAGAAGAGTCGAAAAATTTCATCAATGGTATACTTGACCAAGTCTATCAAAAAGAAGTTGGAGCCTAATGAATGCAACAGGGTTCATACTCCCCTGGTTATGATTTGTGGGCCGTTCCTTACCAAAGTGATTGGTATTCCCAAATCGATTGGTGGTGCCAATTTTTTATTTCTCATAACATTGATGTAGGACGTTTGCGTGCAGGTGAAGTTTTCGTCCTTGATGTGCGTCGGTTTTTACCAAATAAAAAAACCTGGATTTACAAACCAGATCTTGCTCCTGAAAGAGTGCTGGAAACCTGTGTTCGCCTCGCCACCGATATGGCTATGGACTCCATTCGTATCTATGCCCACGACAACATTCCTCTCAGCGACGAGCTCCAAGAGCGCTTCCGTTGGTCCATTGTCAAACCCCAGCGAGCATAGTAGGTTAAAGTCATGAGTGAGACCGAAAAAAAGGCTTTTATCTACATAGTGTCTGACGGAACTGGAGAGACGGCCGCCACCATGGCTCGAGCTGCCATAGTCCACTATACCAATGTCGACTTTCATATCATCCGCAACAAAAATGTACGCACAGAAAGCCAAGTGGATAATCTCATTAGCGAAGCCTTTAAAAGAGGTGCATTGATCGTGCATACGGTAGTGACTCCCAATCTGCGCAGTTATCTCGAAGAAAAGGCGGCTGAAAAAAACATTTTGCAGGTCGACCTACTTGGCCCTTTGCTGTTTAAGTTAGATGAGTTCCTCAATGTAGAGAACGAAAATAGAGAAGCTGGGAAACTGCGTTCGGTAGACGACCGATACTTTCGCAGAGTTGAGGCTATCGAGTTCTCCGTTCGCCACGATGATGGCAAGGTCACCAATGATCTTGACCAAGCCGACATCATTTTAGTGGGCATCAGTCGAACCAGCAAAACTCCCCTCAGCTTATTTTTAGGTTATAAAGGCTGGAAGGTGGCCAATGTCCCCTTGGTGCCCGACACGCCCTTGCCAGAAGCTCTTTTTGAAGTGGATCAAAAGAAAATTGTCGGACTCACCATTGATCCCAGTAATTTACAAAAAATTCGTGCAAATCGTTTAGAAAAATTTGGGCAAGATCCTGGCGGTGGCTATGCTCGACTCGACAATATTTACAAAGAGATCGAATACGCGAAAAAAGTCTTTCAAAAGCACAAGCGCTGGCCTGTGTTTAACGTCACTGACCGCGCTCTTGAAGAAACAGCCTCTGAAATCACCCGCATTGTTTGCCAACGCATGGGTATCAAAAATAAAAACTATATTTTTTAGTTGCTAGCATGATGGTCATCGCTGTGAATCTCTAGCTCAAGCGCAATGCGAATGGTGCCAAGATCGTCGGGACTGTAGGCGTTGAAACTATCTCCAATCAAATCCTCCTTTCCTAACTGTTTCACCCACAAAACATAGTCACTGGCAAAGTGCCATTGATAAAATTCTTTATCCTCTTCAGTAGGCACCCCAATCTCTGGTAGAGTTTTTTGCAAAGTCGACACTACATCTTTAAGCGCCCCTGGCCCTGGGCGAAATTCAAATGAGACATGCTGCAATTGGGGTTTTCCTCCTTTCTCAGAGAAGTATTGCGCATGAAAATAACGAGTCCCTGGTAAAGATTTATAGGTCCTAATAATATGCATATCTCCTGTATAGGGATTGGAATCCTTAGCGATCACTGGATCCAATTGCAAGTGCTTGAGCTCGAGAATCAACTGATTCATTCCTCCTTTCTCTTTGATTTGTTGTTGCATAAGACCGACCCAGCGCTTGAGGGCGACGAAGTCCCCCCGGTTCTCTTCCTCTTTCA
>JAGQZY010000081.1 GCA_020435205.1 Bdellovibrionales bacterium | reverse complement strand
GAGAGCAACAATGTTTTCCTTGGGATGATTACCAACAATCTGGTCCACATTTTGACCGCCCTTGAACAGGATCAAGGTCGGGACTCCGCGAACACCAAACTCAACCGGCGTCTGCTTATTGCTGTCGATGTCCACTTTCACAACGCGCAGCTTTCCAGCATATTCCTTAGCAATTTCATCAAGTTTGGGAGCTAAAGCCTTACAAGGACCACACCACTCTGCCCAAAAGTCTACCAAGACGGGGGTGTCAGACTGGATCACATCTCTTTCAAAGTTAGCATCAGACGAATGTACGGGTTCCATAAAAACCTCCTTAAAAACCGACAGGTCTGTTTAATATTGGGGTCAAAAAGCCGATAGTCAATTGATGAATTTGCAGAGCTATAACATTCTTGTCGTAGATGATGATAAGTCCTTTGGGGAGAGCGTCAAACAAGCCCTCACCAGAGCCGGCTTTCGTGCTTATGTCGTAAACAATCCGGCAGATGCCCTTAGCTATGCGAAATTACAGGACGTTCACGCCCTGGTCATCGATTGCATGCTCCCCAAAATGAATGGCTTAGAGCTGGTTAAAAAGCTAAAAGAAAGTCTTAGTGGCGAGCCCCCCATCGTGCTCATGAGTGGGATTTTCAAAGATAAGCAGTTCATCAAAACCGCTCTGACTAAAACCAATGCTGTCGAGTTTTTCACCAAACCCTTTGATGTTGCCAAACTGGTTAACAAGCTCAAAGAAGGATTTGGCGATAGCGACGAGGTTCAGCAAGACCTAAACCCTTTAATGGGACTTTACGTATCTCGCGAAACCAATACTCGTAAAGTGATTCGCACCATTAACTCCTGTGAAGGTCTACACAATTTTGACCTTCCGTGGGTATTTAAAGCCTTGGCTCAAGCCAATGCCACTGGCCATCTCAACATTGCTTGTACAAACGGTGACATTGCTGGCGTGGGCTTTAAAGATGGGCACATTGTACAAGTGAATATTAAAAATGAGGCCTCGTTGCTTGGGATTCTTTTAGTAGAAAGTGGATATCTGGATCGCGCTGACCTGAACAAAGTTCTCGATGAATCTAATAACAATAAAATGATTGGCCAAATGTTGGTCGACGACAATTACGTCAGTCCACATGCTATTAATATCGTTTTAAAGGATCAGCTCCTGTGGCGTCTTAAGCGTTTGATTGCCGACTCTCATATGGAGTTAAACTTTGTGAAGTCCGATGACGTTACCGAAATTGCCACCATTTCATGGGAAGATTTTCACTCCTTCCTTATGGAAATAATCGACACAACCATTCGCCAAGATTGGCTAAAAACCCATTACCTTCCTCTTAACCAAAACTTATTGATTTCCACAGAAGGAATGGAAAAAGAATTTAGCAAAATTAAAGCTTACCCCTTTATTTCGCGAATTTTCCCAGCTATTGAATCTCCTTTGAAGCGAGGCTCCACTTTAGAGGAAATCGTGAGCTCCCATCCAGAGCACGAAGGCGTTATTTTAAAAGTCGTTCACTATCTCAACATCATGGGCCTGATTCAATTTAAAGATGTGCAAAAGAGTATTAATCTCTCCCACCAAACTCGCCGTCTACAAAAACTCGAAGCCGAACTGGAATCGAAAAACTTTTTTGAACGCTTGGGAGTCAGCCGCACCGCCAAAGAAACTGACATCAAAAAAGCTTATTTTGATCTCGCTAAAGTGCTTCACCCGGACAAATTGGGTCATGGTACCACCGCTGAGCTCCGTGAGCTGGCTGAAAAAGTTTTCGAGAAGATTCAGGTGGCCTACGACACTTTAAAAAAGCAAGACCGCAAGGAACATTACCTCAAAGAACTCGAGGTAGGCCAAGCTGAAAAGCTTTTACAAGCCGACCAAATGTTAGATACAGGACGAACTCTTCTCTTGAAGGGGCAGTACTCTGCTGCAAAAGAGCACCTTGATAAGGCGAAAGATCTTAATCCAGACTCTCCTGAAATCCGCATGCTCTGCGTTTGGATGGAAATCAAAAGAAAGAAACAACCGACAGAATCTTTTTTTAAAGAGATGGAGCGCCAACTCAATCAAATTCCGCCAGAATCCCGAGACAGCGCCACTTACTACCATACTCGTGGCTTATACTGCAAAATGACTGGCGATATTGAACGGGCTAAAAAATATTTTAAAACCGCCCTTAATTTAGATCAGACGTTTATTCATTCCCGCCGCGAACTCAGCCAAATCGAAGGGGCTCGCGAAAAAACCAATATCTTGCAAGCTGACTTAAAAGATGTCGTTGGTATGCTGTTCAGAAAAAAATAAACTACTCATCTCCGGAAGCTTTTTTAGGAGACATAGAAAAAAGTGTTTTTAAAAAATGTGACTTTAATTTTTTTAGGTTGGCTGCTTCAGGATCATCAGCCATTTTCTTTGCCTGCTCTGACTGCAGCTGTCGAAGTTTAGCCCCATCAAATTTCTCGAAACCATCGGGTTTTCCAGGCAGTTGGGCACAGATTTCATCGTACTTTTTTTTGCGACCCGCATCGATAATAAGAACACTCCCATGTTGGTGAGGTTCTTTTTTCGAGCGCACAACAGTAGGACCAGGATCTCTCTCTTCAGATTGAATCACGCCAAAGTCTTCTGAATGGTCCGCGGCCTTCGGTGGTGTCACCTTGCCAAAATCCAGGGTTTCGTCCTCATCTATGAGATCTTCCGACCCTTCCTTATTTCTTTGAAATTGGGCCATCATTTCTTTATAGCGTTTTTTCAAAGCTTCAAGAGGGGTACTCGTTGTCGACGACAAAACAGTCAAAAGTTTAAAGGGGTCAATGGGTGAGTAAAGCACAGCATCCACCACAGCGCCTTGTGCCTGAGTGATCGGGGTGGTGTCTCTCTCTTGTTTGACTAAAATGACTTTTGGCTTTCCCTTCATTTTTTTGATCTTCGCCAGGGTGTTGAGGATCTCGGACTTTGTTCCCAGAGTCGATGCAAAAACTACATCGGGAAAATGATCGATGAAATCTTGGGCCAACTGCCCTCCATCTCCCTTGGTAACCACCTGATAGGAAAGTCCTTTGATTAAAGTGTGTAGAAACTTTTCTTCCGCTGGGTTTTCGATGACCAACATGATTTTAGCCATAGATTTTCTCCTCGACTTCCATTGTCATTCTTTTTTCAAGTCAGGTCAAAAGGGCTCTAAGAAAAGCCCATTGACGCGCTTTTTCACCGGTGCTAGTGATGGAGAAAAGTGAGGAAAGGCTATGGAAAAGCAAAGAGTTGAAACCATTGAACTCCCAGAGAGAAAGTTCTCCGTCAGCGTGGGCCAAAACACCATTCATATTGGTTCCGGTGAAGAACTCGCCGTTATCGCTGGCCCCTGTGTCATTGATAATCGCGAACTAGCCTTCAATACAGCTCGAGAACTCAGCAATTTGAGCCAAAAACTGGGTGTGGGTATCATCTTTAAAAGTTCCTACGAAAAAGACAATCGCGGGGCCGTTGGCAATTGGAAAGGCCCCCTTATTGACGAAGGTCTAAAGGTCTTGGGCGATATCCGCAAAGAGTTCTCCATGCCCGTACTCACTGACGTCCACCGCACGGAAGAGGTTGAGAAAACCGCTGAATTCGTCGACGTCCTTCAGATCCCAGCCTATATGTGCCAGCAAACTTCCTTAGCGGTCGCCTGCGGACAAACTGGGAAGGCGATCAACGTTAAAAAAGGACAATTTTTAGCACCCGAAGGTATGGCTGGCGTTGTTGGCAAAATCCAAAGCACCGGAAACAAAAATATTTTGCTGACCGAGAGAGGGGCCTGTTTTGGCTACAACCGACTGGTTGCAGACATTCGTGCGATTCCGATCATGCAACAGATTGGTACTCCCGTTTGCTTTGATGCTACCCATATCATTCGGCTCTACGGGATTAGCAGTGCTGATCCTGCCGGTGGTGAGCCACGTTTCGTTCCTCACCTCACCCTTGCCGCTGTGGCTGCCGGAACCGATGCACTTTTTATTGAAACTCACCCAGACCCAATGACTGCAAAATGCGATGCAGCTTCTCAACTTCGCCTCTCTCATTTTGAGTCTCTTGTACAAATGGCGAAGAATGTCAGGAAAGCTATTCAAAAACCTGAAAATGTCGGTACAATGACTGTGTAACTCTTCTCGTGGGATCTAGTGACCCTGCGAAACTACACAGGCGATGGATTTGTTTCGAAAATATCGATTGGTTTTTACCTATTTACTTTCTGAAATGACACCGACCTTTTTTCTCGGTGTGATCACCTTTGTTTCTATCCTATTAATGTTTCAGATGCTGCGGCTTACGGAATTGATTCTCCAGCACGATGTCAGCCTAAGAACCCTTATTCATATCATGTCCTATATGTCGATTTCTTTCCTGCCAGCCATTTTACCCATGAGTTTGATTTTCGCCATTGTCCTTTCCTATAACCGCTTAACCAATGACTCGGAAATCATTGCTTTTAAATCCCTTGGTTTTAGCATGTGGCCTCTAGTGTTTCCCGGATTAGCCCTAGGTTTGGTCATCGCCATGGCCTCCAGTTACACGGCTTTTCGCATTGGCCCCTGGGGCAATCGCCAATTTGAGCTTTTGATCAATGATATCAGCAATTCAAAAATTATCACTGCGATCAAAGAAGGAACCTTTTCTGAGGGTTTTTTTAATTTGGTGGTCTACACCAATAGCATCAATCCGCAAACAGATGAGTTGCAACGGGTGTTTATTTACGACGAACGAGACCCCAAAAGTCCAACCACAATTATCGCTGAGAAAGGACAAATCTTTAGTGAAAAAAGCTTTGACGCCTACAAGGCGTTTATTCGTTTGATCAACGGCGATATTCATAAAATTTCTGAAGATGGACATACCAAAATCCATTTTGAAACTTACGATTTAAATATTACCAACCCCATCAATAAACAAATCAGAAACAAGTCTATGGAAAGTTTAACTTATAATGACTTAATGGAATTGCGCACCACCTCGAAGACCCCTGAAGATGTACGAAAATATGATGCCGAGTTTTATAAACGGGTCTCTTTATCCTTTGCTTGTATTTTATTTGTTTTGCTGGGCATTGGTTTGGGATGCCGAACCAACAGTCGCTCTGGGCGCTCCGGTGGCGGAGTGATGTCCGTTGGAGTGATCGTTGTTTACTGGGTCTTATTTATTGTTGGCAATTCTTTAGCTAAAAATCCAAATGTTCCGGTGATTGTCTCAGCTTGGCTCCCCGCCTTTGTCTTACTTCCCGTTTCGTTTTGGCTATTGCGCCGCAATTGGAATTGAGCCCTTCCCCCTTTCAACCTTTTTTATTTAAACATTGCTGAAGCCAAAGCTGAAGGTCACCTTGCCCTCGAACCATTTGTGCTCCCTCCATGATGAGCTTAAGGTTTCCACTAAAATTTTCCATATAGGGCGAAGCTGGTAAGGTCGCTACAGGACAGCCTTGGTCAATAGCCATTTGTGCAGTCATCATAGTGCCACTTTTTACCTGGGCCTGCACAACGAGCAACCCTGTTGCCATGACAGGAATTAAGCGATTGCGTTTATAAAAGTGAAACTTCCGCATGGCTTGCTCTGGCTCATACTCACTCAAAAAGGCAATCTTTCCCGAAAGCCGATTGAGATTTTTGGGGTAAAGATGACGGATGCCGCTGGGCAAAACAGCAATGGTTGGCAAACCGGCGCGACTCGCCAGGATATGGGCCCACTGGTCGATACCTCGAGCTCCCCCACTGACAATACATACCGGTTGTTTTTGCAAAACTGGTAGTAATTCCTGTTCCAACCAAGTTTGCACCCATGGCAAAGCATCACGAGCCCCCACTATGGCCAGCATAGGAACCTCGAGCCAGGAAGGCGGACCCGAATAGAAAAACTGTTGCGGAGGATCCGTTAAAGTATGGAAGGCTTTTGGGTAAAGAGGGCTTTTAGGATCAATTTTTTGCATATCCCATGAGAACTGCAAAAAACGGGTGCCCATGGGAACCCACAAAATCAAGGCCGGCTATTGAAAAGCCGCCCCTTCGTCGAAATCCAGATCCTTTTCAATACTTTTCAGATCATTGCGCTCAGACTCAGTCGCAGGCCCTGACACACTTTCTGGTGGGCCTGTCATATCGCCTGGCTGTATGGGCTCTTTAGAACTAATGATAAAGGCTGATGCCAAACCAGGCTCCGAGCGAAAGATTTTTACCTGAGCCACTGGGCGTGGACTCTGGGACACTTTAGAGTTGTGATGGCGAGCCTCACGATTTTTATAAATGCCAAGCACGTCATTCACCCGCACCCCATTATTGGTGCCTCCCTTTAGGAAGATAATATTCCCTCGTCCAAGAATAGAACGCTGATTTTCAATTTCTCCCCCGACGACAGTGACAGCCACATCACTTGGTCGGCCACTGTTATCATCGGCAAAGCTAGGAATAGTCTCATTGGTGACAAGAGCATCTGGCTCAATAGGGGTCAAGCTTTGGACAATACTCAATCGATAGCGATTGTTATCAAGAATGTCCACAACTTCACCAATACCCATATACCGAAGCACCACACCCTCGGCATCTAAGCGATCGAGTTTAAAATCTTTTCCCAAAAGGGTGACCCGATCCCCTTTTGACAAGCCCTTGCTGCTTTCAATGTAGATCAAGGTGTCTCGTCCAGGTAGTTCTTGCCAATCTTCGGACTCGATCACTTTACCAAAATGAGGATACTCATCCAAATCACCATTAAAGATAAATGCATTAGGAACAAAAAGTGGGTTCACACGTACGGGTGGACGCACGTCAAAGCTCATTCCTTTTTTATCATAGAGGTTTGAGTCCAGTGGTTCTTCTTTAAAAATGGGTGGGATTTGACTCAATACAGGAGTCACTTCGGTCATCGATGGAGGGAGGTCTGGAGCATTGGGGTACAAGCCTCCATTTCCAGTACTGGATTTCGTAATGGTCATCGTACCTGTGGCTTTAGATGTAGAAGTTTCGTCACCACCCTCTCCATCGCCACCGACATTCACTTCTGTCCCATCCACTTGGAGGGATGGGGGAGTATTGATTGAGCCTGTAAAAAATCGAATCTCGGCCCCTGGGTAAATCAAGTGGGGATTGGTGAGCTTTTCATTAAAGGACCAAATCTTTGACCAAAAAAAACCATCTCCAAAAAAAACCTTACTCAAATCCCAGAGGGTATCCCCAGGGCGAACCTTATAGGTCGGCGACTCAATCTTTTCGACGTAGTTGGCCCAATCACTATCAGAGACTTCTACAGAGTAGGAGGATTTGTAAATGTCGTGCATTCTCTTTTCAAAAGATCGATCAGCACCGCCATCGTAGGCCATTGCTGATACACTCATAAGAAGGGTGGCTAAAAAAATCTTCATATCACCTCAAAGTTTTGGCAGGTTGGACCTGAAGCTTTTTCAATTCGGCGTATTCTTTGCGAGCTTGATCTTTTAAGCCCATTTTATTGAAAATCTTAACCCGAGAAAGAAGGAGACGTCGCGACTGAGGATGAGCCTTTTTAAGTTTGGCACTCTCCTTGAGGGCACCCACCCAATTATCTTTAGCCATAAGACCCTGCAACCGCGACAAGGATGCTTGCTCAGACATGGAGACCTTTGGGCTCAACCATTTGTGGGCCTTTAACTGATCCACTTGGTGTTGCTTTTGCTTCAACTGCTTTTGCAAATTGAGAATACGATCTTTTTGTAGTTTTATGATTTTTCTTTGCTTACCTGCCGTTGAGCAACCAGTGAGAATAGAAAGAAACACAACCACTACGCAACAGAAAATTTTGTTAAATATTTTTTTGTTATCCATCATGAATATATTGTAACGAGTTGATGAGCTTTTGAGCAAGTCAGGGTTTTCATTAGTGCTAACTAATCGAGCACCTAATAAGTGGGCAGTTCGCTCCATTGCCTTCTATTTTTTATCTCAACCCAATAAGAACAGATCCTTTCATGGTTTTTCCACAGGAAATGTGGAAGCTTCTGCCTCCTAGACCTTAGACCCATTGCTAGGAGCGGTTTTCAGCAAATTGCACAGCTTTTGTTCAAGGTTAAGTTAATAAAATTACTTATAAAATGCCATTTTTTTTCGATATCATTTCAGAATCTGAACGCAATAACCGGACTCGGAATTTTCTATCTCATTGCTTCAATATTTAATCATTGAGTCAAAGTTGCAAAGCCATTGACTATGCATATGTCCGTGGTTGCACTTTTTATAGTTGGGTTAAGTTTGCACAGCTTCCGCAGCGAGTGGCTCAGCCTCAGTGCCTATTGGCATCAACTCTGCCTTGCCTCTGTATCTCCCTCGCCCTGGAAAAGCTCCTATGAAGCTATTGTCTGCGGGGCCTCTCTTCCTAAAAATTCAAATTACTTCCATCTTCAGCAATCTGGATTGCTCCATATGATGGTCGTGTCTGGTGCCCACTTGGTTTTCTTGCAGAGACTACTGCTTCGTATCCCCTTTTTTCCAAAGGTCTTACTGGGTCCTCTTTTGTTTTTATATTGCTTGTGCTGCCAGTGCCAGCCTCCCGTCCTCAAAGCCCTTTCTTCATTCTCCATTCAACAACTTAACCGCCACTTTAAACTTTTCCTGCAGCCCGCCTACGGGCAATGGCTCAGTGGACTTTTTTGTCTGACTCTCTTCCCTGAGTGGTGGCATTCCCGGTCTTTGATGATGAGTTGGCTAGCATCAGCAGTGATCAAGAGTCAAAAAGGACTTTTTCTCCAATCCAGTCTTTGCTTCTTACTACTGATTCCATTGACTCAAGATTTTGCACAAATGAATCCATGGTCCGTCGTTAGCAATATTTTAATTGGTCCCCTTCTTGGCTACTGGCTTTTCCCCCTCTCTTTGCTAAGCCTACCTTTTCCCATCCTGAGTGGCTTGGTGGATCCCCTGTGGCTTCTTTTTTATAAAGCCTGCCATTTTTTTAATGAAAACCTTTTTTTAAGCTATTGGTCCGAACAAGATCCCATCTCAAATACTTGGCTTTGGCTTTACGTACTATCGACAAGCTTTTTTTTAAGCTATCAAAAGCGAGGAA
The DNA here is from genome assembly GCA_020435205.1 of Bdellovibrionales bacterium. Lineage (GTDB taxonomy): Bacteria > Bdellovibrionota > Bdellovibrionia > Bdellovibrionales > JAGQZY01 > JAGQZY01. The sequence continues at coordinate 3,492 of JAGQZY010000081.1, read as the reverse complement.
ATTCTTTTGAATAAAAATGCTTTCGCATCAGCTATTCTCTGTTTGATCATAAGTCACCCCATCCAACCTGACTGCTTGTTCAACACTCATATTTGGAATATCGGCCAGGGGTCTTGGACCACTTTCGTTAAGCCGGGACACTGCCTTCACTTGGACGTGGGTGGAGAAAAATTTCCATGGCAAGCCTTGCAAGAACTCTGCAAAGGTAAGCAAAACATGATTTTGATCAGCCACCCTGACTGGGACCATATCAATGGCCTGATCATCTTAAAGCAGCGTTTTACCAATTTGTGCCGGGGCCCTTCTTATCCGTGGCAAAAGCTTGGCTACCGAAATCTCCCGCCCTGTCTTCGGCAGCCAGAACTAAAAATTCTCTACCAAGGCGAGTCTCAACAACAAGGCAATGCTGACAGTTGGGTCTATCTTTTAAAAGGCAAGCTCATCATTCCGGGAGACAGCCTCAAAAACCAAGAGCAAAAATGGTCCCGCCAGCTGAACCGGATGGCTAAGATCCTTATTTTGGGTCACCATGGTAGCAATACAAGTTCGTCCGAGGTGCTCTTAACTCGAGTGAAGATTGACCTGGCCATTGCCAGTGCCCGCAAAAGCAAATACGGCCACCCCCACCCTAAGGTGAAGGCTCGTTTGAAAAAGCACCATATCCCACTCATCACCACCGAGGACTGGGGCCACATTCATTTACAACTTTAGATCATTTTTGAATAAGGAGTGAACTCCATGCCGAGATCACGGGCCACAGGCTCATAAGTCACCTGACCGCCATAAACATTCACACCTTTTTCAAGAAGTGGGAAGGCATTGGTGGCATCCTCAAGGCCCATCTTAGCGATGATCGAAGCGTATTTAAACGTGACGTTCGTCAAAGCGTAGGTTGATGTTCTCGCCACCACACCCGGCATATTGGGAACACAGTAATGAATCACCCCACCCACTTCAAAGGTAGGATTGACGTGACTGGTGGGCTTACAAGTTTCAATACAGCCCCCTTGATCCACAGCGACATCCACAACCACCGAACCATCACTCATGTTTTCGATCATGTTTTTTGTTACAAGACGAGGGGCCTTCGCACCAGCGATCAATACCGCACCAATCACAAGGTCGGATTCAAGCACGGACTCTTCGATATTTTGTGCATTGGAGTACACAGTATTGATTCGAGATCCAAAAATATGGTCAAGGTATTCTAAGCGCGAGTGGTTCACATCAAGAATACGAACTTCAGCACCCAAACCGATAGCCATTTGTGCAGCATTCACGCCAACGACACCACCGCCTATGATGGTCACTCGACCACGGCGAACACCTGTTACACCACCCAGAAGAATCCCTTTTCCACCTTTATCACGTTGCAAATAAAAAGCACCGACTTGAGTCGCCATGCGCCCAGCCACTTCGCTCATGGGGGTTAATAAAGGCAATCCACCCTTTTCATCTTCAATAGTTTCATAAGCCACCGCTTTGACTTTTTTATCGCAAAGAACTTTGGTGAGCTGCGGCTCTGCAGCCAAATGAAGGTAAGTGTAAAGAATTTGATTTTCTTTCATTAAATCGTATTCATCAGGAAGAGGTTCTTTCACCTTTACGATCATGTCAGCGGAATCATAAATTTCTTTGGCGGTATTAAGGATTTCAGCACCGGCATTAATATAATCTTCATTGGTAATCATTGACCCGAGACCGGCATCTTTCTGTACGAAAACTTTGTGACCTTCTAAGACCAATTGACGAACACCGGCTTCGGTAAGACCCACACGGTTTTCACTGATTTTGATTTCTTTTGGAACTCCAATAATCATGCTAACTCCCTATAATTTCAATGCAATGGGAGTACCCCCCCTTGGACAAGGGGTCAAGCTCTTCCGCTAAAAGGGACTTCGAATTCTTCCAGCTGAGGAAGGCCAGCCGCCAATTCGAGCTCAGAGTGGCAGTCAGGGGATGCCAGAATCTTTTGCACCAGTTGATTGAGCAAATCATGGCCTGCTTTATAGAGGACGACGTGACCCATAAGAGGGCGCCCTAAGGTCACCAAGTCACCAAGGGCGTCGAGAGCTTTATGGCGAACGAACTCGTTTTCAAAGCGCAAGCCCCCCTCATTGAGGATCTTATTATCATCAAGAACAATGGCGTTATCTAGACTTCCACCCATGCTCAGACCCATTTCCCGCATCTTTTCCACGTCCTTTAAAAAACCAAAGGTACGGGCGGGCGCTAGCTCTTTAGCAAAACTTTGTTCGTTGATGTCCACATCAATAAACTGCTGGCCAATCATGCGATGAGGGAAATCAATCGTGCAGCTTAAGCGCAAACCATTGTAAGGCACCACGTAGGCGTGCTTTTCTTCAGTACCGCAATAAATAGGTTTGGTGATATAAATGTATTTTCTCGGCTCATTTTGCTCGATAGTTCCAACTTTTCGAATTTCATCGAGGAAAACTTTGGCACTACCATCACCAATAGGAATTTCGCTGCCCTTGAGTTCCAGATAGACATTATCAATACGAAAGGCCGCAAGGGTCGATAAACAATGTTCGACAGTGGAAACAACAAATCGATCACACCCCAAAGAGGTAGCTAAAGATGTTGCCTTCACATTTTTGGCATGAACCGGAACGGATGGACACCCTTCTAAATCCGTGCGCACCAAGTGGATACCCGTATTGGCTGGAGCCGGGCAAAAGGAAAGGGTTGTCTCAATCCCCGAGTGAAGACCAATTCCTGAAATGACAGCTTTTCCCCGCAAGGTTTTTTGCAAAAACACTCAGTCACCCAACCCTTGCATATGCTTTTTACCAAACTCAGTAAGCACTCGTCCGCGGGGAGTTTTTTGGATCAAACCTTCTTGGATCAAAAAAGGTTCATAAACTTCCTCAAGGGTTCCCTTATCTTCTGATAAAGCGGCGGCAATGGTTTCAATTCCTACTGGGCCGCCAGCAAATTTATCATTGATCACTGATAAAAGGTTTCTATCCATTTCATCGAGGCCCAAGTCATCCACTTCCATTTTGTCTAGGGCGTGGGCAGCGAGTTCATTGGAAATGATTCCGGAATTTTGCACTTCAGCAAAGTCGCGCACTCGCTTTAAAAGTCGATTGGCAATTCTCGGAGTCCCACGACTGCGCTTGGCAATCTCAAGAGCTCCCTCGGGTTGCACTTCGACTTTTAAAAGTTTAGCCGAGCGTTCAATGATGGTGACCAACTCTTCTTTTTCGTAAAAAGAAAGCCTTTCCACAATTCCAAAACGATCGCGAAAAGGATTATTGAGCAAACCTGCCCGCGTCGTTGCCCCCACTAAAGTAAAGGGCGCCAACTGAAACTTCATTGAACGAGCCCCTAAGCCGTCGCCGGTGATGATATCCACGTAATAATCTTCCATGGCGCTATAGAGGTACTCTTCGACAGTGCGATTAAGCCGATGGATTTCATCGATAAACAAAATCGCGCCATCAGTGAGACTGGTGAGGATAGCCG
>JAGQZY010000080.1 GCA_020435205.1 Bdellovibrionales bacterium | reverse complement strand
GCAAAATCCAAATTTTAATTCCAGATGAGTTTAAATATTTTAATTTTTCAAAATCGACGACAAGTTTATCTATACCCCTTAGATCGATATCATCAAGGCTGAGGTCTGCATATTCATTAAGAACACCAGAGAGTTGGAGATATAGGGTTTTTGTATTTGGATCTGTGGTTAGCTTGTATTCTAAAGTCATGGTCTACCTAGCTAAAATTCAAATATATATTTTTGGGCATATCGTGGATTTTTTTATTACCAAACCCAATGGGTAAAGTCGCATAAACAAAAGATTCTTCTCCACTTTTAACAATCATACCAAAACCGCTAGAGTTTTCAATTATCGTTTTGAGACCAAGTCCGCTTCCTCCCCATTCTTGGTTTTCGAACTCCACTTGCGCCTTTTCTTGAGACGTAAAAATGTTTTGCAAGCGTTTGCTGACTCGAATCTTGCTCACTGAGCCAAAGGGGTCTCGGCAGCCGATCAGGAAGGTATCTTTATTCAAAGAAATCAGCATTTCCCCCTTTTTAAATGAAGGGTAATAGACTTCTGAGTTACGCGGAGACCGAGCGTAGACATGGTTACCATTGCGATCAATTGGAGCTGCGTAAAGGGCATTCAATAGGAGTTCGTTGGCGATCATCAATACATTTTGCTCTAAACTTTCGATAATAGGGTTCTGCTCCAAAAACATCGCCACAGTTTGCATGACATTTTTTTTATCTTGAGAGGAATAAAAAGGAACCTTTTGGGTTCGACACAATGAAGGGTCACTTTTCATAACAAAAGGCAGGGGGTCTTTGGAAAAGGCCTCGGGAAACTTGTGGATCATTGCGGCCATCAAAAGATTATAAAGAAAGTTGCCATGATTTTCTTGAACGACATAGGAAACTTTAAAGCGTTCAATGACATCAAAAATTTGACTCAGGCTCAGGTCTCTACCCACAACAATTTTTTGTGAAATTCTTGGGGCACTAGCGACTTCACTATATTTGACAACTTGAGCATCTTGCACAAGCTTTAGAACTCGATGATCAATGCCTAAAGAGGTTAAACCAATATAATCTATGATATTCAAAGAGCCACTCCGGTTATCCTTAAGAATAACACATAACTGAGCGGCGTCCATTCTCTCGACCCATCAAAAAGAAACACCAAGGAAGGTATGGACTAGACTTTGGGGCGGCTTTTAAGCTCTATCGCCCGCCGCGATCTCGCTCATTGAAATCAGAATTGGGCTCTTTTGGACCACCACACTCTTCAATAGCAATAGCTCTCTTAAACACGGGTTCAAAAATACTGCGCTTCCATTTTTTGGCTTTACTAGAGCTATCGATAAAAAGACCAATTTCACGAGAGTTCACCCAACTCTGCACATCCATATTGGCGCTTCCCGTATAGGTAATTTGGTTGTCGACAATCATGAACTTTGCATGGCTATTGCCTGCAGTGCCGCGAACACGCTTCTTTCCGTTTTCAGAATACCATCGGATTGGGAAAACTTTGCAAAGATACTTGCGGCTGGCATAAGGGCCCAGTGATCTATATAGGCTTCTTATATTGCTCAAGTTGTCGCCACCGCGAGTAGCAATATTTTGTTTAAAAGCTTCGTAAGCATAGTCAACAACAATGCGAATCTTAACTCCTCTTTTCACAGCATCTTTAATAACATCTTTAAATTCTCGCACATTAAGGCTTGGGGTAATGATATCTATAGATTTTTTAGCAGACCGAGCTGCTGCAAGAAAACTATGATTCAGGGAATTACTCCATGTCGATTTGGTCATTTGAGAAAATGGTCTTTTGCGCGCAAATAATATCGGCAAGCAGCTCCCTGTGGCGGACCCTTTAAAAAGTTGGCTTCTTTCTTTGGGAGATTCGCTGTTTTTAACGTAACTCCGCCAAATTTGCACAAAGTCTTTAGCCAGATCTTGTGCCGCTTCGCCTTCCACAACGAAACCGACATCAAAATGGCCAAGGCCATTGAAGGCATTAGTCAGATTGGCTCCAGTCACCATAGCGGTTTGACTATCGATCACCAAGGATTTTGCATGGTTGGCACCGAGAAAGTCGGCGCTGAAGATTCCTAAATGAAATCGTACATAGCGATTATCGAGTCCGTACTTGGATACATATTGTTCTATCTTGCGAATTTCCTCTCGCTTGCTCTGTGTGGCAATCACATTGACCATGAGCCAGAAGTCGACTGGCCTTTTTGCTCTTTGTGCCTGGCGATTTTTAGTGAGCTTTTGAATCCCTCGCGCCAAATATTGAGCGGCCTGCGAATCATGGTCAAAACGCCAAGTTTGCACGTAAACATGATCCTGCGCTGATCCAATGAGGTTAGACATCTCACCAAAGATCTCTCGACTGCGTAGATACACTTTGTCTCGTATTCGGTTGGCTTGGGTTAAACTTTCGTCGTCACCAGGGGTGTATTTTTGCTGAGTCACTGTGCGGAAAATTTTATTGGAAAGGCTTGAGGTACAAGCGCCCCAAGTCCCCTGGGACGAAATTAAAATGGCTAGAATAAGGGTCAATCGGATCATGGCGTCACTGTAACCCAAGGCTTGTGCAGGCTTTTATAAAAAACCCTGTTGATGAAAAGAATTCATGAGCCTGATGGGTCCTGGGCATGGGGGCTGCCCCCCATGTCCCGAGCTTATCGTCGCTAGAAGAGAATAGGTGGAGGCCTTAGGAGCTTTTACATAAATGCTTAAAATTGCTGCGTTTATTAACATCTTTAAAAAGCTTTACGCATCTGCTACCGTTTATTTTATTGACTCTTTTTAGATTTGAGCTGCAATAGCGGAATGGTAATTCCTTGGGTAAAAGTGGTATGGATTTCTGATCATAAAGGCTACGGTCTTTTTGCCGACCGCTTTATCCCTAAGGGAACAATTACCTTTGCTCAAGATGGACTGGATATTGTCATCTCCAACCAACAGTTAGAAACTGTGGATCCTATTCTTCGAGAAAATGTAGAGAAGTACTCCTATGAAGACTATATGGGAAATCGCATTGTCTCTTGGGATCTTGGTAAATATATGAATCACGATGACAGGGCCAGCACGCTTTCCACGGGTTATGGTTTTGAGATTGCTGTTCGTGATATTCAGAAGGGTGAGGAAGTCACAGATGACTATCGGATATTTTCCACTCACCACGACACGACCTTTACAGTCCCCGTGGGTTCTTTTAAAGACTTCACACCTTGGGGCCAAGACCTTATTGACCAGTGGGATGTAAAAGTAAAAGAGGCCCTTGCTGTCATTACAGAAGTGGACCAGCCTCTTAAAGATTTTATCGATACTCGATTGTGGTCCGAAGTTTTGGCTCTAAAAAAATCAACTCGTAATTACAGAAGCGTCAGCACAGCCTTTCCCCTTCGTTACAAGCTATTGACTGAAGGTAGGCTTCCTGAAAAATCTGCCTTTTAATTCCCTATGGAGCCCATTTACGGATTCATTCCTCAACGGCATGGAGAGGAATCGCTTGTGGGTTCAACCCCAATTTTTAAATGAAGACTGCAGCCAAATGCTACTGAAGTGGGCGGTGGGTTGGGAAATGCAGGGTTTGTTTCATGAGGCCTCCATTGGAAAGGGGGCCTTTAAAAATCAGCAAAGCCAAGTCCGTTCTGACCAAATTGCTTGGATCGATCCAGAGGATCAACCCTACTATAAAATTGTAGATGATCTTTTTGGAGGTTTACTCGAATTAGCCCGCTCTCAACTTTTTTTACCAGTGAAGCGTTTTGAGTGTCACTTTGCCAAATATGAAGAGGGCAATCTCTATCAGCGACATAAAGATCGGCATAAACATAATCCCAGTCGGTTACTGACGGCTGTTTTATATCTTTCTAGCCTTTTGCCTGACGAGGGTGGGACTCTTGTCCTCTATCATGGAAATGGAGAGAGTTCAAAAATTCATCCTCAACAGGGAACCCTTGTCGTTTTTGATAGTGGGCTTGAGCACGAAGTCGAACTGGCAAAAAAAAACCGCTGGAGCCTCACCGGCTGGTTGCGCGATGACATCCACCCAGGCTTAATCATTTAAGGAAATCTAAGTGTCTGATCCTCAGCGGTTGAAAGCTGGGCATTGCCTGGGGCACAAAGGATTTGCTCAGCTAATTTCCTATGTTAGATCTAGTTGGATTAAAGGGGGATCCATGAAAACCATAGATTACATCAAGAATGCCGTAAAAACAGAGTCTCGAGACTTTTCAGCAATTGGAGAGCGCCTACAGTCTGTGCAAAATCAAAGATTGCTACACGGGGGGATCGGCTTAGCAACGGAAGCCGGCGAGTTTCTCGATGCACTGAAAAAACACGTATTTTATGGTAAGGAGCTCGACACTGTTAATCTTCGTGAGGAAATGGGAGATATTTTTTGGTACTGTGCTATTATCGCAGATGAGCTTGAGGTCGACTTCAAAGATGTGATGGAGCGAAATATCGCAAAACTTAAAGCTCGCTATGGTGAAAAGTTTAGTGAAGACAAGGCAAATCATCGCGATCTCGATGAGGAACGGCAAATCCTTGAGAATTAAAGACTGAAGAGTTTAGAAAGCAAAATTGTCTTTCTTAATTCGGTAGATAACATGCTTTGAGCACCGGCTACCAGGTTCAATTTTAGGGTGCTCAAAGTCTTCATCTGGATTGTAGGTCATTCCCAGTCTTTCCATGACTTTGCGTGAAGCTTGGTTTTCTGGGATGGTGAGAGCGACAATCTCTTCAAGACCAAAATCAGTAAAGCCTAGCTCTAGGGACTTTCTGGCGGCCTCAGTAGCGTAACCTTTTCCCCAGTGTTGACGGGCTAATTTCCAGCCCACTTCAACAGCTGGGGTAAAGTGAGCTGCAAAATTCACTCGCTGAAGTCCGACGATGCCGACCCGTTCATGGTGGTTTGTCTCCTCTACCATCCAGATTCCGAATTTGTTTTGATTCATTGAGTTTATTATTTTATGGGCAACTTCATTGCTTTCTTGGCGGCCCAGAAGCTTTGGGAAGTATCTCATAACTTCATGGTCCGATTTTAGCTGAGCGAAAAAATCAAAATCTTCTTCTTTCCATGGGCGAAGAATTAATCTTTCCGTGCGGTAGCTGGGAAGGTTTGAGCGCGATAATGGCATTAATCAATTAAACAAAAGTTTGAGACCACCTACAAGGGATTTTATTGGACTATAGCTTCTGTGTTGGTCGCATGAAAAACCCAGGGGGGAACTTTTGTCCCAAGCGACTCTCGATGTGTTGGGCATTTTTAGGGACAATGCCTGTGGGAAGGAGCTGAAGGCTTTTTTCTCGTTGAAAGATGTCATTTCGAGTGATTACGTCACCCTCGGTTCCCGTAAGTTCCAGAATTGAGGTCACAACTCGTTTTCCCGAAGGGAGACGGCCGAGTTGAATAATAAAATCGATGCTTTCTGCGATTTGCTTGCGCAGATAAATATTTTCAATTTCAAAACCCGAAGCATAAAGAAGATTTTCCATTCGGGTGAGGCAATCAACAGGGTTATTCGCATGAATTGTAGTCATCGAACCTTCGTGCCCGGTGTTCATGGCCTGAAGCATTTCAAAAGTTTCATCTCTTCGGCATTCCCCAACAAGAATTCGATCCGGGCGCATTCGCAATGAGTTAATAAGACAATCCTTTATGGTGACTGACCGTTTTTCCTCATGGACTGAGTTGAGTTGCACCCAGTTTTTTTGATGAAGCTTAAGTTCGGGCACATCCTCAACGGTCACAATTCTCTCATGGCCTGGAATTTCTGAGGAAAGCGCTTGGAGAAAGGTGGTCTTCCCCGAACCCGTGCCACCAGATACAATCACATTCATTTTTGCTTTTACGATGTAAGACAAGAAGAGAGCCACCTTATCAGTGATGGTCCCTAGCGACACCATTGTACTAAGATCAAACATATTGACTGCAAATTTTCGAATAGTGAGTACTGGCCCGATTGGGTTCATGGGTGGCATCACGATATTAAATCTAAATTTTCCCGAAAGTGCCCCGTCAAAGTAATAGGAATCTTTTTCTGAATGACCATTTTTATGAATCAGTTCCTTGATAAAAGAAAGGTAGCTATTCTTATCATGGAATTTTAAGCTAGATAGCTTAATCCGGCCACCTTTCTCATAAAAGATATGTTCAAAATCATTGACCATGATTTCTGTAACTTCAGGGTCCCCCATAAGGGTTTCGATAGGGCTATCCAACGGATTTAGATTCATAAGCTTATATCGGGGGTTTAGAATTTTAAGTATATGGACTTTAGTCCTTATTCTTTTTACAAACTATTGAGTTTGTCCGCGACCTCTTGGCTTTCTTGACGAGTGCGGTCACTCACCGATGGCTCCTGGTTAATGTAGCCAAAAGCTATAATAGAATTTGGTTTTTCATCGGTGCTATAAACACTAGGCCAGGCAGCCTCAATAAAGGGAAAACTTTGGTTTGCGAAGTTGTCTGCAAATAACCTCTGGGAAAACTTTAAGGCTTGTGCACCAGCATGGCAGCTAAAGCAATCTGTATTAAAGCGATTAAACCTTTGTGTGTCAGTCATCATATCTCGAGCAAAGGTGTGAATCTTTTCATATCGATCAAGATACTGAGTTTCATTAGCATTCAGAGTGGTTGGATCTTTCAGAGCAAGCTCTTGAGCTGTAAGTAGTCTTTGTTTACGCATGAGATCACCAACAATATTGGGGAACCCTGTATTGGGTTCAAAGTTGACGGATGAATTAAGATTTGGGTCTGTGGTAAACTCAGAGCCTCGAAATATTTGCATTGTTGCTCCATGACCGTGAGGGAAGGGGGCTGGAGTGAGTGTGGGCTCTGCGCTACTGTGATCAGCATCCAAGTTCATGAAAACCCATTCGTCAGCAAAGCGAGACATCAAAGCAACACGATAAATGTTTTTCTGGCCGATGGATTGTAAAATCAAGTTTTCAAAACCTTTCTGGAAATCATTTTTTTCATCCACTGAAAATCGAGGTTGAATACCTAACTCCGGAGCTGTGGGCACGGGGTGAAGGTCCAACAATTTTTGATAGTCTCGAGTCAGTTGATCAAACTCATTGGATGTGAGCTGGTAAACTAAATGGAGGGCACTTTCATTAAAACCCACCATGTGATGAGTTTGTGCTACGAGGCGAATTTCTGGTTCACAAGGAGCCTGCGGACGAAAGGAACATGGATCGATTCGAATCGACAAAACTTTGAAGCGATTATAACCCGCAAGGCCACTGACACTTCCGTTGTTATCGATCACCAAATCATTAATAGTTTTGTATTGATTCTGACTTAAAAGCTCTCCGTTGGCTTTTGCTGCAGATAGTCCGAGATAATAGTCTTCAAAAGCGATTTGGGCGATGGGGTACAAAACGGAGACATCACTATCGGTGAAGCCGGCAGAGGCCAAATGGCCGCTCAATGTGAAGCCCAATATCAAAGAAAAAAGTTTTACAGAGCCCTTAGTCATTTCTCCCCCTTTTTAACAAGCCTCTTAGTTCTAGACCAAACCACAGAGGTAATCAATGGGCTACCTCATGATAGTCTGGGTCGAAAAATAAATAATAAGGTCGCTGTGATGGGGTCTATTGTCCCAAGTTCGCCGTGTCGCAGTCATTGCTGCCGACATATTTAGAATCACCGTTAGGAAAGTAAAGGTAACCATCAACGCAGGCAAAGCCATTACCAATTTTAGCGGTCCGACAATCCGCAGAGCCTACATACTTGGCTTTCCCGCTTGGCAAGTAGAGGTAGCCATCAACGCAGGCAAAGCCAAGGCCCAGTTTTGCCGTTGCACAGTCATTATCGCCGACATACTTGGATGTGCCATCGGAAAAAAATAAATAGCCGTCGACACAAGCGTAGGAGCCAAAAGAGTCTGCATAGGCAACGTTAGAAAAAATAAGCGAAGAAAGAAAAATAGCTATGAGCTTTGTCATGAATCCCCCCTTTATGACATCTCTAGCCAAAATCTATCAAACTCCGTCCCCAGTCAAGGAGCATGGCCTAAGCCGCCCCAGGGTAGAGGCTGACAGGCTTTGACAACACGAAAAAGCCTTGGGATAGTTTTTTTGATACAGATTAAAGGAAACCTTGTATGGACTTTTTAAACTCATCCAATGCCAACATGGCCCCCCATTATTTAATCATGGCTTTTTTTGCCATCACCTTTTTGCAATCAGGGATTGATAAAGTGATCGACTGGAAGGGGAACCTGGGTTGGCTGAATGGACACTTTAAAAGCTCGGCCTTAGCTGGCCAGGTCAAATTGATGTTGGGGATACTGACAATTGTAGAGTTTATTAGTGGACTCGCCTGTATTTGGGCTATGGTGGCTTTATTAAAGGATGACAAGAGTGCTGTCAGTTGTGCCCTAACAATTTGCGGGGTTAACCTCCTGATGCTTCTGTTTGGGCAGCGCATGGCCAAAGATTATGCTGGTGCGGCTACCATCGGCCAATATATGGTGATGGTTCTATTGGGCTTCGCTCTTTTGTAAAAGAGCTCCCTTTGCTTGATGCCAAGTCCCAAAATCTGTAGACTCAAAGCCTTTTCTAAGGTTTTTGATTTACTCGTCCTGCCTATGTGCTAGTTTTCTTTAGTAATGAAAATTTATCTAATTTTGTTAATTCTACTGCCATTTTCACTATGGGGCGAGGAGCCGACTGACGGCAAAATTTCTGCGGAGCTACAAACTCAAGTCCTCAGGCAAGAAGATGTGCAGGAAGATCTTAGCCATGAAAAGGCTTCGGCAGAAAAAATGGCTAAGGAAGCAGAAAGCCGTGCTGCTTCGGCCAAAGAGCAAGCGAACAAGGCCGAGACAGAAACAGAAAAAGCGTTGGCTGATTTTTTGTCCAACTTGCAGCAATACAAAGCGAGTGTTGCCCAGCAAAAGTTAGATACTGTTAATCGTATTCAGGAAAAAATTTCTGATATTAGTGCAAAAACGGAAGTTCTAAAAAAATATGAAAGAAAAATTAAGGAAGAACCTGATCGATTAGAGCCGATCGACCTTGAACAAGTTTCACAGATTTGGAGCGAGATTGTCGACGACACCATCCACCGTCTTTTTGTTGAAGATTCGGTAAATATCGATCCACCTCCTACTCGCCCCTCTTCGGTGGAATTGGATGGAGAGAAATACTTCCAACTTAAACAGGAAATTGAGAAATCACTGGAAACCGTAAAAAATAGCAAGGTCGATGCTGAAAAGCTGATCGCCGAGTTAAAAAAATCACAGCGAGACCTGAGCGCCAAGTTGCTGTTAAATGCAGGTCGAGTGCGTGCGGCGGTTATGGGTGTGCTCATCGATCGAGATAAATATTCTGTGTGGACATTTAATAATCGGACCTTAGCAAACTACACACGTGAAATTCAGGTGGTGCCTTACCGCTTTGTTGCCACATTCGAAGAGAAATTTTATGATTTTAAGGTCATGAGTCAGCAAGGAGTGGAGGGGTGGCTGGCCATTTTAAAGCAAGGCCTTTTACTACTTTTTGTTTTATTATTGCCCTTCTTTTTATTTAAGGCTTTTCGACTTTTTTCGGCTTACTTGGAAAATCTACGCAGGCAAATTTTTACTAATTCCCAAATGGACTATAAAAATAGGACCCGGTTGGCGCTTCTTATTGGGCGCCTGAATCCGTATTTACCATGGGTTTTTGCTTTTATTGCGATTCGTATTTCTTACAATCTACTCTTGGGAACCTTACTTGAGCCGGTCACCTTGTTCTTGCCTTACCTCAGTATTTACGTTCTCTATCGTGGCTTTTTGATTCTTTTCAGCGGTGTTCTTGGTAATGTTCTTCTCTCACGCAGTTTGGACAAACTTCGCAATATGCAATCCAAAGTAGAGGCCACAGCTTTCAAATTGAGTGTGTTGTTTTTTGTTGAGTTGGGGTTTTTGAAGGCTAAGGTGGATGTTGTTTGCAAGGCCCTCATCTACAATTTAGTCTTCGATATTATTATTTATCTTAACCTTTTGATTGTGGCCCTTGAAGCTAGGCACTGGAGAAGTGAGCTTCTAGAGCTTTCCAGTTTATGGTTAAAGCCCAATTTGCAAAAGCGTTTAGCTAATGTGAGGGGCTTGATTTTTGAACTGATTTTGTTCCCACTGCTGTTCATGGGCAACTTAGTGTTCATGGCTATGTCGTCGGGCTATCGTTGGCTGGGACAGTTTGAACTTGGCAAAAAGGTTTCCTCAGAAATTTTTAAAAAGAGGTTGGAGGACGCAACGGATGGAGATGAACAAGCCCCGATATCTCTTAGCGAAGAGTATCGGAGCCTCTTTCAGGAAAGTGATAGCTTAGATCCAAAGCTCAGAATCTCTTTGAGTCGCTCACCTTTCCAGAAATGCATTAATCTTATAGAAGGTTGGCGCAATGGAACTTCCCATGAAGATCTTATTTTGCTTTACGGTAACTACGGCATAGGCAAAACAACGATTTTAAATGCTATTGAAAAGGATCTGAGTGAGAGTTTAAGGGTTGTGAAAATTAGCATCACCGGAAAACTGACGACGAAAGGACAGTTATTCAAACTCTTGTCGGAGTCACTGGGAATGCCCTTGCAGTCGGCAGATGATATGGAGAAGCTTGATGATGAGCTTGAGCGGACCCTCATAATCATTGATAATATTCATAACCTTTACCTAAACTCTATTGATGGGCTTAATGCCTATAGAGAATTGATTGAATTGACCACTCTCCAGTTAAAAAATGTTTTTTGGTGCTTGGCTTGTAACGAAAGAGCCCTTAGCCATCTCAATGGTTTGTTTGGCTATGATCACTTTATTGGCCAAAAGTTAGAGCTTCTTTCATGGACGGATACTGAAATCCAAGAACTCATTTTGAAAAGACATCGGCTTTCAAAGTTTCGTTTGGTTTTTGATCAAGTGATTAGTGCCGTTCATCGCGGCGATATTCTTGAGGCTTCCTCAGGGCTAGAGGTTCAATTTTTTAGATTATTATGGGGCCAGTCTCGCGGAAACCCAAGTACAGCACAGGAGCTGTGGCTTTCGGCTGCTCGAAAGTCATCTGGTGACGTGATTCGTATCACCGTTCCAGCCTTTACCAATCCACGAACTCTTGCTGATTTGAGTGACGAAACACTGATGGTCTATACTGCCATCGTTAAGCACGAAAACTTGAGCTTTGCTGAACTGGAGGCCACTTGTAATCTTCCTTTAAACACTATTCGGCAGGCCCTCAAATTTGGTGAGGATGGAATGATTCTTGAGGTCACCGACCAGGGTCGCTGGCGGATACATCCAAAGGCTCAGTACGTGGTCCACGCTCAATTGAGTGGAAGGAACTTGATCTATGGATAACAAGCAGGTCGATCAAATGGCCCAGTTTTTTGAAATGTTTGACCTACAAAAGATCTTGTTTTTCTTGATTGGACTTTTCGTTTTGGTCGGAGTGGTAAAATTATTGAGCTTCGCCGCCGATAAAATCGAAAAAGTTTTTCCAGCTCGTCGGTTATTAATTTCCCAGGTAGAAACTGTTCTTTCGTTTTTTACGTATATCTTTGGTGTCAACTTCCTGTTTTTTACAATTATTAGACCTCCTAAAGAGCTGCTATTGGCTGCTGGTGGCAGTATTGCTGTTGCTGTCGGCTTGTCTCTCAAAGATTTGGTGGCGTCTATCATTGCGGGACTTATATTGCTTTTTGATCGTCCTTTTCAGGTGGGAGATCGGGTTTCTTTTGAGGGAAATTATGGTGAAATTCAGTCCATAGGGCTGAGAGCTGTGCGTTTGGTGACTCTTGACGATAGCATAGTCACAATTCCAAACAGTAAATTTATCACAGAAGCTGTAAGCTCAGGTAATGCTGGAGCTTTGGATATGATGGTGGTTGTGAAATTTTATTTTGATAGGTCCGTTGACATAAAAACAGTTCGTGAAAAACTAAAGGATATTATTTCAACCAGTCGATTTGTTTACCTCAAAAAACCTATTATAGTTATTGTGAGCGAAGAGCTTGTATTGGGCGAGCCAGTGGTTTTGGTGACTGGAAAAAGCTACGTATTGGATGTAAAGTACGAGAAAGCCTTTGAGACAGATATTTATACCCGGGCTCTTCAGGTTTTCAAAAATTTTCCTCGGCCCCAGGTGAACAGTGCTCCAATAGCCAAAGTGTCACAAATTGAGAATTAGGGAAGTCAATTATATCAGCTTCCCATCCCATGCAAGCTGGTCTATAGTTATTGGATTCATTATCAAACTAAGTAGGGATGATTCATTATGCGTGATTGGGATTTTGCTGGATGGGGAACCTCTAAAAATATTAACAACCTGGAAATGGTAAAAAGTCATCAAGCTCCCCATACTCTGCTGGGGCAATGGCGAGCCAGTGCCATTTGTGGAAACGACATCACCTCCAGTTGCCTCTATGTATCAGCTCTTAGCATTATGGCGGCTGGGATCTATGCTCCTTTTGCTCTTTTGGTGGTGGCCTTTATTTTATATTTGTTCCGAAAAATTTACGGAGAGGTGGGTTCAGCCCTTCCACTTAATGGTGGGACTTACACGCTCCTGTTGAATACCACCAATAAGAAGTTTG